>JAJZZC010000247.1 GCA_021797775.1 Bacillota bacterium
GTCACGGCGCCAGGCCAGCGCGACGACGACGGACACGAGGCCCAGGCCAAAATTGCGCACCGCGGCGGCGAGCAGGATGCGGGACTCGGCCCCCTGCGCCGAGTGGCCGGCAGCGGTCCCCGCGGCCGGCGCGCTGTCCGTGGTCGCGCGGGTCAAACCTTCACACCTTCCTTGGCCGTGCGCTAGAATCCCTGGACGCACGCGGCGCCTCGGGGCACGGGGCCCGCGGATTCGCCCTGCGGCGACGACCGGTCTCCCGCGGGGTGTCAGCGGGCAGGGGACGTGCAGCGGATGCCGCCTCCCCTCGGCCGGGGGCAGACCGGCCCGCGCCGCGTTTCGTGGTCGGCCCACGAGGTCAGGGCGCCCACCCGGCGTGGCCGCGGTGCCGCGGCAGATTGCGCCACGGCGCGGTCGCCGATCCGGCTGCTGCCGTACGCGCGCGCCGTGGGACGCAAGGCCGCCGGGCCCCCCACCCCCCCCGCTGGGCGGAGCCAGTCCAGGGTGCGCGCCGCGGTCCCGCCAGGTCTCCCCGGTTCGGTGGGGAGGCCGGCCAGGGTGCGCGATACGCGGGCACGCCGTTCCTCGCCGACACGCACCCGTACCGTCGCTCCGCGCCGCGCTCGCCCGGCGAGAGGGGGCTGCGGACTAGAGGGGCCGTCCGCCCGCAGGCGCCTCGCTCCGCCCCGCCCCGCTGCCCCCGCACGGCGTCGCCACTGCGCCAGCGCCACGATGCTGCGACCGCGTCCTACCACCCTGACCGCAGGGGGGCCGACACCGCGGCACCCCTACGCCCCGCCCTCGGCGCGCTGCCCCGCTCCCACGGCGGCGTACAGGGCCTCGAAGAGCACGGCGCCGACGCGCAGCGCCTCCTCGTCGGAGCCGGCGACGGCAGCGAGTGTCGAGCACACGGCGTCCAGGCCAGCGGCTTCGGGGAAGAGCGCGGGGTCGCCCGCCGCGTCCGCGGCGTCCACGATGCCGGCCAGGCGCAGCAGCGGGTCCTCGTCCAGCCCGTGCGCCACGCAGAGCGCGCGGAAGCTGGCGGCGCCGCCGTGGTGGCTGAAGGGAACGCCCGGGATGTCGAAGGGCGTCGCGTCCGGCGGTAGCGGGGCGTATGGGTCGATGAAGCGGAACGCCGCCGCCGGGTCCAGGAAGCGGCGGATCAGCCAGGCGCAGGCGATGCGGTCGATCCGCACCCCCTTCCAGGTCACCCACGTCATCGCGAGCCCTCCCCGCCCGGTTCCATCGGTCCCTGCGGCCGCTCCACGGCATCCCGCAGGGCCGTACTGACGGCCTCCAGCGCCCGGCGCGCCGTCGCCCCGGCCGCGCTGCCGAGGTGGTCCTGCGACCGCAGCGCCAGGTACTCGCGGCTGGCGGCCTGGTAGTCCCGCTCGCACGCCAGGAGGGTGTCGGGATGCGGTCCCCCCGGGGACTGCAGGCGCGCGCGCACACCCTCGGCCGTGGCCGTCACCCGGGTGTAGCCCGCCTCGAACTGCCGGTTGAACAGCTCCGCGAAGCGCGCCGAGCGATCCGGCGGTACGGGCGACGCCTCCCAGAGCGAGGCCTCCCCACCCAACTCCTCGACCTCCGCCTGCAGCCACTGCAGTTGCTCCAGCGTGCGCGGCGTCCGCGGCAAGAGGTAGGCCCCGTCGTGCAGGGCCAGCGCCGCGAGGCGCCGCAGGCGGCGCCAGACGAGGACCCGCCTGCTAGACGGTTCCGAGGGGACCTTGTACGCGAAGATGAGCCACGCTGGCGCGGCCACCGCCCCCGAACTGGCAACGTCCGTTGCAACCTACCAGGCAACCCAGTCCCGCACAAGGGATGGACAGCTTGTTGCCATGGCTGCTACCATCCAGGCAACGGGCGTTGCATGCACGGGCGCCCGCAGAGGAGGGGGAAGTCGCCATGAAGTGGGTGACCCGCCGGAACGCCAACGTCGACCGCATCGCCTGTCCCTGGCTCATCAAGCGGTTCGTTGACCCCGAGGCCGCGTTCCTGTTCGTCCCGGCCGAGGAGGTCGCGGCGGTGGCCGACCGCGAGGGCGCGACGCCCTTTGACGTCCCGGGGGCGGAGCTTGGACACGTCGATGGGCGCTGCAGCTTTGAGTCCATCCTGGTCAAGTACGGGCTCACCGATCCCGCCCTGCAGACGCTGGGCCGCATCGTGCACGGCGCGGATGTCACCGCGGACCGGGGCATCGTGCCGGAGGCGGCGGGGCTCTATGCCATCGCCCACGGGTTTGCCATCGCGCACGGCGCCGACGACCACGAGAAGATCCGCCTGGAGACCCCCATGTACGATGCGCTCTACGCCTTCTGCCAGCGGCAGGTCAACGAGGGGAGGTAGGCGGCGTGGCGCTGGTGGCGCACGGTGCGATCGTCCTGCCGGCCCACGCGGCGGGTGGTTTCGACCACGGCGACGTGGTCCGGGCCACCGGGATGGTCTTCGTCGCACACCCGGCCAACGGCACGGTGGAGGTCTTGGACGGCCCGGCGGGCCGCCACCTCGCCACGGTGCCGGGCTGCCCGGAAGCCAGCGGCGTCCTGTGTGCAGAGGACGCCGGGCTCGTCTTCGCGGCCGCGCGCGGCGGCGGCCGGGTGCTGGTCCTGCGCGCCGTGGATGGCACCGTGGTACGCGAGGCGGCCGTGGGCCCGCGCCCCAACGGTCTGGCTTGGGACGCGGGCCGCGCGCGCCTCCTGGTGGCCGACGTCGAAGACCTGCGGGCCCGCTTGCTCGATCCGGCCAGCGGGGTCGCGGTGGCCAATCGCCCGCTGCCGGGCCGGCCGCGCTGGTGCGTGGTCGACACGGCTGGCGATCGCTTCCTCGTCAATGTGCGGGATCCGGCGTGCGTCACCCTGTTGGATGCCCGCGACCTGGCCGAGGTGGGGCGTTGGCCCGTCTCCAGCCCCGGCCCCCATGGCCTCGACCTCGATCCCGCCACGGGACGGGCCTTCGTCGCCTGCGATGGGGGCCTGCTTGTGGCCCTCGACCTGCGCACGGGCAGGGAGGTGGGCTCCGTGCCCCTTGCCGGCGAGCCGGACGCGGTCTGGTTCCATCCCGCCGCACGGAGGCTTTACGTGGCCATCGGGCGGCCGGGGTTGGTGCAGGTCATCGACACCGACGCCCTGGCGCTGACGCAGGAGGTGGCCACCGAGGAGGGCGCGCACACCACCGCCTTCGACCCGGTGCGCAGCTTGCTCTACGTCTTCCTCCCGCAGAGCGGCCAGGCTGCCATGTACCGGCAGGGGTGACGCCGGGCGCGGGGGGGCGCCCTGTAGCGGGAGGCGTAATGGGTCGGGCAGCGGTGCCGGAGCGTGTCACGGGGCCGCGTCGTCAGGGCAACCCCGTGCCCGTGCGGTCAGCCTTGGCGGGCCGAGGGGTGCACGTCGGCGGGTGGCCGGGCACCGTGGCCGTCCCTTGGCGACGGCGCCCCCCGGCCCACGCGCGTAGCCGCTCTGTCGGTAGGCCCCGCGTGAGCCCGGCGGCAACGGTTGCCGCCCGCCGTTATCCCGTCAGCGCGGGCACACGCCCGGCAAGGGCGGCGGCGACGGGTTCCGCCACCAGCGCGTTGTCTGCGCCCGCGGCGAAGTAGAGGGTCTGGCCCACGACCAGGGGCGAGGGCGTGACACACGTGCCTGTGCCGGGCACGGGGGTGCCGACCTTGATCGCGTGCAGCAGGGCCCCCGTCTGGCGGTCGATCACGTACAGCCACCCTTGGCCGGAGGCGAAGATGGTCGACCCGTCAACCGTCGGCGCGGCGCGGATGCCCGCCCGCAGCGGCGTCGGCGCGGCCCAGACCGGCTTGCCCGTCTGCGCGTTCAACGCCCACAGTCCCTTGAGCGCCGGACTGCCGACGTAGACGACGCCCTGGACCGCCGTCGCGACCCCGGCCTCCTCCTTGTTGGAGGCGGCGAGCGATCCCTGGCCGAGCAGCGTCTGCCAGAGGTTCCGGCCGGTCTGCGTGTTGATCGCCCACTCGACCACGGTAGCCTTGGGGAAGATGCCCTCGGGGACCTGCGCGAAGGCGACGCCGCCCGCCACCGTCGGGGTGATGTCGTCGACGCCGCCCTCGGCGGAGGCGAGGGGCAGCTTCCACGCCACCTTGCCGCTCTGCAGGTTGATGCCATAAAAGGCGTAGGGGTCGGCGCCGCCGACGACGGCGGTTTGGCCAGACGCCACCAGCGAGGACATGCTGACCACGGAACCGATGTGCGTCTGCCAGGTGGCCTTGCCGGTCGCCGCGTCCAGCGCGTAGACCTCGCCACCCCCCGTGGCGCTGTAGACCCGGCCGTCGGCGTAGAGCTGCGTGGGCATGTTCTCCCCCACGGTGGGATGGGTCCAGAGCAGGTGGCCGCTACCCTGCTGCAGGGCGTAGATCGCGTTGGCCCCAGAGCCGCGCACGATGCCCGTCCGGGTCTGCAGAATGGTCTTGTTGCCCGAGCCGACGAACACGCGCCCGCCCACGACCAACGGCTCACTCATCAACTCGTTGCCGGTGTGGAATGTCCAGCGCACGTGGCCGCTCGCCGCGTCCAGCGCGTAGACGCAGCCGTTCAGCGCGGTCAGGTAGGCCACGCCGCCCACCACCGCGGGGGCCATGCTCATCTCGGCGCCCGGCCGGAAGGTCCAGGAGGCGGCCAGGGGATCCTGCCCGACGTTGCCCGGCACCACCAGGTTGTGACCGGCCACGCCTTGGAAGGTCGGCCAACTCGCCCAGCCGAGCGTGGGGTCCAGCGGGGCGGACGCCGCTCCGCTGGCGGGGGCGGCGGCACAACGCGAAGCGAGGCCCGTGATCAACGCAAGGCCTGACGCGCCGCGCGCCGACTGGACCGCGGTGAGTGCGGCCACGGCGGTCGCGAGGACGAGACCGAGGAAGCCGATCCGCCGAACAGCGGTCCGCCCACGCCAGCGCCAGCGCCTTCCGGCTGGCATGACCTCCCCCTCTTTCCGGTTCTTTTTTCCCCTCGGCGGCGGCGCCGCTGTGGTTGCCCTGGGCGGCGGACAGCCGGGATGCTCCGGCCGCGCCAGTGAGGGCCGTGTGGCTCGGGCCGCCAACGGGGCATGGAGACCACGCGACACCGTTCCCCTTCCCGCCTCGCATCCAGGGCTCCTCCCCGCCCAATCTTTACGGATTGATGACACCAGGGATGGCCATGGGGTCCGGTTGCCGCTGACGGACACGACGGGCCATGGCGCGCGAGCGTGTCACGCAGCCCGCTACGCGCTCACTGCGGCCGCGGGCAGCCGCGGAGTGCGCCCGCCAAGGCCTGCCTGCCGGCGTAGACTGGTCTAGGCGGTCGCATCCGCCTCACCCTGTCCGAGGTGGCGCGGGCGGGATTGGGCGGAGCGGCACCCTGTGGGTGCAGACCCTGCGGCGGGAGACGCTCAGGCGCCCCGCTGTGTGCCCTGCCGAGCGCGCCGTGTTCCTCAACCATGTGGTCATCCTCTACCTCGTGGCGGGCCGCATCAAGCGGTCCCCAGGCGAAGACCCTGAGCAGCAGGGTGGCGCAGGCATAGGCGACTCGTGGCGTACGGGCGGCCGAGGGCAGCGAGCCGGGCCCGCCCTGGGTGGGCCCCGCCGCAGGAACCCGTGTGCCGCCATCGTCGGGCACGGGCCAGCTCCGTGTCGCGCCAAGCCGCACCAAGGGCACGGGCCCGCTGTCGTAGCGTTTGCCATGCCGCGTTCCGCCGCCAGCAGGGCTGCGGCCTTCTCGGCAAACGGCCTCAGCGACAAGGGCTGGCAGCGTACGTGACAACCCGAGGCGGACGGCGGCTCCGCACAGCCCTTCCGTCCACCGCCGCCGTGGGCCCGACCGGCCGAAATCGTGCCGTGCTTGCGGTGGCTGGCACCGGCGCGGGCACCGGGGGTGCCTCGGGCCACGACCGCACGGATGTGTGCGCCATCGTTCCCCCAAGCCCCCTGGCAGAAGGACGCCACCCTGCCGCCGCCAGCTGATCGACAGGAGCCCTGGCGTCATCTGTGAAACCCACGCCACCATGCTGCTTTACGCCGTCCGTCACGCACAGGTTGCGATCCGGCCCGCGGTGCCGCCCGAGGAGTGGCACCTGTCCGTCGAGGGTGTCGACGCCGCGCGCGCTTTGGCGAGCGAGGGCGGCTGGGAAGGGGTGGCCGCGCTCCACCACAGCCCCGAGCCCAAGACGGCGGAAACCGCCGCCGCCATCAGCGCGGTCCTCGGTGTCCCGCTCGTGCCCGCCCCGGGCCTGCGGGAACTGCGGATGGAGGCGGGCTTCCTAGGGGCAGACGTCTTCGAACGCCGCGTAGGCGCGTACCTCGAGGGCGCGCCCGACCCTGCCTTCGAGGACTATGCCGCCGCCCAGCGCCGGGGCCTGGCGTGCGCGCGTGCGGCGTTGGCCGCCGCGGGCGGGCAACCGATCGCCATTGTGTCGCACGGACGCCTGCTGACCGCGATGTTCAGCGCGCTGTGCGGCGAGCGGCTCGGCACCGCGGCCTGGAGGTCCATCCGGATGCCCGACCTGTCGGTCGTCGACCTCGCGGCCGGCCGGGTAGCACGGGGTTTCTTCGCCGGGCGGCGGGTCCGCGCGGGCCTGCTGGTGGCCGGGAGCTGAAGGTCTCGGCGACTCCGCCTCGGCACGCTGACACCAGCCGAGTTGCCTGATCCGGGCACCCGACGGCAGGGTGCCTCCAGGGGCCCGGTGTTCCAAGAGGTGCAGCCCCGTAGCGCCGCAGATGGGAACCCCACCAGGTGCTCGCCGCGCTCGGCGACGAAGCTCGTTTCGCGGAAGTGGACGAAGAACAGCCTCGGCAGCATGTCGCGCATGGGCCGCCCGTTCCACCACTCGTCGACGACACCCGCGACACGGGCGTGGTCCCGTGGCTCAGCGTGCCGGATCGCGACCGCGACTGCCGGCCGCATGCGTACACGTCCTCCCCCTGCCCCGCAGGTCTGCGCAGACAACGCCCCGACCCACGGCGTGGAAGCGGGGTTGCAACGACGTTCGGCCAAGCGGTCCGCCGCTATGCCAAGGCCGCAGCAGAAGGCCACGCCCCGAGGCGACGGGCACCCTCCCCAGGCAGCGCGCCCCGCGGTCGTGAGCGTAGCGGCAGGCCGATTATCCTGAATCTCGCAGTGTCAGGCGAGCGCCGCTGTCGCAGAAGGACTCTGCCGTACGAGCGGGTGAGGTCGTGGCGAGGGGCCGGCGCCTGGGCGCGAAGGCGCCGGGCAACCCCTTTGCGAAAATCA
>JAJZZC010000248.1 GCA_021797775.1 Bacillota bacterium
CACTGTTTCGTGTGCGTCGCAGCGTCGCCGTGCTGTGCGCCGAGCAGTGGCTCGGCGCGCCCTTGTCGGTGGGTGGCGAGCGTTGGGCAGCAAGATTGGCGAGCAGGTGTCCGCCGCGGTGGCGGTATCGAGGAATTGGCCGTGGCGACCCGCGAACAGGACGTCGGCAACTCCGATGAAACCTTCACGGTCACCGGGGCGAGCGCTGTTGCCGCCCGTGCCCACTGCCCCCCGGGCAATGCTGCCACTGGCACGGGCCCTTCCGCCGGCACTCCTGCCCACAGCCCGGCACCCTGGCATGCGCGGACCCGTCGTTCCGAGGGGTGCCGGCGGCGCGAGGACCGCCCACGCGCGGGGACTCGGTTCTTCGTGGGCGGGGACTTGCCATGAGCAGGAACCCCCGCCCAGACACAGACTGCCAAGGCCCTGCTTTGCCGGCAAGAACCCACAGCACCAGGAGCTGATCCTGGCCGCTGATGGCCTGTTGGAGGTTGCCGCCGGGCCTGACGCCGCGGGCATGGCCGCCGCACCTCCCAGTACGGTGGGGCCGTCCGCGAAGATCGCGGAACCGGGGACGAAGGCCAGCGCCCTCGCCGCGGAGGGGATCCAGCGCGACAGCCGCCGGCAGCCCTACGCATACCACTGCGCCTGCGCCGCGAACAGCTGCGCATACTCGCCCCCCTGGTGCACCAGATCCTCGTGCGTGCCCTGTTCCACCAGCTTGCCCTCCTTGAGGACGAGGATGCGGTCGGCGAGGCGGGCGAAGCCCATGCGGTGAGAGATGAGGATGGCGGTCCGGCCGTCGGCGTGTTCGGCAAAAGCGCGGTAGACCTCCGCCTCGGCCTTGGCGTCGAGGGCAGCGGTGGGCTCGTCCAGCACGAGCAGGTCCCCGCCCGGCATCAGCCCGCGCGCGGTGGCCACGCGTTGCCACTGGCCCACGGAGAGGTCGCGGCCGCCGAAGGTCGGGCCGAGCACGGTCTCGTAGCGCTCGGGCAGTTCCGCCACGAACCCCGCGGCCCCGCCGGCGCGCGCGGCCCGGTCCACAGCGCGGGGGTCCGCGGCGCGCTCGACGGACCCGAAGCCGATGTTCTCGCGCACGGTCAGGTGGTAACGCATGAAGTCCTGGAAGACGGCGCCGGTGCGGGCCCAGAGGCCCGCGGGGTCGACTGTGCGCAGGTCGCGGTCGCCGACCTGGATGGTGCCGGACGTGGGGGCGTAGAGGCCGAGCAAGAGGTGCACCAGCGTAGTCTTGCCGGCGCCGTTTTCGCCGACCAGCGCCACCTTCTCGCCCGGGGCCAGGGTGAACGACACGCCGCGCAGGGCGGGGCCGTCCGCGCCCGGGTACGTGAAGGAGAGATCGCGCACCGCGATGGGGGGACGGCCGGCGGGGAGGGTCCCGTCCGGCACGGGCAGCTCCGGCTCGTCGAGGAAGGTGGTCAGGTCGCCGACGGCGCGCAGATACCAGCCCCAGACCTCCGAGAACCGTCCGCTCACACCCTCCCACTGGCCCTGCAGGCTCAGCAGCGCGTACAGGGCGGCCACCGCGGCGCCCACGCCGATGCGGTGCGCGCCGGCGCGCAGGACGACGAGGAGCAGCGCGGCCGCGAAGGCGACCATCGGGGCCAGGTTCACGATGCCCATGCCCAGGCGTTGGCGGTTGTGTTGGCGGGTGATCCGCAGCCGCAACGCGTCCGCGTGGCGCTGCCAGCGGGAAAGGAGGTACGGGCCGAGGCCGAAGAGGCGCACCTCCTTCGCCTCGTCGCGGCCGGTCAGCAGGTGGCGCATGTATTGCAGCAGCCGGGTCTCCGGGCTCATGGCGCGTTGCAGCGCGTAAGACTGGATGCCGAACTGCCAGGGGACGGCCATGGTCAGCAGACCCGTCCCGAGGATGATGGCCGGAGCCAGCGGATCGCCGCGGCCGGCTACCCAGGCCAGGCCCGCCAGGGCGAGCACCCCCTGCAGCAGGTAGACAGACCGCCAGAAGAGGTCGTGCAGCTGCCAGCCGGCGAAGTCGCCGACCGCGCGGTAGAGGGTGTCGTGAAAGTCTGGGATGTTGTAGCGCTGCAACGGCACCCGCGTGGCCTTGCGCAGCAGTTGCCGCAGGACGTGGCGCTGCTGCGCCTCCTGCACGCGCGCCTCGAACCAGCCGCCGGCAATGGCGAGCGCACTGCCGGCGAGGCGGATCCCGACGATCAGCAACACATACGGCACCAGCCCGGAGAAGGCGGCGGTGCCCCGGGCGCGGCTCAGCGCGTCCACGAGGCGGCCTGTGGCCCACGGCAGGGCAGGGGCGGTCGCCGCCAAGAGGACGGTCCGGAGGAACAGCGCCGTGGCCGCCAGGGGCACCGCGCGCCAGGCCTCCCAGATCAGGCGCAGCAGGCGGTAGACCTTGGCCGCGGGGCGGCTCTGCCGGGGGTCGTTCATGCGCCGAGCCCCCCTTCCGCCTCGGCCGCGTACCACTGCCGCTGCGCGGCGAAGAGTGCGGCGTAGTCGCCCGCGGCCTGTAGCAGTTCAGCGTGGCTCCCAGTTTCACAGAGGCGTCCGGCGCGCAGGACGAGGATGCGGTCGGCGAGGCGCGCGGTCCCGATACGGTGCGAGATGAGGAAGGTGGTGCGGCCGGTCGCCAGGGCGCGGAACGCGGTGAACACGGCCAGCTCGGCCCGCGGGTCCAGGGAGGCGGTGGGCTCGTCCAGCACCAGCACCTCGGCCGCGCGCATCAGGCTGCGGGCCAGGGCCACCTTTTGCCATTGCCCGCCGGAGAGATCCACGCCCCCGAAGGCCGGGCTGAGCACCGTGTCGTACCCCTGCGGAAGGCCGGCGGCGACGGCGTCCGCCCCGGCGCGCTCCGCCGCCCGCTCCACCCGCCGGTCCCACGCCGCGCGAGCTGCCGAGGGGATCGCGTCAGCGGCCACCGTTGTCCAGGGCCTGCCGCGACCCGCGGGCTGTCGCGCCCGGCCCAGCACCGCCCCACCCTCCAGCAGCGGCTCCGTGTCCCCGATGCCGATGCTCTCGCGCAGGGTGAGCTGGAACTGGGCGAAGTCCTGAAAGATCGCGCTGCAGTGCCGGCGCAGGTCGGCCGGGTCGAGGTCCGTCAAGGGTACGCCGTCGTAGAGGATGCGGCCGTGCACCGGCCGGTAGAGGCCAAGGAGGAGCTTGACCAGGGTCGTCTTGCCGGCGCCGTTCTCGCCGACCAGGGCGACCGTCTCCCCGGCATGTACAGCGAAGGAGATGCCCTGCAGGGTCCAGGGCGCGTCCGAGCGGTAGCGGAACCACACGTCCTCGAAACGGATGCCCGCGCGCAGGGGGAGGGGGAAGGGGCGGCCCGCCGCGCCGACCTGCGGCGTACCGCGCGTGGTCCACGGGGCCCGGAGAGGCGTGGACGCCGCAGGCCCCCGCGGGGGAGCGCCCGCCGCCAGGTGCCCGCCGTTTGCCCCGGCTGCGTCCGTCGCCCCCCGCTGCGCGGAATCGTCGGCCCCCGCCGCTGCCGGCTCCTGCCCGCGATCGCCGGTGCCCGCTGCCGCCCGCTGCAGCCCGGCGCCGTGGGCCTGCCCCGGCGGCGCCTGCCCGGGTCCCCCAGCCCTTGCCGCGCCGCTCGGGCCGTACGCCTCCGTCGCTGCCCCTTCCGTGGGCTGGTCGAGGAAGGCGAAGACGTCGTCCGCGGACAGGGCGCGCAGGTACGCGCCGCGCAGGCCGACCAGGATGGCGTCGACGGCCCCCTGCAGCTCGGTGGCCGCCTGCGCCAGCATCACGTAGGCCCCGAGGCTGAGCGTCCCGCCCGCCACGTGGAAGGCGAGCAGCAGCGTGGCCGCGGCGAGCGCGGCGAAGAGGGCGCCCTCGCTGGCCATGGAGACGCGGGCCTCCGCCGCGGCCTGCCGCAGATGCCCCCGCTGCAGGGCCAGCTGCTGCTCCTCCCAGCGCTGCAGCAGGTGTCCCCCGAGGCCGAAGAGCCGCACCTCCTTGGCCGATTCCCGGTGGTACAGCAGGCGCTGGAAGTAGCCGCGCCGGCGCTCGATGGGGGTTTCGTCGATCTTCCAGGCGAACTGGTGGGCGGTGCGCTGCAGCTTGAGCCAGAGCACGGGGAGGGCGGCGAGCAGAAGCAAAGGCCCGAGCCACCACGCCGCCGTGGCCAGGGTGGCGGCCAGCGCCAAGGCGGTGACCAGGGACTGGATCGGCTGCAGCGCGGAGCTGTAGAAGGTCGCGAGCTCCATGTCGGTGGCCCGGGTGGCGCGCTGGAGCCGGTCGTAGGACGCCTCTTGTTCGAAGAAGGCGAGATCCAGGGACGCCGCCTTCTCCAGCAGCTGGCGCTGCAGGCCCTGGGTGGCGCGGTCGCGCAGGGTTTCCTCCATGGCCTCCACCACCAGGCCCAGGGCGCTCTGCGCGGCCATGGCGCCAACGAGCAGCGCCAGGTCGCCGAGCGGCGGCCCTGCCGTGCCGCCGATGGCGGCGGCGATGCCGTTCACCAATCGTCCCAGCACCCACAGCCGCGCGGCGGGCAGCACCCCCTGCAGCAGGACGGCGGCGGTGAGGGCGGTGGCGGCGGGCCACTGCGCGACCCAGAGGGCGCAAAGAAAGCGCAGGCCGCTCCTGAGCGGGCGAAGGTCGCGCAGGTCGACGGTCGTGCGGCCCTCGGTGGCGGCGGTGGCCATGGCGGCGATTCCCCCTGAGCGGTCGGTTGCGGGACGCCGCGCCGATGGGTCGGCGGCCTCTGCCACTGGCGGGGCGGGCGGCGGTGGCGGTGCCCCCTCCGGTCGGGGCGGAGGGGCGGCCCACCGCTCTGGACCGGACTTCGACAACCGACGGGACTGCCGCGACGCCCGCCACCCGCCTGGTGCGCCAGGCGCGTCTGCCCGTTGGCGGCCCAGGGCCCGGCGGGGTGCTTGACCGTCCCCGCCGCAGCAAGCCAAGCCCCGGGGCGCGGGCGCCGGGGGACTTGCGGGCCAAAGCGTGCCAAGGCGCCCGCGAGGTGGCCGCATCCACCAGGGCCGCCGACCCTGGCCCTCCACCCGTTGCCAGGTACGACCCACCCGGCGGCCGAACGTCTGCGGCCCGCGAAGGGAAGCCCACGAGCACGGGCGCCGCGTGGCCTTACGGGCCAGGACGCGTGCCGATGCGTCCGCGATGCTGGGCCGCCGCCTCGGGCGTCACCCGTCCAGGCGTGCGCGCCGCGGGGGACAAAGACGCCCGCTGCGGTCCCCGCCCGCTCAGCGGTACACCAAGGGCGCCCCGGCCAGGCGCTCCTTGGCCGCCTGCCGCAGCGCCCGCAGGCCCGCCTCGGTCTCGCCGTTCAGCAGCTGCGCCAGGGCGTCGCCGCCGCCCCGCAGGGCGATCAGATGCAGGGGGCCATACAGGGGACCCCTCGCCGCCTCGAGGTCGAGAAGGCACTCCTTCCCCAGGGGCAGCGGCTGGGCCAGCCAGGCCCGCAGCGTCTCCGGGGTGCGGTAGGCGGGGAGGTTGTCCAGCTCGGGCACGGGGCCGTGGGCGCAAAAGGCCCGCGCCACGGCGAACGCCGCCACCGGGTCGGGGGCTGTGCCCCGGACCTGGAGGACGTGGTGGAACCAGTAAACGACCGCTGGGTCCGACCGGCGGAACCGCGGCGTGGGGGCAATGCCCCAGCGCAGCCGGGGGAAGCCGCGGAAGAAGCTCGGGCTGTGCCCGTATTGCAACAAGAAGAACACGCATTCTCCCCGCAGGAAGGGGCCGAGGCCCCACGTGTCCGGGGGCTTGGGGGCCGCCCATCCCTGTCGCCACCAGTCCGCCACGAAGGCCGCGGCCTCTTTCACCGGCCCCAGGTCTTCGTAGGTGGCGCCGAGTTGCTCCGCGACGATGGCCACGTCAAACACAGCGGGGCTGTACGAGTCGATGGGGTACAGCCCCGCGGCGGCGCAGCGCCGGCAGTAGCCGAAGAAGTCGTCCCAGGTCCAGTCTGGCGCGGGCAGCGGCAGGCCTGCCCGCTGCAGCAGGTCGGCGTTGTAGAGCACGACGTGGGCGGACTGCTGGTAGGGCAGCCAGTGCAGGCGCCCGCCGCAGGTGAAGCGCGCCAGCCGGTCGCCGAAAGGCTCCAGGTCGAAGCCGGCCGCATCCGCCAAGCCCTCGAGGGGGAGGGCGTCCTCGGGGGACGGGGGAGTCGGCTCCAACGCTGGCGCTTCGCCCCAGAAGATCCGCTCTTTGAGGTGTGCGGCCGGATCGTGGCCTTCGACCGCCGCCACCCGCAGGTCGGGCCGTACCCGGCTCAGGTGCGCGGTGACCGAAGGGAACAGGGGCGGTCCCCCGACGAGGACCGTGCCCGGGGGGGCAGCCTGCATGCGCATCACGTCCTTTCGCCAGTCGCCTTTGGCGTAGAACATCGCGCCGAGCCGCCGTCGCGCGCGGTGCAGGGCGGCGTGGAGCCCGTCAGGCGTCAGCTGTAGCAACTCTGCCACCTGCCGCGCCGGCAGGCCGGCGACCCAGGTCAGGTGGCCGGCACGCCGTTGCAGCGGGGGCAGTTCGGCGATGGCCGCGAGGATGTCCGCGCAGGCGGCGCCGTCGTCCGGGGTGTCGGGCGGCCCGCTGCCTGGGACGTCGCTGAGGAGCGCCTCCAGATCCGCAGGGAGGCCCGCGGGGGCGCCCTCCCGCCGCGTGCGCCGCGCCGTCGCCCGCAGGCGGTCGCGGGCCACGTGGAGGGCGATGCCGCGCAGCCACCCGTCGAAGGCCTCGGGGGCACGCAGTTGGCGCAGGCCCGTGAACGCCTTCCAGAGGGCATCCTGCAGGGCGTCCTCCGCCTCGTGCCAGTCGCCCACGGTGGCCGCGAGCAGCAGGAGCAGGCGGGCGCGCCGGGCCGCCGCCAGCGCGGCGAAGGCCTCGGGGTCCCCCTGCATCGCGAGCAGGACCAGGGTGCGCTGCTCCCTGTCCACCGTGCATCCCCTCCACTTGTCAAGACGCCACCGGACGGCGGCGACTGACGGGCGGAACGAACCCGACGCGCCGTTACCTTGCACCGCGCCGAGGTCTGCGCCTTGTGGGCGTCCTCCCGGCCGGCCGGAGCACCGCCGCGGCTGACCTTGCGGAACCGTACCTCGTTGGTCGCGACGGCCGTCACCGCTCACGCAGCCCGGGGCCGTGCAGCGGTCTGGCCGGCGCGGCCCCCGTCACACTTTTCGCACATGTGCCCTTTACGCTGGGGGCGGAAGGGACGGTCGTGCCGTCCCGT
>JAJZZC010000029.1 GCA_021797775.1 Bacillota bacterium
CCCGCCCCCGCTCCGGCTCGCCCCCGACACCCCGCTCCCGGCCCCCTCGTGCTTCAGCGCTGGCGGCAGACGAAGATGTTGGTCATCGTGCCCTCCGTCAGACACCCTGCCGCGTTGAGCCATACGGCCTCCTCGCAGGCGCGGTCGCGCGCGTGGCTGGCGGCAGCCTCATGCTCGCGCCGTTCCGTTGTCTTGAGTGATACGAAGGGGCTGGGGACGCGCACATGCGGCGCGAGGCAGAGACGCCACCAGCCGCTGGCGCCCGCTCGCTTTACCCTCTTGGGGCGGGAAACCGGTCACCCGAGGCGGGCCCATTCAGTTCGTCTCGTTCAGCACGGCGCGCCAGGGGTGGCTGGCCGTGGGGGGCGTAAACCGCGCCACGCAGGGCTGTTCCCTCGTCCTCTACGTAACGCGAGACGGCGGGACGGGCTGGAGGCTGGCAGCCGACAACATCCTGCCCGGCATCCCCGGCTCGGCCAGGGCCACGCTTGGCTGGCCGGAGTTCACAGGCGGCGGCTACCAGGGCGGGGCGCTTGGGCGCTTGCGCCGGTCATTGGGCCTGGACCGAAGGTGTACGGTCTTACGCCGGGAACCACGTCAGCCACGGGCGGGTCTCCTGCCCCACTGGTGGCACGCCCGCAGGCATAACAGGGTTGGGGCTGGGGCGGCCGGCCCCGGCCGTGCGCCGCGGCTTCGGTTCCCGCACACGGACCCATCCTGGGAGGTTGCCGATGAGCGCCACGCTTCGTCCGGTGCCGGGGATGCGCGCCGAGGACCTGCCCGCCACGTCCGCCAAGCGCCCCTCGTGCCACGCCGCTACGGCCCTGGCCTTGCCGGATGGCACGCTCCTGGCCTCCTGGTACGCCGGTACGGAGGAAAAGCACCCCGACGTCGCGGTGCTGCTGGCGGCCAGGGCCCCAGGGGGTGTCTGGGACGCGCCCGAGACCGTGGTGGACACGCCCGGCCGCTCCGAGGGCAACCCCGTCCTGGGCCTCGATCCCTCCGGCCGCTTGTGGCTCTTCTTCGTCACAATGGACGGCGACGGTTGGAAGACGTGCCGCATCCGCTACAGGCGTGCCGAGGCCCCCGGGGCACCCTGGTCGGCCGACGGCGCCATCACGGATTTCCCGGGCTGGATGATCCGCTGCAAGCCCGTCGTACTGCCCGGAGACCGTTGGCTGCTACCGGCCTACGACGAACGGACGTGGGAAGGGTTCATGTTGCTGTCCACGGACGCCGGAGAGCACTTCGCCGCAAGCGGGCGTATCAGCGCGCCTCGTGGCCTGATCCAGCCCACTCTCCTGCCCCGCGACGATGGCCGCATCCTTGCGCTGCTGCGCAGCCGGGACGGCTGGATCTGGCGGTCGCTCTCCGCCGACGGGGGCCAGACCTGGGCCCCCCCGCAGCCCACCGTGCTCCCCAATCCCAATAGCGGGATCGACGCCGTGCGCCTGGGCTCGGGTGCCTTCCTGCTCGTGTACAACGACTCCAACCGCCTGCGCTCCCCGCTCGTCGCCGCGCTTTCGGACGATGGCGGTGACACCTGGGGGCCGCCCCACATACTGGTGGAAGGACCTGGGGAGTATTCCTACCCTGCAGTGGTGGAAGGGCACGACGGCGAGGTCCACGTCCTCTACACCCACGAGCGTCGCACCATCCGTCACCTGGCCTTCCGCCCCGAGGCGCTTGCCATCCACGCGGCAGGGCGGACGTGCTGATCCCAGGCGTGGGCTTCCCGCGCTGCACTCGGTGCCTGCGTCGGACCCAGTCGGCCACCCGCTGGGGTTTTCGGCGGCGACTCGCCTTCGGGCGACCGGCCGGCCCTGAGCCATTGGGAGAGAAGAAAGGCCAGCAGGGGGAGGCACGGGCGGGGCTGGCGGCTTTCGACCGCAACAGGGCGCAGCGGCAAGGCCATGGGCTCACGCGGCCTGAGCATCTGTTCCCCTGAGGGGGGCGAACGGAGGGGCCTGGACATTCCTCAGGCCGGCCCGTTTCGCCCGCGCGCGCTGACCCGGGGAGCCTGGGCAGCCCACCTGGACCCAGGCATGGGCCGCACGAGTTGCGCGAGGCGCTCGGCGCGTTGCCGGCACCCGCGGGCGCCGCCGCGCTCGCATCCACGCCCAGCCCGCCCCCGTGGGACCATCTCGGGCGTCCGGCAGCCGGGCGCGTGGCCGGTGTGGCGGTGAGCGATCCCGCCGCGGGGGACATCCAGGCCCAGACGGCCAGCCGCGGTGGTCCCGCCACCCGCCAGGCGGGCGCGTCACGTGTTGCCGTACATCAGCGTATGGTGATACAGTGATGGCAGGTGTCCCGCCAGGCGGTCGGTCAAGGGCCGCCGACCTTGTCCGGCTCCTGAGTCACGAGACCCCGCTGTGGATGTGGGCGCAGCGTGTGTGCGCGGGTGGGCCTCTTTGTTTACGAGCCAGCCGGCGGGCACTGGTGTGGGTTCAAGGGCGCGGGGCGGGCTGCCTGGGCGTCCACCGCGCTGCTCCGGGTCAGAGCAGCCCCGCGCGCCGACCGGCGCCCCGCGCGCGAGCGCCAGCAGTGCCCAGCGGCCCGTCTCCCAGGGGGGCGGCGCGGGCGCAGAGCCAGGGCAGGTCGCATAGGGGCGGCTGGAACAGGCGCCGGACTTGGCCAAGGCGGGACAGGCGCTGGCCCCCGTGCCGCTGGGTCCCGGCGGTCGCCATCCTTACCGCCCCCTGGTAGTGACTGGAGGCTATGCACGGGGCCTCGACGGCAGCGGTTCATCCTAGGATCAGGAAGTGCGCAGGGCAGCACTAGCCAGGCGCCGCTGGCTGGCCGGCGGTCGCCGCGAGCATGAAGCGCAGGTGCTCGGCGTCGGTTTCGGCCTGGTAGTGGGCGAGGAGAAGGTCGCGCTGGGCCGCTCGGTGTGCCGCGCGTTCGCGCCGCAGCAGGCCGACCGAGAGCCCTAGACCGAGCCCCAAGCCCACGGTGAGAAGCGATGGGAACGGGTGTACCGACGAACCGCCCGACGCGCCCGGCGCCGCCAGAGGCGTAAAGAGGGCCTCGCGGAGCACCACGCCAAGCAGCACCGCCAACGCGAGGAAGCCGGCAAAACGCTCGCCGGCACGGGGCGGCAGCAACGCGACCGTTCCCCTTCTCATAGTCATTTGTTTCCAACCGCCGCAGCGGCCGGTTTCCGACTCGAAGGTACCTGCTTCACAGCGACCGGTTTCACCAGGCCGTTCTCCTGGCCAGAGCCTCCCGCTCCACAGGCGTTTACCGTCTCCGGGGAACTCCCGGCGACAAAGATCCGCAAGGATCTGGCGTCTACGCTCTTACGTGCCGGACGCTTCTTCCCGACACAGCCGCCAAAGCGTAGGTATTTCAAGCAGCGGTGGCCGGCTTGGTTTTCGCCGACTACTGGAGATACTATAGCACAAGAGTGGACAGAAGGCAACCTTTACGGTAGCAGTTGGGAACCCCCAGGGCCAGGGCCAGGGCCATGAGCCCCAAGGGCCAGTCGGCCTGGATGCTCGCGCTGGCGGCCATGACGGCGGCCGCCAGGACAAAGGCCACGCGCCCCGCCGGCCCGGGGGGCCGCGCGCGGGGTGCGGACCACCAGAGCGTCAGCGCCGCGGTCACGGTGAACGCCGCCCAAGCAGGCCGGGGTGCGCCGCCCGCGCGCAGGACGAGGGCCACGCAGAGCGCTGCCGCCAAGGCAGCCGCGCTCCCGACGCGGCCCGTCACCTGCCGCCAGATGCGGTGCGCGCGTAACGGTGCTGCGGGCGCACCGGACCGCGACCCACGCGTTGCCGGTCGATCGACCGATGGCGTCGGAGCCGCCTCCACCACGACCCTGCGCGGTGCCCCGCCGGCCGGGCCACGGCCGCCGCGTGACGGGGCCGAACAGGCCGGGCTCTCCGGTCGCGGCATGGCGGCCCTGTTCGCTCTGCCGGCGCGCCGCCCGCGCCAGCGGCCCCCACATCCTACCACAGGGTACGCCCGCTGGCATGGTGGTCAGCGGGTGTCGGGGAACGGGTGTTTAGCCGGCAGGGTGGGGGGGCGACCCCTGCATGACCGAAGAGCCGCGGCGCCAGCCCCCGGCTGCAGCCGTGGGGGTACGCCGCCTTGTCCAAACAGGTGGGCTGTGGACCACTTCGCTTAGCAGCTCGCCAACCGAACGTAGCGGGTTGCGCCGGGAAGTCCTCTGGCGTGCAAAACGTTCGCGGCATCCAGCCTGGGCCTGGCGCGCCAGCCTGCGGGCTGGGGGGTGCGGATCCGCTCCTGCGGACGGTGCCTGCCGACATCCCTCCGCGCGGTGCGGGCGTTGCCGCCCGCCGCCCCCGAACGGGGGAGAGAGCGGAGCGTCGGCGATCGGCCGGGGTGGTGGCCGCGCGGCGCCAAACAACGCAGAAGGCCCGGGATGTTGTAGCGGCTCGTCCGCGAGCGCCCGAGAGAGCCTGCCGGAAACCGGCCGGGGATGCGGCGGGCCTCCGTGGACGGTGGGGGGGATAGACAGAGTGGGCGCCATCCTCCTCGTCAGCCCGTGGGGGGACCCAGGGTCAGCCTGACAGGGTCCATTGACGGACGGCCTCCACGATGGCCCGCAATGTGTCTGGGTCGGGGGGCGGCGCCGTTGCCCCCGTGGAGTCGTCGTCGCCCTCGTTGGGGTCCTCGCGCGGAGCGACGGTCGCCGGCCGCTGCCCTGCGGCCGCACTCGGCTGAGCGGGTCCGTAATCCGCGGATGCCGCCGGCACCACCGAGCCGGACACCTTGCCCTCCGTGTCTACGCCCGTCTCCTCAACGCCTTGTCCGCGTGGGCGTGACACCGCGGCCCGCCGCCGTGTGGCGGCCGTCTTGGCGCCGCCGCCGTCCGCCTCGACCTGATCCAGGCCCGGCTCCGGTCCCTGCCCGGTGCGGGCCGTTTGTGCCGCATCCCCGCTCGGGCCACCTGCCCGTTCGCCGTGACTCCCCGCTCTCTGGGGTCGAGAAGGCCCTTCCATCATGCTCATCCCCCTTGGTCGCATTCTGCGCCACCAGCGGGGATCCAATCACGGCGGCGCCGGGGGCCCGTCGCGGCGGCTGGCGTCCGTCGGGGGATCGGCCGAGGCAAGCGCCTGGCGCACAAGGCTCCGCGCCCCGGTGGCCGGGGGAACCGCATGGCCGCCTGGTAACCGTGCAGGCGTCGTGGCCGTATCGGCACCGCGTCCGCGGGCCCGCGCCCGGCCTCTCCCAGGTGCGTAGCGCACCCGGCTGGGGAGCCGCGCGCCAGAGATCCCTGCCTGGTCCGCCGCTGGCGTTCCGGTCGGGCGGAGTGAAGGCCAAAGGCCTTTGGGCCCGGCCCCGGCGTGTGGGGCAATCGCTAGAGATGAACTGCACGGTCGCGCGGCAGCGGCCGGTGGGGCGGCAGTCGGGGGACCCGCCTGCATGCGGCCGGCCCCGTTACCGCTCCCGTTGGTAGATGGACAGGACGTCGCGCACGTAGTTCTGGGTCTGCTGATACGGCGGGATGCCGCCATAGGCCTTGACCGCGTATGGACCGGCGTTATAGGCGGCCAGCGCAAGTTTCACGTTGCCGTGGAACTGGTGCAGCATCTCCAGCAGGAAGGTGATCCCACCGCGCAGGTTCTGGACCGGATTATAGGCGTTCTGCACGCCCAGGGCCGCCGCCGTGCCGGGCATCAGCTGCATCAGGCCGATAGCGCCAGCCGTGCTCTTGGCGTGGACGTTGCCGCCGGACTCCTGCAGCACCACGGCCTCGACCAGCAGGGGATCGATGCCGTACTGGGAGGCCAGTATGTGGATGTCGTTCAAGATGTGCGGCCAACTGACCTTGCCGGATGCCAGCTCAGCCAACAGCTTGTGGATCTGGGCCTCCAGGCCGTTACGCACGGCGACCAACTGCTGGACGACGCCTGACGCGGCAGCGACCGCGGCGTCGGCGCGCGCGTTCGCCGCCGCCGCCAGCGCGTCCTGAGTACGGAGCACCGCCAACTCGTGGGCCGCGGCGACCCGCAGGTCGGCCAGCCGGGCCACCGTACTGCGCTGGGCTGATTCCAACTGCAGGAGGCGGGCCTGCGCGGCTTCTGCCTGACGCAGGTAGCCGACCTCCAGGTTCCAGATCCGCCGCAGCAGCCCCAGGCGCGTGAGGAAGTCGGCAAAGGTGTTGGCCCCAAACAGGACGTTGACGAAGGAGACCGTGCCATGCTCGTAGATGACCGTAAGGCCCTGGTCCGCCTTCTTCTGGTCTGTGGCCACCAAGGCCTTGGCGCGCGCTACCTCCAACCGCAGCCGCGCCAATCGGGCGCTCGCTACGGCGAGCTGCTCGCTGAGGGCGGCGAGGTGGTTGGCGGCAAGGCGCAAGGCGTTGTCAGCGCGGGCCAAGGCGAGTTGGGCCTGCTGCCAGTCCGCGAGGTCGCCCGAGTAGGCCGCCTGCGCCGAGGCCAACTGCTGGCTGACCGCGCGGGCTTGGGCCTCCACGGACGCGAGGGAGCCCGCGCCATGGGCGGGGGCGCAGACTCCCAACCAGACCACGCCCGCGCACGCCAAAGCAAGCAGGCGCACGCGCGCACGCCAGCCTCGACCACACGCAAGCATCGGCCGCCCACGATCACCGACCACGGCGTGGACGCTTCGGCAGGACGTCCGGCACGTCCTGCCTCCCTGGTGGCGACTTCAGGGTCGCGTCGTTCCGCCTGAGGGCTTGGGTGTACGAACGATGGTGAACACATCGGTGCGGTCGTGGCCCCGGGGGCCCCCCGGTGCCCGCCACCGCAACGGCCGCACGATTGCGGCCAGTCGGGCCCACGGTGGCGGTGCACCGATGGGCTCCCCCGAGCCGCTCTGTACGCCTCCGGGTTGTCGCTATACGCTGCTCGCCCTTCTCGCTGAGGCCGTTTGCCGAGTACGACGCGGCGTGGCGTCTTCCGGGCAGCAGCGTTGCGGCGGGGGCTTCGCCTCTGATCGCTTCCGTGCCGGGATGCCGGTGGGCCACGCGTGCCTACCGCTTGTGCGGCAAGGGTTCCCCCTGGGGGGCCGGGGCGGCCGTGGTCCGGGCATCCCGGCTGCGGGCGCGCACGGCCGCCCCGCGCGATGCCCTGCCGTCCAGGTTGGTCACTGAGAACGACGGAATGCGGGGGGCCGCGTCGTGCGACGCGATGGCCAGCCACGGGAAGGCCGTTCCGGCGCGGCGGGCGGTCATCCGAGCGACCGGGGGTGCCCAGCGCGCCCGATCGCTGCACGCGCCTTTGCCGCAGCAGCCCGCCCGGCGCCGGTCCTCGTGGCGGTCCCGGGCCGGCTCCGGGCGGAGGTGCGCCCCGCAGGGCGGGGAGAGGGGCATCGACGATTGGGCAGAGGCCGGCCGACAAGCGCAGGCGCGCCTGTTCCCGGCCCGCCACGCGGGGGGGCCTTCCGCTATACTGTGCTTCAGCCCGTGCCCCCACCTTCCCCTTCCAGGTCGTTCTGGGACACCTGCCTGGTTGGGGTGCCCGGAACGGAGGACCTCTGCGTTGCCGACCAGTACGCGCGGCACCGTCGTCGAGCCGGAAGCCCCCGAGTTGGAGGCCGACGGCGAACCGCTTGCCGACCTGACCACGTACCGCGGGCTGCGGCTTGACCCCTTTCAGCGCCGCGCCATGCGGGCCGTATCCAGGAACCGTAGCGTCATCGTCTCCGCCCCGACCGGGACCGGCAAGACCCTCATTGCTGATTACTTGGTGGAACGCGCCCTCGCCGCGGGGCGGCGGGTCATTTACACCGCGCCCATCAAGGCGCTCTCCAACCAGAAGTTTGAGGAGTACAGCCATCTCTGCGGCGAGGAGCGCGTCGGGATTCTGACGGGCGACGTGTCGATCCGTCCGGACGCGCCGCTGTGCATCATGACGACCGAGATCCTGCGCAACCAGTTGATCACCGGGGACGACCGGCTGGCGGACCTCGCCTGGGTCGTGTTTGATGAGATCCACTACATCGCCTCCGACCGCGGCATTGCCTGGGAGGAGAGCATCATTCTCCTGCCCCCGGAGACGCGGGTCCTGGGCCTGTCGGCCACCATCGGCAACCTGGACGCCCTGGCCGCCTGGGTGGAGGAGACGTTGGGCCAGCCGGTCGAGCGTATCCGCCAGAGCAGGCGGGCGGTGCCGCTCACGGTGCGCTACGCCACCCCAGCCGGGGTCTGTACCTTTCGGCAGGCGCAAGAGCAGGCGCTGCGCGGCGACTACGAGGTGACGCGCATGCACCACCTCAAACTGGTCCGCGTGGCCGCCGAGGAGGGAGGACTGCCCGCCCTCTATTTCGTCTTTTCGCGACTCGGCACCGAGGAGCGGGCGCGTGAGGCGGCGGCCAGCCAGCAGTTTCTCGACGCCGCCGGCAGCCGCGCGGTAGAGGTGGCCCTTGCTGAGATGGCCGAGCAGGCCCCGGGCGCCCACGAGCTGAAGGGGGCGCTCCGCCACTGCCTCCTGCGCGGGGTGGGCTTCCACCACGCCGGACTGCTTCCCGCCACCAAGCGCGTCGTGGAGACGCTCTACGCCCGGGGCCTCATCCCGCTGCTCTACTGCACGGAAACCTTTGCCGTCGGCGTGAATTACCCCGTACGCTCGGTGGTGTTGGAGACCACGCGGAAATTCGATGGCCGGGGGTTTCGCCCGCTCTCCGCGCAGGAGTTCCAGCAAATGACCGGACGCGCTGGCCGCCGCGGCAAGGACGCGCGTGGCTTTGCCTTCGTCGGCGTGGACGGCCGTGATCGCGAACCCCCGCAGGACTATGCCGCGGCTCCCCTGGAACCGCTGCACAGCCAGTTCTTCGTCACAGAGAGCACGGCCCTCAACCTGCTGCGCACCTTTGGCCGGGAACGCGCTCTCGCCGTCTTGGCGCGTACCTTCCGCGAGTACCAGCGCCGCCAGACCGCGGCCGCCAGCCGCCAGCGGCTGGAGGAGCTGTTCGCTGAGCGCGAGCGATTGTGGGCGGCGGGCTGCCCCCACCTTGGCACCGCAGCCTGTCCCTTGGACCGCCGCCGCCTTCTCGCCGAGCGCTCGGCGTATCGGGGCAGGCGCCGCCGCCAGCGCCACCGGCGGTCCCGCCTCTCGATGGACCGGGCGTTGATGGAGATCGAGGTCCAGCTCGCCGTACCCGAGGACTGCCCCAAGCAGCCCGCCGCGTGCGAGCCGCTGACGGCCCCCTATGGTCGGTTGCGCGAACGCATCGCCGCCGCGGAAGCGGAGGTGGAGCGCGAGGGCGGTGCCGACCAGTACCGCGAGGAGTTGGACCGCGTGCTGTCCTTGCTGCAGGGGCTGGGTTACGTGGACGGGGGCGACCGGCTGCTGCCCCGCGGCGAGGTGGCACGGCACCTGCATGTCGAGCCGCTGCTCCTGACCGAACTGATCTTTGACGGTTTCTTTCACCGGGAGGACGAGGACACCATCGGCGCGGTCCTGGCGGCGGTGGACTACGATGCGCGCCACGACGACACGTGCTACGGGCTGCCGCAGCCCGGCGCGAGCCGCGAGGTGGAGCGGACCGCGCGCCGGTTGCGCGCCCAAGGCGCGGCGGTCCGCTTCGACCCGGTGGTCAGTCCGCTGGTCCACGCCTGGAGCCGCGGGGTGCCGTTCGCCACGCTGGTACGCCATACCAGCATTCAGGACGGCGACTTCATCGGCGCGGTGCGGCGCGCCATTGACCTCCTGCGGCAGTTGCGCGCCGCCGCCCGCGAGGACCCGGTGCTAGTGGAAAAGTTTCACCGCTGCGCCGCGCGGTTGGATCGCGACGAGGCGCAGGTTCTGTTCTGAGGGCGCGCGGCGGCGCCCCCGTCACCCGGGGGCCGGGGGGCCGTCGCGGCTTGTGGTCGGCGACGATGCCCGATCCTGGATCCACGGTCGCGGGGATAGCACGGATCGCGCGGGTCACTGCCCGTTCGCGGCGGACTGCCTGCTTGGCCTGGGCCCGGACCATGCGGCCCGGCCGACTTTTGCGACAGTCGGGTGGTACGATCACCACAGAGGGGAGCCCGACGACGCCCAGGGTGACGGGGTCGCTATGCGACGTAGTACGGCTCCCTCTGCCGGGCACCGATGGCCGCCGCGCCGGCCTGCCTACGCTGTCAGCACCGGGACCAGCCACCCGCCGCGTCGCGGGTTCGCCCGCACCCCGGGTGAGCCGCGGGTGCGGTGCGCGCAAGGCCGCCAGGCGGGGTCCACGCTCGCCGCAAGGACGCCGCCGACCTGTGGGATGTTGCGATCGCGCTGCACCTCACCGAACAGGTATCCCCCTGAGGCGCGCGGCCGGCCCGGCGACGGAGCACACCTTGCGTGCATCCGCGGGCTGCTCATAGCCCGTACAGTGCCCCGTACTTCTCCCGCAGGTAGCGTAGGTATGGGGCGGTGTCGATCGGCCGCCCGGTCACTTCCGCGGCGAGTTCGTCCGGCGTCGGCCCTGCTCCGCGTTGGTGGATGCGCGTGTGCAGGAACCCCAGCAACGGGCCGAACCCCCCGCGGCGGATCATCCCCGGCAGGTCGCCCAACTCCGCCGCCGCTTGCTCCATCCACTGCGCGGACAAGACGTTGCCCAGCGTGTAGCTCGGGAAGTAGCCGAGCCCCCCGTCGGACCAGTGGACGTCCTGCAGGACTCCCTCGAGGTCGTCGACCGGCCGCACACCGAGCAAATGCTCCATGCCCGCGTTCCAGGCGGCCGGCAGGTCGGCCACCGGCAGGTCACCGGACAGCAGGCGCTGTTCCAGGTCGAAGCGCAACGCCACGTGCAGGTTGTAGGTGACCTCGTCCGCCTCTACACGGATGGCAGAGGGCCGCACCACGTTGGCCGCCCGGTAGAGGTCGGCGGCGCCGTAAGCGTCGAACCGCCCGGGCAGGTGGCCGCGCAGTCGCGGCATGAACCATTCCCAGAAGGCCAAGCTGCGCCCGACGGCGTTCTCCCAGAGCCGGGATTGCGACTCGTGCACGCCCGTAGAGCAGGCCTCGCCGAGTGCCCCGCGGCTGGCGGCGGCGGGGAGGCCCTGCTCGTAGAGGGCGTGGCCTGCTTCGTGCAGCGTGGCGAAGAAGCCGACGGCGAAGTCGTCATCCTGCACCCGTGTCGTGATGCGGCAGTCCCCGGGTCCGAAGGACGTGGAGAACGGGTGGATGGAGAAGTCCTGCCGCCCGCGTGCGAAGTCATAACCGAAGGCCGCAATGGCGTCGATCCCCGCCGCGAGTTGCCCGTCGCGGGGCAGCGCCTGCAGGAACGGCTGCCGCGACAGGGGCGGGCGCTCAGCGATGGCCGCGACCAGGGGCACAATGGTCGCGGTCAACTCCGCGAAGATGGCGCGCACCCGGGCGGCATCGATACCCGGTTCGTGCCCGGACAGCAGGGCATCGTAGCGCTGCCCCGTCCAGCCGACGGCGTCGGCGTAGCGCCGGGTCAGGTCCAGCACGCGCTGCAGGGCGGGGGCGAAGACGGCGAAGGACCGCTGGGCGCGCGCCTCGGCCCAGGCCATGTAGCCGGCGGTGCCGGCGCGGCTGCGCTCCTCGACCAGTTCCGCGGGTACGGTTGCCTCGCGGTCGTGCAGCCGGTGGGCCGCACGCAGCCACGCGGGATCGGCCGCCGCATCGGAGGCGGCGTCGGCAAGGGCCTCGGCCATCGCGCCGGAGGTCAGGCGCGCGTGCGCGAGGCGGCGCAGGGTAGCGAGTTGCGTCCCACGGGCCTCGGCACCCCCCGCGGGCATGTTGACCAGTTGGTCCCACTCCAGCACCGCCGCCGCACGCTGGATGTCGCTGCACTCCGCCCACAGCGCTTGGACCCGCTCCCATGCCGCTGCCAGGAAGGCCGCCTCCTTATCGGTGTGCCCCTTGCCGCAGACACGCCCCCCCAGGGCGCGTCTGCGCGTTCGCGACACCTCTACGATGGCTAACCGTCGAGAGTTTCCCCGCGGACGGGCTGCCGTGCCTCGTCCCGTTGGGTCATTCTTCCCGGCACGTGCTGGGCCTGCCCGGGTCGGTGCGCTGGCGACGGGAGGCCTCGGCCATACGGCCTCCCTGCCGGGGTGCCGCTCCCTGTCGCCCGCGCGGCGCCGCAGGGATTCCCGCAGCGGCGCCCGCCGCGTGCTGCGGCCGGCGTCGCTGCCTGCTCCGGTCGCTACCGCTCTCGTGGCTGGGACGGCCTGCCCGCGGCTGCGGCGGCGGGGTGGCCACCCGGTGCCGTCGGGGGCCCAGGCCCACGTCGCACGGTCACGGGCCTCGGACGAGCAGGCGGCCCCGCATCGCGTCGTCATCGCACTGCTGGTGTCGTCCATGTCGCCAACGGCCCCACAGGTTGTGGCTGCCGCAGACGAGCGGGCTGTTTGCCGCGCCTTCCCAGCACGGCCGCCTGCGCCGCCGATGCCGGCGCGGGCGGCCCCGGGCCCGACCGCGGGTGCGCAACCCCACGCCACGCCGGTCTCCCGGGGCGTGCCGCCGGCGGACGCCCTGCAGACGGATCCAGCAGCCTCCAGGCCTGGAGCCGCGGGGTGGGCCCGATGGGGTGCCTACCGGCCGGAGAGGTGGCGGTCGACCACGATGCCGGACCCAACAGGGGGTGCTGATAAGGGTCACTCGGGGAAGGTGTGGACCGACCTGGAGCGTATTCTACCGCGGGAGGCGTGCGTGGGCGGATCCCCCGGAGCGACCCGGGCCGCAGCCGCGCATCGATGGAGCAAGCGGCGGGGCGATTCCCCGGCGCCGGTCGTCAGCAGGGCTGTTGGACCGGGGTGGGCGGATGAGCGTCGGCCGCCGTCCACCGTGTCCGCGCCTCCAGGAACAGTGGCTCGATAGGAGGGAATGGACACGGCCTTCACGTGGATCGCTGCGTTGCTCATTTCCGCCGTGGTGGGCTGCTTGTTCGCCCGCGGTCTCGGTTCCGCCCGACCCATCGTCGTCGTTACTGGGGGCGTGGTCGGCGGCCTAGTCGGCGCCGTCGTACTGCGCCTCCTCTTCGCTGGTCCCCTGGCTGGCGAGTATACGTTGCTCGGCTGTATCTTCGGCGCGTTGCTTGGGGTGTGGGCCCTCTGGTCGCTGGCCGGGGGCAGTGCGCCCGCCGTCTCGGGCCACGGGGGTGCCGCGCCGCGCGGGTAGGCGGGCACGGGCGGCGGTGTCCCGGTCTTCCCGCACCGGTTCCGGCCCGGGAAGGGCCCCGGTCGCCGGTGGGCGCGGCCTCCCCGTACCACTCCGGCCCGGGAGACGCGGTCTGCGGTGGGCGGGCGGCTCCCCCCGCACCCGTGGGCGCGGACCCGCGGCCGGGCGCCCAGCCCCTACCGCCACTGGCTCAGGGCCTGCTGGAACACGGGCCACCAGTCGGGGGCGCTGTAGTCCATCCGCCACACGCAGACGCCGCCGATCCCCATCTGGTGGGCCATGGCCAGGCGGTTCGAGGCCTCCTGGCCGTTGACGAACCACCCGACGTAGGTGGAGGCGCCGGAGGTATAGGCAAAGGTGGATTCGTCGGAGGCCGGGTCCTGGATCACCGGCGCCTGGTTGGTCTGCGCCGTGTTGTACATACCGGATTCCCAATAGGCCGTGCCCGCGTCGGTGCTGGTGTTCCAGACGTACCCGTAGAGCGGCAGCCCGAGGATCACCTTGCTCGCGGGCATGACGCTCTTGGCGTAGGAGATGGCTGCGCGCTCCCAGCTGATCGGCGAGATCGGGCCCGGGGTACCGCCGGCGTAGTGGTAGTCGTAGGCCATCATGATCACCTGGTCGGCGGACTGGCCGAGCGAGGCGTAGTTGTAGGCGGCATCCCACGGCTGCCCCAGGTCGCTGGCCGTCTCGGTGGGCACGTCGACGGAGAGCTTGACGCCGATGGCGTGGAGGTCGGAGGCCGCGGTGGCGATGAACGTGCTGAAGGCGTGGCGCTCAGCGCCGGGCACGCCCTCCACGTCGAAGTTCACCCCCGCGTACCCCGCCTGCTGCACCATGGACACGATGGACTGCAGCAGGGACTGCTGTTCCGTGGGGTTGACCAGGAAGCCCAACGACTCGGCCTGCACCATGACCCACAGGGGTACTGCGGGGTGCCCTCGTGCCCAGGTCAGGGTGCGTGGGCTGTTGAAGCCCACGAGTGTGCCGCCGCTGGCGATGGTGTAGCCGCCGTAGATCAGGGCGGTCAGGGCGCTGCCCCCGTCCTGCTGCAACTGCGTGTAGGCCTCGCTACTGTCGCTGTACCAGGCCTCCAGCGCGAAGCCGGGCGCCGTCACCGGGGTCGGCGGGGGCGGCAGGGGTGCCTGCGGATAGGTCTGCGAGGTGTACTGCATAAAGCGCACGATGAGGGCGGCCGCCTCGGCGCGCGTGGCGGACGCCGTCGGCGCGAAGCAGGGCTCCGGGCTGCACGGTTCACCGTAGATCAGGTGATCCTTCATGACGACGGTCGCCGGTAGCGCCCAGGACGGGATCTGCGCGCCGTCGGCCCAGATCTGGAAGTAGCGGGCGTCCGGGGTCTGGCCCTTTGCTTCCAGTGCCCTGCCGAAGATGGTGGTGATGGCGGCGCGGTTGATGGGCGCGCTCGGGCCGAAGTCGCCGTTGGCGTAGCCCTGGATGAGGCCCGCTGCCACGGCGGCGGCGACGGCGCTCCGATCCGCGGCGGGAATGGTGGACTCGTCTTTGAAGGGGCGCACGCTGCCCGCCTTGGCGGCCGGCAGTTCCAGGGCGCGGCTGATCCACAGCGCGAAGCTCAGGCGGGTCACCGGCCGGTTGGGATGGAACAGCCGGTCGGCCGGTACCGTGACGACCCCGGCCTGTTGCAGTTCGTCGATGTAGCCGGCGGCCCAGGACCCGGCCACGTCGGTGAACTGGTTCTGCCCCGCTGGCGGCGTCCCCAACGGCAGGGCAGGAACGTCCGGCGGCGGCGTCGATGCCGCGGAGGCGCTGGAGGACGCGGTCCCCGCCGTCGATGCGCTCGCTCTGGGGACCGTGGATGTTCCGGCCGACGACGGAGCGCCCGCGGCGGAGGACGACCCTGCCGCGGACCCCAACGAGCCGCTGGCGGTGGTCGATGCCGTTGGTGCCGCGGCAGTAGCGGCATGGGCTGGCGCCGCTGCTCCAGACGACGTCGCGGCGACGGCCGCGGGGGCGGATGCCAGGAGCCCGAGGGCTGCCCACGCAGCCAGAGCCGCTCGGATCCGACGGAAGGTTCCGTGATGCAACGTGGTTCCCCCTGGCCCGCGGGCCTGCGTGGCTGCCGTCCCGGCTCACGTACGCAGGCGACGGGTTCAAACCCTACCACCGCTGCATTACAAAACCGTCACGCGCGGGCCCAGGCCGCGTGGCGTCGGCGCGGGCGGCCTGGCCCGCGCGGCCGGTCCGAACCCCGTGGCGGCGTGCCCGGGCGGGCATCTTCGACCGTGTGCGGTGCGTGATGCCGGGGATAGCCCGCGGGGGCGGGCCGTAGGAATGCGGGAGCCGAGCGACTCGCCCGTGCCGGCCGGCACAGTGCTCCGGCCGCGCCCGGAGGGGCGCTTTTCTCTCTGCGGGGGAGGGGGGACAGCGTGCGGGCTGGGGGCGCCCGGAGCGTGGTGCGCGGCGCCGCGGCGCTGGCGGCGGCAGGACTGCTGGCCAAGGTTCTGTCTGCCGTGTACCGCGTGCTGGTGGCCCGGTGGCTCGGCGCCGAAGCCGTCGGCCTCTACGAACTGGCGGCCCCCGTGCTCGGGGCGGCGCTCAGCGTGTGCGGTATGGGCCTGCCGGTGGCGACCTCGGCCCTGGTCGCCGGGGCGCTCGGGCGCGGCGATGCGGCTGGGGCGCGGCGCCTGCGGGCGGCCAGCCGGAGGCTGCTGCTCCTCTCCGGGCTCGCGGGCAGCGTGCTTGTGGCCGTCACGGCCCCGCGCCTGGCGCGGTTGCTCGGCAACCCCCACGCCGCCGGCCCGCTGCGGGCGGTGGCCCCGGCGATCCTGCTGGCCATCTACCTCTCGGGGGAGAAGGCCTGGCTGCAGGGCAGCGGGCGCGTGGCCGCGTCGGCCGTCGTCGTGGTCCTGGAGCAGGTTGGCCGGGTGGCGGCGGCGCTCTTCGCCGCGGCGCGCTTCGCCGGGTTGCCGGGCGAGGCGGGCCCACTGGCGCCGTCCGCGGCGACCGCCGTCGCCTGGTCGCCGGCCGTCGGTTCGGTGGCGGGTGCGGCCGTCGCCTTGACCGCGGATGCGGTCGTGCCTGTGCCGGGTGGCGCCCGCCCGGCGGGGGGTGCCGCCCCGGGCCGCGCGTTCCGGCAGGCGGTGGACGCACCGGATCGCGGGTTCCCAGGACCGGGAAGGGGGCCGCGGCAAGCGCGGGAGGCGATGACCGCCCCAGCCCCCGTCCCCGGTTCAGCGGAGGTCCTTCTGGTCCAGGGCGGCCTGCCGAACTGGGCCTCTGGGGTGATCGCTTCGTTGGCCACGGCGGTGGACGCGGCCCTGGTCGCGCGCCGCCTGCGGGAGGCAGGTGGGTTTTCGGCCTACGCCGCCACGGCCGCCCTGGGTGAACTCAACGGCATGGCTATGCCGTTGGCCACCGGACCCACCGTTCTCTTCGGCGCGGTGGCCACGGCCTTCGTCCCGGCGGCCTCGGCCGACTGGGCACGCGGCGACCGCGCGGGCGTGCGCCGCCGGGGCGAGGCCGCGTATTTCTGGGTGCTCGCCGCCTCCCTGCCCCTTGCGCTGGGCTTGTGGCAGATGGCCCAACCCGTCTGCGTCCTGCTTTACCGCAACGCCCAGGCCGCGGCGCCGCTCGGGGTCCTCTCAGTGATGGGTACCACGCTGGGCCTCTCCTACGTGGCCTCCGCCCTGGCCAACGCGGTGGGCCGTCCGGCGGTCCTGGTGCCGGGCGTCGTCGCCGGTGCCGTGGTCAAGACCGCTCTGGTCCTGCTGCTGACAGGCAGCCACGGCATGGGCGTGCGGGGCGCCGCATTCGGCGCCATGGCCGGTTCGGCGCTCAGCACGGGGCTCAACCTGCAGGCGGTCCAACGCATCACCGGCTGCCGCCCACCCTGGGGGCTGGCAGCCGTCAGCAGCGGGCCGGCGCTGGTGGCCCAGTGGCTGGGCGCGCAGGCGGCGTGGGCGGCCGTTCCCGCGGGGGCGCTGGCGCTGCGCGTCGGGCTGGCGGCGTCCGCGGGGGCGTTGGCTTACGCCCTGGCCTTCGCTGTGGCCTGTGTGGCCCTGCGCGGCCGGATCCGCCTGCCAGGCGGCTGGCTGGGGCTCTAGGGGGCGGCCCCTGGATTCGGGCGGGGGCGGGGAGGGGCCACGGGGCCGCGTCGCGTCGCGCGCGTTCAGCCCGGCGTAGGTGCGCCGCGCGGTGGGCGATCGGGCTTTGGGGTCCCGGTGGTTTCCGTTGAGGCGATGCGCCGGGCCTACCGGGGGCCGCGCGGGGCGCGGAGGCCCGCCCCGGCGGTGCGGACGGCCGGGGGAGGGCGGAGGCCGATGCGGGAAGGGCGCGCGCTCGACGTTCCGCCGTGGTACGGGGCGGTGGGGGTCCGTCTGCCGCTCCGCTGCTCCGGGAATGGACGGTGGGGCCCCGCCGCTTCCGGTCGTGGGGAGGGTATAGGCCAGGGGTGCTCCACGGTGCGGATAGGCCCCGCGCGGGCGGACTGAGGGCTGCGCTGGCAACGTGGCGAGACGTCCGAGGAGGGATGGCGGGGTGTGGGGCGCGATGCGCAGGCGAACCGCATGGGGGATGTACGGGCTCGGGCTGGCCACGCTGCTGGCGGTATTCCTGGTGGGCACGGGGGTTGGCGGGGCGCTGGCGCCCGGGGCCGGGCCGCGTCCGGTGCGCTCGGTGCGCTCGGTGCCCGTGCCCGTGAAGGCAGTGGCTCTCACCTTCGACGACGGGCCGAGTCCGGAGTGGACGCCGCGGATCCTCAACGTGCTGCAACAATACGGGGCTCGGGCGACCTTCTTTCTCGTCGGGCTGGAGCTTAGCCGCTACCCGCAAATCGCCAAGCAGGAGGCGGACGCCGGGATGGAACTGGGCAACCACGGCTTCCGCCACGCGCTGCTCGTCGGCATGGACCCGACGGCGATCGAGGCCGATGTGCGGCCGGTCGAACAGGAGATCACGGCCATCACGGGACAGCGGCCCACGCTCTACCGGTTGCCCCGGGGACGGGGCGACGCAACCGCCCTGCGCACCCTGGCGGACATGGGGTATACGGTTGTTTACTGGAGTGTGGACACGCATGATTACCAGGACCGGCGCACGGCGCAGGGGATCGCCACGCAGGTGGAGCGGGAGGTCAAGCCCGGTAGCATCGTCATCCTCCATGACGGCGGCGGCAACCAGCTGCACACCGTGGAGGCCTTGCGCCTGTTCCTGCCCGTGCTCAAGGCGGAGGGGTATCAGTTCGTGACGGTGAGCCAACTGCTCGAGATGGCCAAGGGCGGGTAGGGGGGAACCCCGCCCGGCGCCGCCGGCTGGGCGGCGGCCTGCTTGCGCCTTGGTCGGTGCCTCGGCGGGAGTGGGAAATAGTGCCTGCTCTTCACCGGGAGCGGCTCAGAGCGGCGGGGAGGGCAGCGCCAGCGGCGCCTGGCATCGAGCCGTGCCGCCGCCTGCGGGAGCCTTGCCGACACGGGCGGTGCAGGACGCCGTGCCGGTTTGACCGGGGCCGGCGCGATCGGGGGCGCGGTGGTGCACCGGGCCCCGGGCGGCGGCTGGTGCAGGCCCGGCGGTCCCGCCCGGGCGCGGGTCGGGGGCCGGGCGCGCGGGGGCACCCTTCGGCCCCTTTGCCAACCATGCGCTGGCGGCGCTGCCGGGGCGGGGGGGCCTGTGCCCCTCGGCCCAGTGGCAGGCGGCTCACGCCGGAGCGCCCGGATCTGGCGCGAGCCGGTGCCCCGGCGCGAACCGGCCCTGCAGCCATTCCTCCATCCGTGCGCGGGTGAAGGCCAGGGCGCCGCCCGGGTTGTCCGCGTGGGAGAAGACGCAGGCGCTCAGGCAGCCGCTGTAGCCGGTGAAGGCCAGGGCGCCGCCCGGGTTGTCCGCGTGGGAGAAGACGCAGGCGCTCAGGCAGCCGCTGTAGCCGGCGGCCTGCAGCGCCCACGGCCAGGATCTGTTGCGGGGCCTCGTGCGGGGGGCGGCGGGCGAGGTCTCGCGCGCCCTCGGGCTCCCGGCGCGGCCCGCGACGCCCGCCGCCAGTGGTTGACGTTGCGGCGCGTGGCCTCCCTGGACGGCCGCGCCGCCCTGGCGCGCCTCCGCGCGCAGGCGCCCGCGGGCGTGAGCAGCGACGACGCTCTGGCGTTGGCGCTGGCCCCCGCGAGGGACCACGGCGGCCGGCCCATGTGGGACGTGCTGGAGGACCTCTGGCGCTACTCTCGCGGCGGGCCTGGATCCGGCGTGGGTTTCCGTGGTGGTGGGGTGCCGCGGTGGCTCGGCACGCCCATGTCCCTGCGCCCGGAGCCGAGTACGCACGGCCCTCTCTCTGCCCTGGGCTTGGGCTGAACCCCAGCGTGGCCGGGTGGCGGCAGCGGCATGGCCGTTGAGCGGCATGCCGCGCGGCGAGACAGCCTACGGCGGCGCAGCAGTCCCCCGCCAGGGCTTCGCAAGCCGCCGGGCCCTCTCCAATAGCGTGAGCAACGGGGCCGCTGTTCGGTCTCATTCCGCGTGGTCAGTAGCACCACACCCGGCCTCGGCGGTGGCGCGGCGTTGCGCTACGCGGTCACACCCGCACGGTTTCGATCCCGAGGATGTCCCCCACCTTGCCGATCTCGCCGGCGACGTGCCCTACCGCCAGGGCCACGTGGTGGGTCGGGCCGTGGGCGCACCAGGCGCTCATGAAGTCGGCGGGCTCCAGCGGGAAGTGGATGCGGCTGTTGGTGTTGCCGATGCGCAGGACCGGGCCCGGCCGGGACCGCCCCTCTGCCACGATGAAGCGGAAACGCCCGTCGGCCGTCTGCGTCAGGCAGAGGATCGTCACCGGCCCGGTGCGGACGCTGAATTCGACCGACACCCCGCGGCCGGCCTTGCCGTGGTATAGCCCGAGCCCGCGCAGCACAGGGCGGCGCCGGGAGATGGCGAGATGTCCTGGTCCGTCGTGCCCCATCAGGACAAAGCCTTCCGCCAAGTCCATGGCGTAGATCTCCGTGTAGCTGCCGCCGCACGCGAGTCGGTCCAGGACCATCATGGCCACGCAGTTCTTGAGGTCGCCTTCCCCGGCGCAGGGTACGCCGCGGGCCGTGAGCAGCGAGCCCCCGAGGATCAGGGCTGCCCCCAGGTCTTCGCTCGGCCCCCGGCCGCGGTAGTAGTACGCCAGCCCGGTCAATTCGTGGGCGCGGACGAGCCGCTCCATCCCGGCCGCGACGCGCGCGGCCCAGCCCAACTCGTCCGGGACGACGCTGGCGTCCACCTGGAACATGCGATGGGTCAGCGTCAGCACCGCCTCCGCCTCGTCCGGCCGGACCGCCTCGACCTCCGCGGCGAGGTCTTCCATCTCGAGGACATCCACGTGCAAACCAAGCCGGTGGTGCTGCGTGAAGTCCGTGTACATGTCCAGCATGCCAGGGTAGGTGTGGCCCAGGAAGCCGATCCGCGCGTCGCGCAGGGAGCGGCGCACGCCCGCGGCCTGGCACCAGCCCTGGATCTCGGCCCACGCCGGCTCAGAGTGCGGTCCGGCCAGTGTGCCGGAGACCACCCGGAAGGGCACGCCGCAGCGCGCCAGGGCACCGGCGATCTCCGGTACGCAGCAGGCGCTGCAGTGGGCCAGCCACTCCGCCGTGTCCGCGTGCTCGTAATCCAGCCGCGCTGCGGGTTGGAGGTTGAGGACCAGGACCGGCGCGCCGGCCCGCTGCACGACGGGCAGCACCTGGGCGGAGGCGGCGTAGGTGGCCGCGTGCACGATGGTCAGGTCGACGCCGGCTCGCGCGAACTGGTCGCCCGCCTGCCGCCCGGCGCCCTCCGTGTCCACCATCCCGGCGTCCACCACCTCGGCCATGGCGGACAGCCGGTCCACCACGGCGTGGGCGTAGCCGAGCAGCCGCTCCCGCAGGCCCGGGAACTGCGCCCAGTAGGCGTGCAGGCCGATGGCGCAGACCCCCACGACCGGCCGTGCCGGCGCCACGAGGCGGCCGAGACGGTGGAGAGCGTCTGCCACTTCGGCCAGTCCAGAGTTGTCCGTCGCGTCCGCACCGGGACCCGTCGCCTCTGCGGCCCGCCGCGGGCCATCCACCGTCCTCACTCCTCGGGCGCGCGTCAGGTGTTCAAGCGGCCATCCGTTCCGCGCCACCCATGCGCCTCTCCTGCCGCCTGCCGCAGGGGCCCTGGGGCGCCGCGGCAGGCCGCCGCCCAGGCGCGCAGACTCGTGCCTTGGTGTTCTGCGGGGACTCTGTGCCGCCCTGCGCCGCGAGCCCGCCCGCAAGGCCCGCGCGAAGGCCATCGCCGCCCCGGCCGCTGCCAAACATGCCAAAGGATCCGCCGTCGGCCCCGGCCGCGACGCTACCGGGAGGCAGCATGCCCTACGAGTGAGACACCGGGCCCACCCGGCTCGACCCTCACCCGTTCAACCCGCTTTTGGCGCTTCCATGCGTGTACCCCTACCTGGATCAACACGCCGCCCTGTTTCAGGGAGCGGAGCCTCCGGTGGCGGTGGCCGGACGGCGCCGGCCCGCTGTGGGCGGCCGTGGATCTGTCGAGCTTCTGGCTGGCCTTGGGCACCGGGCGTCTCGGAGTAGGATTCCTGACGCGGATCTTCCCGCTCTCCCTGCTGATCGCGCCCGGGGCGGCCGTCGGTGTTCCCGCGTTGCTCCTGGCCCTGTTGGCCCACGGACGCGGCCTGGCGCTGGCCACGTCCGTGGTGTGCGGCCTCGCGTTCTCGGGCACCTACCCCTCGTTGGTGGCACAGGCTCAGGTGCGCCACGGCGGGTCCATGCTCCTCACCTCCGTCATGGTCGCGGCCAGCGGCGTGGGCGGCCTCGTCCTGCCCGCGGCGTTCGGCTTCGCCACGCTTCGGCGTGCCCGCCGGTGCCTGCCTGTTGGCCGCGATGCTGGTCCCCGTGACAGTGCTGCCGTTTGCCGGGGCGCGTTCCCCCGCGCCCCGGTTCCCGGCGACGTCTTGACCGTCCGCGACTGGACCCTGGGTTAGGAGACCCAGAAAAGAGCGATCGTTGCAGGCATCGGCGAGCCGCCGGAGTAGGACCCATCGCGAGCGGGGAGGAGTTAGGGAGGCGCCCGCGCATGACCTGGACCCTGGTCCCCGAGGACTACCTGCCCGGACCGCCCCGCGATGTCGACGTGGCCCGGTTCGGCGTCGGGCTCATCGGTTGCGGGGGGATCGCCAACGGTGCGCATCTCCCTGCCTACCGCAAGGCCGGCTACCGGGTGGCCGCCTGCTGCGACGTGGACCTGGAGGCGGCGCGCCGCACCGCGGAGCGCTGGGACATCCCGTTCTGGACCGGCGACGTGCGGGCGCTGTTGGCACGGGACGACGTCGCGGTGCTCGACATGGCCCTGCATCCCGCCGCGCGCTTGGCCGTTCTGCGCGAGGTGGCGCGCGCCCCGCGCCCCGTCCTGTCCCAGAAGCCGCTGCACATGGACATCGACTCGGCGCGCGAACTCGTCGCCGAGGCCGAGCGCGCCGGCATCGTCCTGGCGGTGAACCAGCAGGCGCGCTGGGCGCCCGCGCATCGCGCGCTGCGGGTGCTCATCGACCGGGGCGCCGTGGGGCGCGTCTACAGCATCCAGCACGTGTACCGCTCGTTCCAGGACCAGCCCGACTCGTGGACGCGCACCCTGGCGAACTTCAACATCGCCGACCACGGCGTGCACTACCTCGACCTCTGCCGCTACTTCGCGGCATCCCCGGCCGCGGGCGAGCGCGAGTGGGTCCGGCTGCACTGCACCACCGCCATGCTGGCGGACCAGCTCGCCGTGGACCCGCTGATCTACTCCGTCAACGTCGAGTTCGGTCCGCCCGGCGGGCGCGACGGGCTCATGGGCAGCTTGCAATTCAACAATATCGTGCGGGCGCGCCGGGCCCATAGCTACACGTGGTGGATCGACGGCAGCGAGGGTAGCGTCTGGGCCGACCAGAGCACGGTGCGCTTGGCGCGGGCGGACGACCCGGGCACGGTGCACGACTTCCCGTTGGGCGGTGCCTGGTTCCCCGACGCCTTCCAGGGGCCGATCGGCGACCTGATGGCCGCCGTCGCGCACGGGCGCCCGCCGGCGGTGACCCCCCGCGACAACCTGAACACCATCGCGATGACGACCGCGGCGGTGCGGTCCAGTCGCGAGGGACGCGCCGTAGAGCGGGCCGAGGTGATGGAGCCGGGGCGTGGGGCCCAAGGATGACCGGGAGCGGGGGGATGGCGCCGCCGGGGCGGAACACCGCCCTTGTCGTGTACCGGCAGGCGACGCGACGGGGTGGCGCCTCCAACGTCCCCTCTCCCGGCGGCGTCCCGGTCAACGGCTCGGCAGGAGGAGGGCGGGGACGGGTGGCGCTGCGTGTGCGGGGGATCTCCAGCGGGCTGTACGGTTGGACCCAGCGGCGGGCCTTGGACGGGCTCGCCGCTGACGTGGGCGCCGTGCTGCGGGACTGCGCGGCGGCGGGTCTCGATGCGGTCGAACTCGACCCGACGCCTGAGGTGCAGCCTCTGCTGCGTGCGGCGGGGCTGAAGGTATCGGCCGTGTACGTGGGGGCGCCGTTGCACCTGCCGTGGGAAGAGGTGGGCGTCGAGGAACGCGTCTTGCCTCGCGCGCGGCGGTTGGCGGAAACAGGCGGGGTGGACCTGTTGGTGAACGCGGACCCCAAAGGCGGGTGGGGGAAGGCCCTGCCCAAGACGGCGGACGAGATCAGCCAGCAGGGGGACAACCTCAGTCGCATCGCGGCGCTGGTGGCGCCTCTGGGGCTGCGCGTCTGTTTCCACAACCACGCGGACGAGCACGCGCGGGCGGTGGCGGATCTGCGGTCCGTGATCGAATGCGCGGCCCCCGAGGTCGGCCTCTGCGTCGACACCGGGTGGGCGCACACGGCGCGCTGTGACCCGTTGGACTGGATCCGGCGGTACGGCACTCGCGTATACGCGCTGCACCTGCGCAACCAGCGGGGGCCGGTGCCGACCGCAGACCTGGCCACGGGCGACTTGTCCATGCCGGCCCTGTGGGAGGCGTTGGCGTCGGCGGGATACGAGGGTTGGCTCGGCATGGAGCTATGGCACCGCAAGGATACGGGCGCGACCGTCAGCATGGTGGAGGCGGCGCGGGGCTCGATCGCCCTGCTGCGGGGGTTGCTGGGCGGCGGTGGGTCCCCCGCGCGGGGGGTAGGCGGGTAGGGCGTGAACTGGCGAGCGCCGGTTGACTCCGTTCCGCCCAGGCGTAGCGGGCGCTCGCGGGCGGCGCTGGCCGTGGGGAACGGACGGCGTGGTGTGCGGTGTGCCGGCGTACCGGGTGTCGCGCTGGGCCCCGTCCCGCCGCCGCGCGCGCCGGAGCAAGTCGCCTGCCAGGTACGGGGTACGGCGGGGGCGGTAGGCGCGAGTCCGACCGCCGTACGTGCCTCCTCGTCGGTCAACTGGCTGGCCGGGCGGCGGAAAGCCGCAGCGCCGGGCGCCGCTCCGGTGGGAGACGGGCCGTGCCGATGCGCTTTGGGCGAAAGGGGGCGGGAGACATGGACCTGGGTCTTCGGGGCAAGGTTGCGCTGATCACGGGTGCCTCCAACGGTTTCGGGCGCGCGGTGGCACACGCGCTGGCGGCCGAAGGCATGGACGTGGCCCTGGTGGCGCGCGGGGAAGCGCGCCTGCGCGAAACGGCGGCCGAGGTGGCCGCGGCCAGCGGGCGGCGCGCTCTGGCCCTGCCCGCTGACGTGCGCGACGGCGCGGCCGTGGGTCTGGCTGTCGAGCGGGCGGGCGTTGCACCATCGAGGCGTTCACGGCGGCATTGGGTGACGATTAGCGAGCGCTGTGGCCATTTGTGAGCCACACGGTGGGGGGCGTGCGCCCGTCTGCCGAGCGAGCGGGCACTTCCGGCGGGGGGCAAACGGCACGTTCCGACATCCGTGGCGTCCAGCATCTGCTGCCGGAGCATGTTGGCACACCGGGCGTCGGTCACGGGTGTCGTCTCCGCCACTGCTCCCCCTGAACTCGCGCGGGGCCACGCGCGCGAACCTTCGCGCCATGGTAGCCTGGTAGGGATGGGGCCGGTCAAGCGGGAGGGCACGCAGTGGCCCAACGGGGTGGATTGTGGGTGGGGTCGCGTACCGTGGCGGAATGGGCCGCGCTCCGCGGGCGGGATGCCCCCGATTGGCGGTGTCCGGCCGAGGTGGACCAGCTGCTTGTTGACGTACGCGGCGGATGCCGGGGGCCAGGCGGGGCGGGCCGTGCGCTGCGAGCTGACGGCGGACGGAGGAGGCACCACGCCGATCGGGGACGGTCCACGCCCGGTCCAAGGAGCAAGGGGGCGGGGGATATGGATCGCTTGGTGACCGGCATCGTGCCGCCGATGGTGACACCGCTTTCCGCCGATGGCGCGATCGATCGGGCCGCCTTAGCCGGCGAGGTGGAGTATCTGCTCGACCGGGGGGTCCACGGGCTCTGCGTCACGGGATCGACGGGGGAGGGCCACGCGCTCTCGGACGAGGAAGTGGCCGAGGTCGCCCGCGTGGTCGTGGCCGCGGTCCGCGGCCGCGTGCCGGTGCTGGGGGGCGTCATCCGCAACTCCACCCGCACGGCGGTGCGCTGCGCGCAGGGCCTGCGCGCGGCCGGGGTGGACGCGCTGCAGGTGACCCCCGTGCACTACCTGTTCGCGCCGGACGGCGACGCGACCATCGTGTACTACCGCACCATCGGCGCGGCGACCGGGCTTCCTGTCTATGTGTACAACGTGATCCCGTGGGCCGCGATCGAGCCGGCCGTCCTGCTGCGTCTCTTCGCCGAGGTGCCGGCCGTGGCCGGGGTCAAGCAGAGCGGCGGCGACATGCACAAGCTGGCCGACCTGCTCGCTGCGGTGGATCCCCACCACGCCGTCCTCAGTGCGGTGGACGACCTCCTCCTGCCATCCTTCGTCCTCGGGGCGCAGGGAGCCATCGCCGCGGTCCTGACAGCCGCCCCCGCCCAGGCAGTTGCGCTCTGGGACGCCGTGCGGGCGGGACGGCTGGACGATGCGCGCCGGCTGCACGCTACGCTGCTTGCCCTCTGGCGCGCCCTGGAGGGGCCCAACATGCCCGCGCGGCTGAAGGTGGCCCTGGAGCTGCAGGGCCGGCGGGGCGGCCTGCCGGCGCAGCCCCAGGCGGCGGTGGGCCCGGCCGAGCGCGACACGCTGCGGCGGACGCTCGGAGCCGCCGGGCTGCTGCGCGTCTGATTGCCTGATCCAGGCGGCTGCAAGTGGCCCTGGAAGTGCAGGGCCGGCGGGGCGGGAAGCCGGCGCCGCGGCCGTACCGGCGGCGTGCGGCGAGCCTGTTGCGTCTGCGCGGAGGCGCGAGACGCCGCGAGATGGGGGCATGGCAGCGGAAGGCGTGTGCCGTAGCCGCGCGCGGAGCACCTGGGGCGCCGGCGGCTCCCCAGGCGGCGTAGGGCTCCCGCGTTCCCGCCGGGCCATACGGGGCGGGGCGCTGCCGCCGGTCCGGGCGGGGGCGGCCCGGGCGAACCCCGTCCGGCGCCGCCGCGCGTGCGGCGGCCTGCTTGCGCCTTGGCCGCTGCCTCGGCGGGACGATCACCGCCGCTTCCTCGGATGGCCCCACAGAAGGGATGGCCGCCATGCCGATGCGCTACGGCCGTGTGGCTGGAGTCGAGAAGCCCTTGTCGCGCCTGATCCTGGGTTGCGGACCCCTGCACCCCGACCGCATGGAGCAGGCCGAGACCCTGTTGGATGCGTTCTTCGCGGCCGGGGGCACGGCCATGGACACGGCCCATGCGTACGGCGGGGGCGCCAGCGAGCGCGCCCTGGGGCAGTGGATGGCCGCGCGCGGCGCGCGGGACCGCGTCTTCCTCATCACCAAGGGCGGGCACCCCGATGCCGAGTGGCGCCCCCGCGTGTCGGCCGACGTGATCGCGCGAGAACTCCGCGAGAGCATGGAACGCCTGGGCACGGATCACATCGACCTCTACCTGCTGCACCGGGACGATCCGACGGTGCCTGTGGGCACCTTGGTCGACTGCCTGAACGAGCACGTCGCAGCAGGGCGCGTCCGCGCCTTCGGCGGATCCAACTGGAGCCCGCGCCGGTTGGAGGAGGCCAACGCTTACGCCGCCGCCCACGGCCTCCGCGGGTTCGCCGCCAGCAGCCCCTTTCTCTCCCTGGCGGTGGCCCGCGACCCGGCCCGTATGGGCCACGCCATCGTCAACGGCGACGCCGCGGTGCTGGCCTGGTACCGGCAGACGGGGTTCCCGCTGCTGGCCTGGACCGCGCAGGCCCAGGGCTTCTTCTCCGACCGCGCCGCGCCCGAGCATCCGGACGCCCGTGGCCGCCTCCGGCGCTACGACCATCCGGACAACTGGGAACGGCGCGTGCGGGCACGCCAACTGGCGGCCCGGCTCGGGCGCACCCCGACGCAGGTCGCCTTGGCCTGGGTGCTGGCCCAGTGCAACGCGTATGCGATCATCGGCCCTGGGAGCATGGCCCATCTGGAGGAGTCATTCGGGGCCCTGGACCTGCAGCTGGAGCCGCACGATCTCGCCTGGATCAACCTGGAGGGATGATGCGGGGGGGATGCACCCGCGGGCGGTCGGATGGCTGATCATGGTACGACGAATGGCAAGAACGGCCACAGGGTGTCCGCCGGTTGCCGCGACAGGGCGTTGATGCCGTACCAGTCGCCGTTGTCATCCGCGCACCGCCGGTCGCCGGCAAAGAGCGGCACGGGCACGACGTCCCACGTATCCGCGGGAGGCCATGCCGGTGACGATCGTGGGCAGGCTGCGTGTGCTGCTCATGCCGCAACCGCCGGCCGCCTCGCGGACCAACCCGACGATTTCGGGCCGGCCTGCAACCGTCCCTGGGGCGGCGGTGCGGAGTGCCGGGGCGCCTGCGCGAGGACCATGGGTGGCACGAGGGCGGTGCCCCCTGGGTGCGGGACGAAGCCTTCCGGTCTTGGGCTCGCCCGCACCCCCGGTTCGCAAGGGCTACCGCGGTCTGGACCCGAGCGCCCGGATCCCGAGGCTGCGGCGAAAGGGACCTACGCCGCAGCGCCCTACGCGCCCCACTGTTCCCGCAGAAAACGCCTGCTCATGGCCGAACTCTCCAGCGGGGTGCGTGCGGTGCGGTCCTGTTCCACGACGCCCACCGAGACGCCGACGCTATCGGCAGCAGCCTTGATCGCGCCCCAGTCGAGGGTCCCCGCGCCCACCTCGCCGAAGGTGCCGTCGGGCAGCATGTCCTTGAGATGGAGATAGCCGACCCGGCCCCGCAGCAGCCGGATGACAGCGGCCGGGTCCTGGCCGCCCTTGGCCACCCAGTAGGTGTCTAGGTTGAGCTTGACGTTGGCGGGGTCCGTCTCGGCCAGGATGTGGCTGAGCCCGAACATGTCGTGCGTGATCTCGTGCGCGTGGTTGTGGTAGCAGAGGGTCACGCCCTGCTCGCGGCACCGAGCCCCCGCCCGGTCAAGGCGAGCCGCGACCTCCTTGTATTGGGCTGAGGTCGGGTAGTCGGAGCCGGAGCAGGCGAGCAGGTTCGCCCGGTGGTGCTCCAACCAGCGCAGGTGGTTGTCCAGGTCGTGCTCCAGGCTCCCGGTGTTGGCGTGGCTGGCGACCACGCGTAGGCCGTTCCGCCGCAGGTCCTCGTCCGCCTGGTCCGGGTCGGGCTGCGGGCTCATCTCCACCGCGTCGAATCCGGCCTGCGCGACCTCGCCGAGGACCCCGGCGCGGTCGATGCGATTGCGCTGGCCCCAGACGATCAACTGCACCCCGATCTGCATCTCGGCACCACCTCCAGAACTGAAGCCGCACGACGGCCCCCCCCGGCCCGGTGTGCCGGGCGGCCGGGCTTGGGCGGTGTTTGCCTGCCGCCCAGGGGCTCGCCGCGCCCGGGCGCGGTCGCGACGCTGTTCCCGCGGGCCCGGGGCGCGTCCCGGCCGCGCGCGTAGGGGATGGCCTCTCCCGTTCAGGCATCGCCGATGAGGCCTTCAGGCTGGCGGACCGGCGGTGGCCGCTCCGCGTCCCGGCGCGGATCCCAGGACCGGCTCGGGCCGACGGTGACGCGCGCTGGGGAGTTTGACACCCCTCCGAGGGGACCTCCCGGCCGGTGGAGGGAGCCAGCCAGGGTGCCATCATTACCGGCAGGGGCTTGGGGGGGGGCCGAATGATGCCGAGGTGCACCCACGGTGGCCGTGCACGGAAGCGCCCGCCACAGACGCCGTTTCCCTCGGCCCGGTCCGTCACGTTTGTCGTCGCATCGACCCGCTCGAGGGAGCGTTGGACACGCCAGACCCCATCCCGCCCGTTGGACAACTGTCCGGTATGCCGCTGGGGGGAAGGGAGAGGCCCGTTGGGCGGCGGGACGTCCCGGCGGCGAGCGACGTCTCCGCGCGCAAGTGCGCCCGCGCCGCCCGCCGGAGCAGGCGGCCGCCAGCGGGACCCACCGCGACGCCGTCCGCCGTGACCAACTCGGCCAGGGAGGCGGCGACCGCCTCCAGCATCCCCCGTCGCGGGTGCCAGCGCGGACATCCGCGAGCGGCGTCACGAGCAGCACGAGCCAGTGCCTCGACTTCGCCAGGCTCAAGGAGAAGGATGCCGTTTGTTTCGCGCCACATACCGACAGCATGCACCGACGCCGGTCGCTAACCAAATGGGAAATCATTCCTTACTGGCGCCCCAACGTCGGGGATGGTGGTGCCGCCAGCGCCCGGCGGCGGGTCGTCCTGCCGACCGCGGGAGTCTTGCCGACACGGACGGTGCATGACGCCGTGGCGGTTCGACCGGGGCCGACGCGACCGGGGGTGCGGTGGCGCGCCGGGCTCCCGGCGGCGGCTGGTGCAGGCCCAGTGCGCGGGCCAGGGCCGGCGGTCCGCCCGGGCCCGGGTCGGGCGCCGGGCCCGCCTCCAGTTCCCCTCGGTGACGTGGCGCGGTGCTGCTCGGTCACACCCGCACGTCTCAACCCCGAGGACGTCCCCCAGCTCCCGCGGTGGTCGGGGCGGCGTCCAGCGGCCGCTGGGCTGGGCCTGCTCAAGCTACTTCTCTTCTCACCGCGGCGGTAGGGATCACTGCCGCCGGTCCGGGGCAACGGCCAGTGACCCCGAGGGCCGCGTCCCCAGCGACGGCACCCCGTCATCTGCCGCGACCGTCGCGCTGCCGCATCCCACACGTGGGCGGCCCGCCCGCGGGATGCGTGGGTGGCGCGCTGCGTCGCCGACGCGGATGGACGGCGCCGCTCTCGCGCGCCGATCCTTCGGAGGCACGGCGAGAGCGGTGTATGCCCGCTGTCCATCTCGCCGTCTGCGGTACCGTGACTGAGGCAGTACCACGCGAGGAGGACCCGCCGATGGCCATCACGACGCGCAAGCCGCAGTGTCAGGCGGACGCCGCTGGCGCTGAAGAACCCGGGACGCGAGCGGGTGAGACCCTGGCAGGGGTGCGAGTCCTGGGCGCCAAGCCGACGGACCGTCCCCTTGCGAAAATCAGGCTCAAGCGAATGCGCTGAAACCGCGACGACGTCCTCGGCGTCGGTCCCCGCGCCGCGGGGGGGGGAGCGGGGGGGGCGGCGTGTCCGCCGCCCCCCCTGTCTCACGGCAGCCGGAACGCGTCGGGGTGGGGCTTGAGCGGCCGCAGCATGTAGATGGGCCGCCGCAGCCTCCCGCTCCCGGAGACCGGGCGGCAGAGGTGCAGCCACCGCTCGTACACGGCGTGCGCGGCCGCCGTGTCCACCTGGATCTCGCCGTAACGCGCCGAGTCGGAGGCCTTCCGCACCCGCACCTTCTGGTGCCAGCAGTGCTGGCCGCTGATCGGGTCCGGCTGGACGGGGAAGATCAGGTTCTGGTGCACGCCGCCGTCACTCCACCAGATACGGGACGAGTCGGGATCCGGGCTGGCGAAGGGGCGCACGCCGTGGATCACGTCGATCCGCCAGCGCGAGGCGTCCTGCTGCAGCCGGACGAGAGAGGAGTTCCAGCGCTCGGGCCCGTACTCGTCGTGCAGGCGCCAGCGGCCGAGGTGGTGGCTGCAGGCCACCACGCCGGGGTGGATCGCCTCCGTGACCCAGGCGCGGTCGACGAAATGGCCGATCTCGGTCTCGACCTGCACGAGGTCCCCGGTCTCCACGCCCAGGCGCGCGGCGTCCTGCGGGTGCAGCCACACCGGGTTGATCTGCGAGATCTCGTAGAGCCACTTCGCGCCGTTGGTGCGGGTGTGGACCAGCGTCGGCAGGCGGAAGGTCGGTAGGAGGGCGAACTCGCCCGCCTCCACGCGCACGTGGCTCTGGTGCACCTGGCTGACCAGGTGGGGCATGGCGTCCCGCTGGGCCGCGTCCCGCGGGTAGATGGGGATGGCGTATTCCGGCCAACTCCACTCCCGCAGCGTGTGGCTGAAGAATTCGAGGCGCCCGGACGGGGTGGGGAAGCCCTCCACGGCGGTGTCGCCCTGCAGGATGCCGATGCGGACCCGCCCCTCGGCGTCTCGGAACGGGCCGGGCTGCGGCCGCATGTTGACCCGGGGCGGCGCCTTCTCCGCCCATACCGCACCGTCGTGCGTGACCGTGCCGGCCAGCAGGGCGGCGGGCAGCGGCCGCTCGTGCTGCCGGTAGACATCCTCAGTGAGGCAGAAGTTGCCATGTTGGCGCATGTACTGCAGCGGCGTCAGGCCCTTGGCCTTGGCCGCCTCCGGCAGGCCCGGCACCGCGTGCTCGAAGACCCAGCCGTAGTATTCGTCGAGCTGGATCTTGCGCCCCGGGTCGTCCGGGGAGGCGAAGTGCTTGCGGATCCCCAGGCTCCCGTCCGGATCGATCCGCCAGGACAGCTCGATCCAGAACTCGTTCTCCTCCCACACCTCCCCCGGGTTGGCCTCGTAGCCGCGCGTGAAGCGCTCCCCGCGCGACTCGCGGAAGACACGCTGCACCGGCTGACGGAAGCCGATCCACTGCGCCGCGTGGGTCTCGTAGCTGTGCAGGTCGTGCCGCTCAGGGCCGAGCCCCATCGGCAGGACATAGTCGGCGAAGAGCGCCGTCTCGCTCCAGACCGGGGTCAGCGCCACGTGCAGGCCGATCCGTCGCGGGTCGCGCAGCATCGCCATCCAACTGAAACCGTCCGGGTTCGTCCAGACGGGGTTGTAGACGCGGGTGAAATAGACATCCAGCGTCCGGTCCTGCTCTTCCATCAGATGCGGGAGCAGGAAGCTCATCTCCAGGTTGGCCAGCGGGAAGGTGCGTGGGAAGTGCAACTCGTTCCAGGCGCGCACCGGCTCGGGCTCACTCGGTGGCCGCGGCACGAACTTGCACCAGCCGCCCGCCAGGATGCTCCCAGGCTCTCCAACGGCTCCCACCAGCACGTTGAGGAAGAAGAGGGCCCGAGCGACCATCCACCCACCCAGGTGGCCCGCGGCGGCGCTGCGCCAGACGTTGGTGGCCAGGGCGTGCCCAGCGCGGTGGATCTCCGCCACCACCTCCTCGACCACCACGGGGCTCACCCCGCACTCCTGCTCGGCCCACTGCGGGGTATAGGGGGCATAGATCGCGCGCAGCAGGGCGAGGAAGTCCTCAAAGCCCACCCCCTCCGGCACGCTGGCGATGATGCCGCGCCGCCGCAGGTCCTCCAGGTACTCCCGATCGGCGAGCAGGTCGGACCAGTTGACCCAGCGGCGCAGGAAGTCCCGGTCGATCCAGTCCCGCTGCAGCAGCAGGTTGGCCATGGCCAGCAGGAGCCCGGCCTCCGTGCCCGGCCAAGGGGAGAGCCACCAGTCGGCCTGCGAGGCGCTGTTGCTGAGCCGGGTGTCGACGACCGCGATGCGAGCGCCTTCCAGACGGGCTTCTCCGATGCGCTGCGCCTGCGGGTTGAAGTAGTGGCCGGACTCCAGGTGGCTGGAGAGCAGCAGGGTGAAGCGGGCATGCGCGTAGTCCGGCATGGGTCGGTCAAAGCCGAACCAGTAATGATAGCCCGTGCGCGACCCGGCCGAGCAGACGTTGGTGTGCGAGTTGTGCCCGTCCACCCCCCACGACGCGACCACGCGCTCGGTGTAGAGATCCTCACCCGGCCGGCCCACATGGTACACGACGCTGTCCCGCCGCCCCGCCTGGAGCGCCGCGCGAATGCGGCCGGCGATGTCGTCGAGCGCCTGATCCCAGCTCACCCGCTCCCAGCGATCCTCGCCTCGCTCGCCCACCCGGCGCATGGGGTAGAGGATGCGCTCCGGATTCCGCACCTGGTTCAGCGTGGCCGGCCCCTTGGCGCAGTTCCGCCCGCGGCTGCCAGGGTGCAGCGGCTGCCCCTCGAACTTGCGCACCTCGCCGCTTTCCTTGTCCACGAAGGCCAGGAGCCCGCAGGCCGACTCGCAGTTGAAGCAGACCGTCGGGATCAGGTGGTAGCGGCGCAGGCGCCGCCTCGGCCAGGCCCGCGAATCCAGCTCCGACCAGTCGTCCCACTGCGAGGGCGGCGGGCCGCCCGCCAGCTGGCCGCCCGCCGCCCGCATGCGCCCGTGCACCGCGTCGCGGTGGGTCCGCTCGGCCGGCTCGGCCGGCGCGGCGCGCCGGCTCGGGTCCGCCGTGCCCGCGGTCGCG
>JAJZZC010000249.1 GCA_021797775.1 Bacillota bacterium
GGCTCGTCGATGAACCGCCGGATGCCGAACGGCACGTCCGGTGGTGTGGGAGGACGGGGGGCGCGACGCCCCCCTCCTACCCGATTACCGGTGAAGTGCGTGCCGAGCCACTAGATGTGGTACACGCGCGCCGCGGGAGTGCCGTCGGCCCACCAGACGGAGCGGTCCCAACGCAGTTCACCGAACAGGCACGGAGCGGGCCGGCGGCCCCGGACCCTGGCGGGGCCCGCGGCCGCTGAACGCGGCCGCGAGTTGGGGCGATCCGAGGTCGAGTCGCAGAAGGGCCGGGCGCGAGGGAGGACCACGGCGCAGGCAGGAACGGCTATTTTTCCCGTCGAACCGGGGTGCGAGGTGGGGGTTAACACACCACCTGGACGTGGGGGTGGGCGTGCTTGTATCTGGCGCTGATCGAGACCGCGGGCAACCAGGCCTTCATTTTCGGCACCAACCGGCTCGCCGAGAACATCGGTGCCTCGGAACTGACGTATCAGGCGGGTACCCGCTACGTGCTGGAGGCCTTGGCCGCGGCCCAGCCAGCATGCCCCACCCTCTGGGCCACGGAACCCAGCCGGCTGCGGGCCAATCTGGACGATCGCGGGTGCAACGCGCGCATTGAGGACGGTGCGCCCCACGAGGTAATGGTCGCCACCTCGGGCAAGGCCCTGGTGCTGTTCCGGGAGTGGGCGGACGCAGAGGCGCTCATTCGCGCCGTCACGCTGCGCGCGTTGCGCGAGGCGCCCGGGCTCACGGTCGGCGGCGTGATCAGCAGGGGGTTCGACTTTCGCCGGGACACGCTGGACGCGGTGGTGCGAGAGGCGCATGCGCGCTACGAGGCGGCACGCGGCAACTGGGCCGGGCCGCAGGCGCGCTTCCCCCGCCTGCCCGTCGTCCGTGACTGCGCCGGCAGCGCCTATCCGGCTGAGCGCCTGCAGCGGGTCGGCGATGGACGGGAAGCCTGGTCGGCGGTCACGAGCGCCAAGCGGGCGGCGGCGGCCGCGCAGATCGCGCGCGTGCGCCGCCAGTTCCCGGAGGGGCGGCTCCTCCGCGACGTCGCCGACATGGAGGCCCACCTGGAGAGCGCCGAGCGCGACCGCTGGGTGGGCGTGGTCCATGCGGACGGCAATGGCTTCGGCAGCATGCTCCTCAGGTTCGGCGACCTCGCCGCGTCTTGCGGCTTCACGGGTAACCGCGCCTTCATCCACGCCTACCGCCGCTTCTCGCTCGCGCTGGACGCTTGCACGGAGAGGGCCTTCGCCGCGGCGATGGCGCGGTTGCCGCGCAAGGACGGCAAGCCCGGTACGGATGGAGAGGGGCCGGCCTCCCGGCCGAAGTACCCCCTCGTGCCCCTGGTCCTCGGTGGGGACGACCTGACCGTGCTCTGTCCCGGCGGGGACGCCCTGCAGTTCGCGCATGACTACCTGGAGGCGTTCGAGCGGGAGAGCGGCATGGACGGCGCCGCGCACTTCGACGGGATCGTCGGCAGGATCGCGCGGGCGGCGACGGGCAGCGGGCGGATGAGCGCCTGCGCCGGCGTGGCGGTCGTCAAAGCCCACTACCCCTTCCATGCGGCCTATGACCTGGCGGAGTCGCTGCTGCGGGTCGCCAAGCAGGTGAAGGCGCGCGGGCGCGCGGACCACGGCGGCTCCGCTGCCGGCGGGGGGCCTTGCTCCGCCCTCGACTTCCACGTGCTCTACGACACGAGCCTTGGCGAGCTGGGGCACATCCGCCAGGGGTTGACGGTCGACGACGGCAGGACGCGCCTATATGCGCGTCCCGTCGTCGTGTCGGACCTGGCGGCTCTCGGCGCTCTGCCGGCGGCCGACCGGGCCTGGCTGGAGGCCCGCCATTGGCGCCACCTGCGGCAGGCGGTCAAGGTCATCCAGGCGCGCCATGCCGCAGACGGCGGTCGGCCCGGTCTCGGTCCCCGCCGGCTGCCGAGCGGCCCGTTGCACGACCTGCGATCCGGCCTCTTCCTCGGGCGCGAGGCGGCAAACGGGCGCCTGCGGCTCATCTACCAGCGGTATCGCGCCCAGGGGATCGACGCCCTCCTCGGGACCCCCGAGCCTCCCGCTTCGCTGTTCTGGCCCGAGGACGGCGACACCATGGCCACGCGGTTCTTGGACGCCATGGATGCGGCGGCCGTGTTCACCCTGGACGGGGAGGATGGCCAGCGTGAACGCGTCGGCTGAGGGCGGGGACCCGGGCGAGTGGGTGCTCCCCACCTGCTTCCCCTTGGAGATCGAGCTGCTCTCCGACTGGCACTGCGGTACCGGGGCGGGCCGGCCCGGCGAGGTGGACCGCCTGGTGGCGCGGGATGCGGCCGGCCTACCCTACCTGCCGGCCAAGACCGTGACGGGCATGTGGCGCGACGCCTGTGAGACGGCGGCGCGGGCCCTGGACGAGGGGGCGGACGGGCACGGCGGGTGGGCCGCTTGGGTCCGCTGCCTGTTCGGGGACGAGCCGGCCCGCGGCCGGGGTCCGGCGCTCGGGGCACCAAGGCCGGCGCTGTTGTCGGTCCGCTCGGCGCGCATGCCCGAGACCCTGCGCGCACGCCTGGGCCCGCGGCGGGGCGCCTCCGCGTTGACGGAAGCCGTAACCTTCGTGAAGACCGGGGTGGCCCTGGACCCCTCGACGGGGCGCGCCAGAGACGATCACCTGCGCTTCGTCGAGATGGCGCGCGGCGGTGTCACCCTCGCCGCCGAGTGCACGCTCCAGGCTTCCCTGAGCATGGAGCAGCGTGCGACGGCAAGCGCCCTGCTCCTGGCCGGCGCGGCCCTACTGGACCACGTGGCGGGGGATCGGCGGCGGGGGGCGGGTCGCTGCCGTGCCACCATCCCCGGCCGCCGGTTGCTGGAAACGGTGTGGTCGTGGTTGGAAACCGCGCAGCCGGCCCCGCTACCGGGCGGGGATGCCCCCCGCGCGTCGCCAGCGCAGCCGCTCGCGGCCCCGGGGGCGCTCGGGGACTGGCTGGTCGTGCCGCTGCGGTTGGACCTGCTCGAACCCGTGCTGGTGGCCCCCACGACGAGCGGCAACGTGGTCACGACGGCGGATGCCATCCCGGGCTCCGTGCTGCTGCCGGTGGTGGCGTCGGCCCTGGCCGGCACCCTGGACGTCACGGCCCTGGTGGCGGGCGGGCAACTGTGCGTCCTGAGCGGCACCCTGGAGGTGGGAGGCTGCCGGGGCCGCCCCGCCCCCGCCTCGGTGGCCCTCCAGAAAGAACCCGCCGCTGACGGGTCGGTCCGCGCCTACAACCGGATGGAGGAGGACGTGCCCGCCGGGGTGCAGGTCAAGGCCATGGGCGGGGAGCGGCTTGTCGGCGAGGGCCGGGGGTACGCGCCGTCCGAGTCGGTCACCCCGCAGCGGACCGCGCGCACCCACAGCACGGTCGATGACGAACAGCAGCGGCCGACGGCAGGCGTCGGCGGGGTGTTTACTTACGAGGCCCTCGCGCCGGGCCAGCGCTACCGCGCGGAACTGCGTGTGCGGCGGCAGGCGGTCGTCGGCCTGCCCGAGACGTGGTGGTCCCGTCTCGACGGGGAGTACCGGATCGGTCGGTCCAAGAAGGACGACTACGGGCGGGTGGCCATCCTCCCCGCCGCTCCCCGGGCGTTCCAACCGGTCGCCGCCCCGCCCGCACAGGGGCACCGCCTGCACGTATGGCTGCAGTCCACCCTGCTCCTGCGCGACGCGCGGTTGCGGCCGGCATGCTCCGCCGAGGCGCTGCGGGCCGCCCTGTCCGAGGCGCTGGCCGTCGACCTGCGGGACCCGCCGTCGCCCGCGGCACCCGGCGGGCCGGACGGCGACGCGGCGCCGGAAGTTGCGGTCCCCCGCCCGCCGGCCGCCCTCAGGGTCCGGCGCGAGGAGAGTTGGCACGTCGGTTGGGGCCTGCCTCGCCCATCGCTGGTGGGCCTCGCTCCCGGGAGCTGCGCGGTCTTTGTCGTGGACGGGCCGATTGACCCCGTGCGCTGGCGTGAGGTGCAGGCCTGCGGCCTGGGCGAGCGGCATGCGGAGGGCTATGGTCAGCTGGTCCTGGAGGACCCGCTGGTGAGCGAACCGCTGTCGACATGGGTAGGGACAGAACCGACCGCCGAGACAGGCGGCGCGGGGGAAGCGCCCGCGCCGCATCCCCCTCTCACTCCCCAAGATCCGGGCTACGGCTACGCCCGGCAGGTCGAACTCGCAGCCTGGCGCCAGATGATCCGGCGCGCGGCGGTGTCCTGGGCGGACAGCGCGCGCTTCCGCGCCGACGCCTTGGGACTGGACGCCGCGGCGCGCCGGCCCACGCGTGCCCAGGCCGGGGCCCTGCGCGAGGCGGTTGCCGGTTTGCGGGGCTTTGGGGACGAACGGGTCCAGCGGTGGTTGGAGCACGTGGAAGGCACGGCGGGAGGCCGCCGCGCCTGGCCGCCGGACGTCGTGGAGGCGTGGCGGCGACTGTTACAGGCCCGCGATCACGTGTGGAGGCTGCTGGGGCTCTGCGAGGACCAGCTGGCCCAGCGTTCCGGTGGCTTACGCCTCACGACTCGCGATCCCCGCGACGAACTCTGGGCCGAAGCGGTGCGGACCCTGGTCGACGCCGCGGTGCGTGGGCATAGCCGGGCGCTGCAGGCGCAGGCCGATGGCGGTGGGGGGGGCTGACATGGCGCGCAACGTGACGGAGGTCCTGCGCGTGCGCGGTTGGCTGCGGGCGGCGAGCCCCGTACACATCGGGGGCGTGGGCGGGGGCGTCGACGCCGACATGGAACTGGCGGAGGACGGCCACGGGCGGTGGTACGTTCCGGGTACCAGCCTGGCCGGCGCGTTTCGCGAGTGGACGGAGCGGTGGACGGGCGAGGCCGCGGTGGCCGCGTCCCTCTGGGGAAGCCGCGATGCCGCCAGCCGCATCGTGGTGGAGGATGGTCTGGTGGAGTGTCCGGCGCGGGCCGCGCCCGAGATCCGGGACGGGGTGGGGATCGATCGCCGCTCTGGAACGGCGGCTCCCGGCATCCGCCATACCCGGGCCGTCCTGCCGCGGGGCAGCCGCATCGCCCTGGAGATGGCGGTCGAGTTCTTAGGGGGTGGCGCCGAGCGCCGGGACGCCGAGCGCCGCTGCCTGGGGCAGATGCTCACGGATCTGCGGGCCGGACGGATCGCGCTGGGCGCCGCGGTGACGCGGGGGCTCGGGCGCGTGGTCTTGGAGGAAGTCTGCATCCGCGCCACGCGCCGGAACACGCGGGCGGGGTTGCTGGCGGAACTCCGGGGGACTGACCCCCCGCTGCGGGTGGAGGAACTGCTCGGCGGGCCCGAGGGCGACGGGGAAGCCACCGCGCGGTCACCGGTCGCGCGGTCGGTGACCCTGCGGGTGCACTGGCGGCCCGCGGGGCCGGTCATGGTAGCCGCCGGTCGCGCGGGCCTCGCGGTGGACACCCTGCCGCTGACCACCACGGCCGCGGACGGCTGCAGTATCGCCTTTGTCCTTCCCGGCAGTGCCCTCAAGGGCGCGCTGCGGGCGCAGGCGGAGCGCATCGTGCGCACCGTGCTGGGCAGGGACGCGCCGCGGGCGGGGCAGGACGACGATCCCCACCGGCACTTCGTGAACCAGGTGCGGGTGCCCCTGGTGGACGCCGTGTTCGGGAGTCCGGAGCGGCGGGGCGTGCTGGCCGTGGAGGACTGCCTCTCTCGCACCGCGATGGCCGCGGAGCATTGGGCCGCCGTCGAGGCGGCCGGAGAGGCGCATGGTTTGCGCCAGGCCCTCGCCGCCTGTGGGCTGCCCGGCGCGGACGCGGTGACGCACGCGGCGATAGACCGCTGGACGGGTGGGGCTGCCGACCGCCTCCTCTTCAACGTGTTGGAGGTGCCGGGTCTGGAGTGGTCACCCCTCACACTCCACGCCGACCTGACCCGGCTCCCGCCGGACACGCCGCCCAAGGCGTGCGTGGCCCTGCTCCTGCTCGTCCTCGGGGACCTGCGCCTCGGTCGTTTCCCGCTGGGGGGACAGGGCTACCGCGGCATGGGCGGCGTCTCGCTCGACCGGGTCGAGTGCGCCACCGCGGGGCTCGATCCGTTGCCGGGGTCCTTCGCCCTCGGCGGCGGCGACGCATCCCCGTGGTTGCCCGACGACATCGCGGCTGCCCTGCTCCCTGAGTGGGGCGAATGGACCCGCCACCAGCGTTCTGCGGTGGGGGTGAGCGGATGATAGGGCTCTGGTGCGTGCCGCTCGGCGAACTGACGCTGCCCGAGGCGCTGGCGGCCTGGCCCGGCGCGTGTGCGGAGCCGATCGCCCTGACGTACGCCCCCGAGGCGTGCCGGTTCGCCCGTTGGGAGGCGGGCACGCTGCGGGGGCCCGACGGTCCCCTGCCCCTGGACCGCATCTTCGAGGCGCGGGTGTTCCAGCGGCAGTGCGAGATGCGCTGGCTCCAGGGGTCGGGGGGCCGTGGGCCGGCCGTGCTCTTGCGCGCGGACGACCGGCAAGGGCGCGAGCCTCACCCGGGGGCGTACCGTATCGACGCCCTGGACGTGCTGGAGCGCACCTACCTGCTCTGGGGGGAAGGTGTCAGGGCTGCGCCCGGGGGCGGCGGGGGAGACCGCCTGGGCTGGAGCCGCCTGGCGGACCACCGCATCGGGGTGCTGGAGGTGCCGCACACCGGCCTGGCGGCGGGCGCGCCACTGTGGCTCCTGGCGCGCGAATACCTGGGCGCCGCGGACGGGTATGGCAACGTGCAGGTCCTGGAGGAGTGCCTGTGCGACCTGGTGACCGCGGACGCCCTGCCGAGGGGAGTGGCGGGGGGATGAGGGGGACGCTGCGCCTGCGCGGCGGCATACTGATCGTGGAGAAGGATCGCGGGCGGGGCCAACTGCTCGTGGCCCGGGCGGACTTGGCGCCCGGGCTCGCCGCCAGCGCCCGCGGCGGGTCGCTGGACGGCGTGCCCGTGGACTTCGATGCCGACGGTGGCACGCACGCGGTACGCGTCCGCCCCGTAGGCGAGGCGTGGTCGTCGGGCCGCCCGGCCGGCGGGGGCGGGGCCAGCCGGGTGCCCGGGGGCGGCGGCACCGGCCCCGTGGGGACACCCGCGACGGCTCTCGCCGCGACCGTGGGCGGCGGTAGCGACACCCCGCCCGCGAGGACTCGCGCCGGGGCCGCGGG
>JAJZZC010000250.1 GCA_021797775.1 Bacillota bacterium
ATCTGGGGAGGGCGGCAGCGCAGGCGCGCCGCCCCCGGCCCGGACCGGCTGTTGCTTGGGATGCCGTCTGGCCCGCTGCCCCTGCCGTGGCCGGGCCGCCAGGCGGACTGTGCGAGTCGAGGTGCCTCGCCGCGCGTGGCGTGGTCGCCCATCATCGGGACGCGTGGGCGCTCCGTCACCGCGGAGGGTCCCTGGTTGCAGCGGCACAGTGGCCATCCCCGCGCGTCGGTCCCGCGGCCGGGTCGCGCCGGGTAGAGGTGCGGCAGGTCTCACTGCAGGCCGTCCCCGGTGTGCACGGGGGTGCAGGGGAAGCGGGGCACCTCCCGCGGCGGCGTCCGCTCACCGTCGAAGGTGCCGACCATCACGCGCCCGCTCTCCGCGCCAAGGTCCACGGCCGCGTACCGGGAGGCGGCTCCGCCCACGAGACCACCCCTTTCTTCCGCTCTGGCTGCGCCGCGTGACGCACGTTCACGCCGGGACGGTCGGGCGGACGGCGGCCCGCCCCGGGCGGAGACGCCACGCTGCCCTCTCGCTCAGTGCCCCACCTTCACGTAGATCTGCTCCAGGCCGTACGCGCCGCTGTTGTAGTAAAGGGCCAGGGTGCCGTCCGGCAGCACCAGCGCGTGGTGCCGCCACAGGTTGTCTCGCTCTCCGGCCGCCCGGGCGTCCGCGGGGATGTCCGCGATGCCCTCGATCGGCTCGTCCGTCCAACGCCAGCCGGCAATCGGCCACTCCTGGTCGCAGAGGGCGAACCCGCCCAGGCTCGGTGGCGGCTCTTCGCGGGAAACCGTGGTGTCCGCCGGATCGGGGGGCGTCGGGGAGGCGTTGACCACGCCGACCCAGCGGTGCTCGCGCCCGGGCAGGAGTTGCAAGCCGCCCACCCAACCCGCGCCCCAGTGGCCAGGCTCCGGGTGGGGCGGCAGGATGACGCCCGCCTTGCGGGCGAGCGGCTCGTTCAGTGGCTGCAGCGCGATGCCCTGCGCGCTGCCGTATGGGCTGGAACGCCTGGGCTGGGCGCGCAGGGGATAGCCCATGTAGAAGTAGAGGAACTCGTCTCGCTCCGAAAAGAAGTAGCCAGACACCGCGTCCGCGTGGCGCCCGTCAAAGTCGGCCTCGGCGCCGGGGCCGATGAGTGGGCCCGGCTCGACGGTCCAGGGGCCGGCGAGCCGCTGCGACCACGCGCGCTGCACCAGTTTGTGCGCCGTCCCACTCACCGTGAGCAGGCAGTAGCGCCCGCCCGGGCGGGCCGCCTGGCCGGGCCGCCGGGGATCCATGACGACGAAGGGCTTGTGTGTCCGACCGCCGATCAGGGCCTCGGGATTGGTGAAGCGGAGCGGACCCGCGATCCGCCAGGCCGTCGGGTCGCCGGTCCGGTCGTCGCAGACCGCCTGCCCGTGACCGGGTGGATCGAGGACCAGGAACATGCGCCAGAGCCCGTCCTCCCCGTCCCACACCACGCAGGGGTCGCCCACGACCGCGCTGCCGGGCCCCGCCGCCGGCCTGCGCACCGCGCTCCCCCGGCGTTCCCAGCGCCGTGGGAGCGAAACCGCCACCGCCATACGCCCACCCCGTCTCGCTTAGCGTCTTGGTCGGTTCTTTCCACGCGGGGGGGCCCAGGTCATGCTGCGACTGCATTGCGCCCAGGGTGGCAGCCTTCCGGTTTGCGTGCAACAGGGTGGACGCCATGACCAGCGTGAACGCGGGTGCGTTCGCCGGCGTTCGCCGTGCCCTTGCTGGTCGCACGGGGGCTCTCTCTGGCGAAGTCGGGCGGCGCCGCGACCTCGCCGCGTGCCGTCTTCTGTTGGGCGGACGATCCCCCCGGTCAGCCAACCCTCGCCAGCCGTGTGCGCAGGCGCTGCTTTCCCCCCCGGTCTCCGGCGGGCGCTCGGCCGACTCCTGCAGCGCGCGGCCGCGCGGACAGCGGTCCGTTCCTCACCGGCTGGCGCACCCCGCGCGCGCGGCCCAACGGGCCGTCCAGGCGCGCACGCGCGGAGGAACGCCGGATCGCGCCGGCCAGCCAGGTCCCGCTCCATGGCCGCACCCGCCCATGCCAGGAACGCGGGGAGGTCGGTCGCCGCCTCCGGGCCGGCCACGCGCGCGTACCCGTGGCGCCACCCCCGATCGAAGAGGGGCAGGACCGCGGCGACGGCAGGTGGCACAGAGCGCGTATGCGCCCGGATGTCGAGCCGCAGGATGGTCATGGTGCGGGCGAGGTCGGCGCGCGGATCGCCGGGGCGCGCGTTGGCCCAATCGATCACGCCGGTGATGCGGACGCCGTCGGTGAGGACGTTCAGCGGATGGTAGTCGAGGTGCAGGAGCGCGTCCGCGCGGGAGCGGCGGATGGCGTCGGTGCTGGGACCGGCCGCGTCGATCCAGGGGGGCGCGCGCATCCATGCGGTGCCGGCACCGCATGGATGCGCGCCTGCAGGGCGCCGGAGAGGGCGCCGATACGCCCCGCCCGCGCCGGCCGTTTCAGCAGTTCCTCCAGCACGGGGTGACCGGGGCACCAATCCGCCGGCATGGGCGGTCCTCCTTCGTCTGGTTCTTCCCGCGCCGCCGCCCGGGCCCCGGGCTGGGGCGACCAGCCCGCCCCCGGTCGTTGGGCAGGTCGGCTGTGCGGGCCAGGCCGCCCCGCTGGCGTCGGGGGGGTGCCGCGGGCGCGGCGACCTCCCACGCTGCGTCGATCTTCGGGGCATGCGCCTCAGCCCTCTGCGCCCGCGCGGGGGGCTGGGGCGGGCGCAGAGGCATCCCGCTCCGTTTCTGCCGCCGCGCGACCTTCTGCAGCACCTTCTCCCGCTTGGCGTTCTCCCGGGCAGGCCAGACCGTGCCGATCCCCAGGCAACGTGGCCCTTCCCAGGCCGCCGCCGCAACGCGAACAGCGTTGCGGTCGATGATGCCAGGAGCCGTGGCTCGACACCACCAGCCCGTTCGGGGAGGCGTTCTACTACATCACGCTCGCCCACGCGCAGCTGGAACGGGGCGTCTTGCGGGAGCGGGTCGTCGCCGGCATGCAGAGCGCCAAGCGGGAGGGCCGGCGCGTCGGTCGGCCGCCGGTGACGACCCGGCCAGGGTTCGCGGAGCGGTGGGCGGCCGTGCGCGCGGACCTGGAGGCCGGGCGTATCAGCCGGTCGGAGGCGGCGCGGTGCCTGGACTGCGGGCATGCGACGCTGCTGCGGCTGCTGGAGGCGAGCAGGCCGGCACCCGCTGCCAGTGCATCCTGAACCCCGGGCGTGCCGCGGTGCCTCCTGCGAAAAAGGCCGCGGGTGCCACTACCGGTGGTAGGGGCGCCCGCAGCGACCTACTCCGACGGCGGTGCGCGAGTCGGTCCCGCCTTTTTCATGCCGCGTGGTGCCGGTGCGCCGGCATGGCGGACTCCCGTGGATGATCCTGAATCTCGCAGTGTCAGGCGGGCGCCGCTGTCGCAGAAGGACTCTGGCATACGAGCGGGTGAGGTCGTGGCGAGGGGCCGGCGCCTGGGCGCGAAGGCGCCGGGCAACCCCTTTGCGAAAATCAGGATGATAGTGTAGGTGGCCGTGTAGCGTCGTGCAGGGGGCGCGCCGGGTGGGCGCGACTCAGGATAGGCCGGCCGAGGCGCGGCCGGAGAAGCACCCGGTCGCGGATTCTGCGGCGTCACGGAGCCGCGAGTTCCGTCGGTTGTGGACACTCCTTGGGCGTCGCGCCAAGCAGGCCGGGATCACCCCAGTGCACGGGTTGTCGAGGGCCTGCAAGGGGTGGCGCCGGACGCCGCCCGCGCCAGCGTGTGGTCCTGGCGTTGGAGAACACGCTGTCCGCGGCGGACAACCGGGCCCTGCTGGCGGCTGTGGCCTCGCCCGCCGTGCCGGTGTACTTCGATGTGTCCAACGCCATGTGGTGGGGCCACGACAGCCCCGCTGCGATCCGCCGTCTCGGTCGGGCCATCGCCCAGATCCACTTCAAGGACGGTCAGGGTGGGCACAGCAACGCCATGTTGGGGCAAGGCCACGTGGACTTTCCGGGGGTGGCGCGGTCCACCATCGTTCGCGCCCCCAGGCCCCTTGGCGGAACCAAGTCGCCCTGGGGCGGGGATGGGTCTTGGTAGGTGCTGGCACCCTCACTGGTGAATCCTCCGCCAGGGCCTTGGCTCCAGCGGAGGCGGTTGGCGTGGCGGAACTCTGCCTGGAGTTCGTATGGCGACGGGAGACCCGGCGAGCGGTTCGTTTTGGCGAGGTGGCAGCCGCGCGCGGGACCCCTCTCGGCGTTGGGACGTTGTACGTGGAAAAGCGGGCCCTGCGCGCGTTGGGCAGTCCCGCTCGCCTGATCGTGGCCGTGCGTGCTGTCGAGGGGTGGTCGGCGGGAGAACGCGGCATTGGCCCCCCTGGCTCCGGTCGGCGCGGCGCGCGTGGCCGGGGCCTTCCCGGCGTCGGCGCCGCCAACCGACACCGGGTCCGCGAACCCAGGGGCCAGACGATGGCCAGAGGAGCGGGCCGGCAGGCACGACGCGGCGTGCCCCGTGGCCTGGCTGAGCGTGCGGCGACACCCGCCACTTCTGCGGAGGTGCCCCTCGGGCACTTGCCGCAGTTGGTGATCGCCAATCTGGCCGGGGAGGACGCCGCAGCCATCGCCGCAGCGTTGTGTCGGTTCGACTGCCAGCGGGACTTCATCCCGAACGACACCGATGGGCAGCATGATGCACCATTGGCGGAGGAGTCGTTGGAGGAGTAGGGTGGCGCTGGTGTGTGTGGAACGGTAGTGCGTCTGGCGGCAGTGTGAACGTCCATCCGGGCCCAGAGGCCTCTGCCGGGGCGCGTGGCCGTGAGCGGCTGCCGGCCGGGACGTTCGGGCGCATCCAGCGCATCCTCGGATTGTCCCACGCGGTCCTCGACCGCTGCGACGCCATGGGCCTGACCAAGAACGCGGCGGCCGCCCTCGCCACGGTGGGCGGGGAAGCGCGGCAACTCGCGCTGCTCGCCGCCGCGCCACGTTTACGTGTGGCGCGAGCGACGCCGACGCGGTGGGGGCGTGGGCGGTCGCGGTGGGGTTGGACACCGTGGCGGTGAACTGCCAGACGTTCCGCGCCGCCGGGGAGTGGGAACAGTCCCTGGCGCGCTACCTCCACCTGCGCGGCCGCATGCCGGCCGGGATCCGGTGGTGGTTCATCGGCGTCTCGACCCTCGACCGCGTCCGCACGCTGCGGGGCCTGTTCCCGGGATGCCGCATCCTGACCGTGTATCCGTACGAACTGGCGGTGCACGGGCGGCGATTGATGCCGGACGGCCGCCGCGTCCGGTGGCCCGCGCGGCCCGCCGACCTGTTGGCCGAGAACGTCCGCGTGATGGGGGAGTGGTGGCGAAACTGCTATCTCACCTGCCACTTCCATCGGTTGCTGTGCTGGCATGGGCGAGGCCTCCTTCACCGAGGGCGGGGCTCCGGGGCCGGCCGGCGGTCCCCACCGCGATCATCCCAGGCCCACCGGCCCGTCAAAGCCGCCGGGCGCGAGCGGCCGGCGCGCCTCCGCGCATGCGCGGGCCGGCGGGCTCGGCAGGACCGTCGGGGCCGCAGCGGACCGCGAGGTGTTGCCTGCATCAGGCGGGGCCGGCCCCCCCCTCCGGACAGGGGCTGCGCCGCGGCAGGGGCGAACCCCTGCCGGCGGGACGGAACCGGTTTGGGGGATCGGCGTCGCCGCGCCGAGGCGCTGGGTGTGGCCGCGAAGGGGCGGCTTGGACCCACCGGCCGCGCTGACCGCGCCAGCTCGGGCGGACGATCACCCACGCCGGCCCGTAACCCCAGCAGCGTTCCCGGGCGCCGTGGCAGCGCGGGGGGGAAGACGCTGCGCAGAAGGACCCCGCGACGCGAGCGGGTGAGGTCGTGGCGAGGGGCCGGCCCCTGGACACCAAGGCGGCCGACCGCCCCTTCGCGAAAGTCAGGATCACGGGCCCCTTACGCGGCTGCCCGGTCGGCCTCCCGCCCCTTGGCCCCGGCGAACGGCAGCGCCACGACCGGCGCGAGGAGCGCCGCCAGTACGGCTGTACCGGCCACCAGCCCGGCATGGGCGGCGAGAAAGCCGAACCCCGCGGGGATCAGCAGCCCGCCCGCGCCCCCGGCCCCGACCATCAGGGCCGTGAGGAGGGCCGAGTCGCCGTGGCGCTCCTGCGCCAGGCCCACCACGGACGGCCAGATGCCGGAGAAGGCCAGGCCGCAGGCCACGACGGCCAGGAGCCCCCCCAGGCCCCCGCGTGCCAGCAGGGCGAAGCACAGGGCGGGCACGCCGACCGCCGCCTCGACGGCGATGAGCCGGCTGAGCGGCCAGATCCGCGACAACCGACCGCTCAGCCACCGCCCGAGCCCCATGGCCAGCCAGAAGCCCGACAGTTCGGCCACGGCCGAGAGCGGGCCGGGTCCGCCCGGCCGCGTGAGCACCGCGTACAGCCAGCCCCACACGGACACCTCGACGCCGGTGTAGAGCATCATGGCCGCCACGAGCCACCCGACGCCGCGGGCGGCGAGGGCGCGCGCCACGCCTTCCAGCCACGCCGAGGAGGGTGCGTCGGTTGCCGCCGCGGGGGTCCCCCGGGCGCGACCGCGTCGCGCCCCCAGGCGCACGTGGCCCGCGGCGAACGCCGGCGCCATGAGCGCAAGGGCCGTTCCCAGCGCAGCGAGGCGCAGGCGCCACCCGAGGCCGCGCACCAGCAGGAGGACGGGCGCCAGCGCGGCACCCGCGCTGAAGAACACTTGGGCGATGTTGTTCGCGTACCCCTCGCGCCCCGGGTACAGATCCGGGAGGAGCGCGCTCAGGGTCGATTCGAAGGACCCCGCCCCCGCGCCGACGATGACGGCGGCCAGCAGCCCCAGCGGCAGATCAGGGCTGGCGGCGAAGAGGCAGAGACCGAGGGCGAAGCAGAGCGCGCTGCCTGCCGCCACGGCCCGCTTGCCCCAGCGGTCCGCGAGGATGCCGGCCAGCGGCACGGTGAGCACGAAGCCGGTGCTGTTCGTAGTGAACACGAGGCCGGCGACGTCTTGGCGGACGTGAAAGGCCGCGGCGTAAGCCGGGAGGCTGCTGGCCATCCAGAGCAGGGCCAGGGCGTCGAAG
>JAJZZC010000251.1 GCA_021797775.1 Bacillota bacterium
CCCACGGGTCGGGGCTGGCGCAGCGGCCCGCGGCACCCCCGCCGGGTGGGCGGGGCGCCCGCGGACCAGGACGGTGGCCCGCGGCGCCAGCGCTGCTTGGGCGGGGCCCGCCGCCCGTCTGGGGCCGCCGCCGGACCGTGCGCAGCACATCGGAACGCAGAGGAGGGATTTCCGTTGTCCCAGATCATCTCGGTCCATTCGTTCCGCGGCGGGACGGGCAAGTCCAACACTACGGCCAACCTCTCGGCCCTCACCGCGGGCCGCGGCCTGCGGGTCGGCGTGGTCGACACCGACATCCAGTCTCCCGGCATCCACGTGCTCTTCGGCGTGGACGACGAGGACATGGAGCGCTCGCTGAACGACTACCTGTGGGGCAAGTGCAAGGTGGAGGATGCGGCGATCGATGTCACGGGGCGCCTGAAGCAGGACGTGCCGGGGCGGCTTTTCCTCATCCCCTCCAGTATCAAGCCTGGCGAGATCGCCAAGGTCTTGCGCGAGGGCTACGACGTCGCCCTGCTGCAGGAGGGCTTCCAGCGCCTGGTGCAGACCCTGAAGCTCGACGTCCTGCTGATCGACACGCACCCTGGCCTGAACGAAGAGACGCTCCTTTCCATCGCCATCTCCGACCACCTGGTCCTGATCCTGCGACCTGACCAGCAGGACTATCAGGGCACCGGAGTGACCGTCGAGATCGCCCGGCGCCTGAACGTCCCTGACCTCGTGCTGATGGTCAACAAGGCGCCGCAGACCCTGGATCCGATGGCCGTCAAGGCCAAGGTGGAGAAGACCTACCAGACCGAGGTCGCCGGCGTGCTGCCGCACTCCGACGAGATGATGACCCTGGCGAGCAGCGGGATCTTCGTCTTCCAGTTCCCTGACCACCCCGTCACCCGGACGCTGCGGCAGGTGGCCGACCGCCTGCTGGGCTGACGGTCGGGCGTGGGGAGGAGCGCGGTGATGGGCGGGGACGCGCGCGTCGTGGTGACCGGGATCGGGTTGCTCTCGGCACTGGGGTCCGATCCCGGCGCCGTCCTCCGAGCGATGGTCGCAGGGCGGAGCGGCATCCGCGCGGCCACCCGCTTTCCCTTGGCGGGTCTCAGCAGCCGCCTCGCGGGGGAGGTGCCGGCGGCGGACCGTTCCGCCGCCCTTGCGGCGGGGGGCGGGGCGACCTACGACGAGGCGGCCCTCTACGCCGCCTTCGCGGGCAGGCGGGCTGTGGCCGACGCCGGCCTCTCGGCGGAGGCGCTGTGGGGAGGCGGTGCCGGCCTGGCGCTCGGCACCTGCAACGGCGGCATCCGCTCGCTGGAGGCGCAGTGGCGGCTGGAGGCCCTGGACCCGGAGCGGACGGCGCACTACCCCTTCTACCGCCAGGGGGAGGATACGGCGCGCCTCCTGGGCCTCGGGGGACCGGTCGTCACGGTGACAACGGCGTGCACGGCGGGTGGCAGCGCCATCGGCCTCGCCGTCGACCTGCTTCGCGGCGGGCACGCTGAGGTGATGCTGGCCGGCGGTACGGACCCGTTGGCCCGGGTGGTCTACGCCGGGTTCCACGCCCTCCGGGCGCTCTCCCCGTCGCCCTGCGTCCCGTACGGCCAGCCCGCGGGCCTCTCGTTGGGCGAGGGCGCGGCGCTGCTCGTGCTCGAGCCCCTGGAGCGCGCCCGGGAGCGCGGCGCGCGGATCTACGCCGAGATCCTCGGCTATGGGCTGAGCGACGACGGCTACCATGCCACGGCGGGCCACCCCGAGGGCGCGGGCCTGGCTGCCGCCGTCGCCATGGCGCTGGCCGCGGCCGGCCTCCGGGCCGATGATGTGGCCTATGTCAACGCTCACGGCACGGGCACGCTCGCCAACGACGCCCCCGAGTTGCGGGGGCTCGCACGGGCGCTCGGCCCCGCCTTCGCCCGGACGCCGGTGAGCTCGAGCAAGGGGTCGTTCGGGCACGCCCTCGGCGCCGCGGCCGCCATGGAGTTCGCCACTTCCGTGGCCGCCGTCGGCCGTGGCCTGCTGCCCGCCCTGCCGCCGAGCGCCCCCCGGGAGGGCTGCGAGGCGGCGGACCTGGTGCGCGGCACCCCGCGGCCCACGCGGGCGAAGGTGATGCTCAAGGTTAACTCCGCCTTTGGCGGCCATAACTGCGCGATCCTGTCGCGTGTGGGCGCCGCTCCGGAGGAGCCGGGCCCCGGCGGATCGGGGACCCCGGCCGGGCAGGGGCGCATCGCCGTGGTCGGCCGAGGGCTGGTCGCGCCGGCGGGCTGCCTGCGCGGCGCGTTGCTCGACCGCCTGCCCACGGCGCCCCCGGCGGGCGGCCGCTGCGGCTTTGTGCTGAAGGACGCCTGGCCCGCGCTCTACGAGCGGCGGATGAACCCGCTGGTGCAGTTCTGCCTGGGCGCCGCGCGCCAGGCACTGGACGACGCGGCCTGGGAGCCCGACGGGGTGGGCCTGCTGCTCGGGACCGCCCGCGGCAGCCTGCAATCCACGGCGCGCTACCTGGGCAGCGTCTACCGCGACGGCCCCGCCTCGGCCAGCGCCATCGACTTCCCCTACATGGTCCACAACTCGGCCCTGGGCAAGCTGGCGGAGAAGCTCGGCCTGCGGGGCTTCGGCGCGTCGTTCTGCACCGGCGGGCACGAGGGGCTGGCCGGACTGCTCTATGCCACGGAGCGCCTGCGGCAGGGGGCGCCGCCGCGCTGCCTCGTGGGCGCGGCCGACGAGCGTTCGCCGCTGGACGACGCGATCGACGAGGCCGAAGGGCTGGGGGGCGCCGCCTGCGCCCGCACCGAGGGCGCCTGCTTCCTGGCGCTGGCCGCCGAGGACGACGCGGACGGCCCCCCCCTCGCCTACGTCGGTGGCAGCGCGCTGGTCTCGGCGCCGGCCGGCGGCGCGGCGGCCGCAGCGCTGGAGCGGGCGCTGGCGCGCGCGGGGGTGCCCGCCGCCGCCCTCGACTTCGTCTTGTTGCAGGTGCCGGCCCGTCCGGGTGAGGCGGACACGCAGCGCCATGCGGTGTGCGCCCTCTGTCCCGAGGTGCCCGTGGCGGACTTCGGCCCACAGGTCGGGTACGCCCCGTCCATGGGCTCCCTGCTCCACGTCTGGCTGGCCATCGACCTGCTCCGCGCGGCCGACGGCGATCCCCTGGCCGCGGCAAGGCGCGCGGGCCTTGACCCCTGGGCGCGTCCGCGCCGCGGCGTCGCCGCCGTGGCGAGCGTCGGGATCGGCGGTCAGGGCGCGGCCACCGTGATGTTGCGGCCCTGAGGGGCGCGCCCCCCGCCCCTCAGGGCCGCTGTCCGGGGGGCCGGGTGTGCAGGGCGTGCCGGGTGCGCCGGCGGGGCTGCCGCCCCGGGGTCCCCGGAGACGGTGCGCGTCGGCCAGGCAGCAGAGCACCGGGCCTCTGGCGCCCGGGGTGCCCTGAGCGGTCGGGAAGGGGAACGTGCGTGATGGCACCGGCTGGCGGGGCTGGCCGCGGGGGCGGGGCCAGCGACTTCGGGCCACGGCGCGGCCGTTCCGCTCGGGCCGCAGCCGACCGGACGGCGCCCGGGGCCCGGACCGCCGAGCCCCTTTGCGCCGAATGGGGGCTGCACGAAACGGCTCTTCTCGCCGATAAGGAGAGGGGCTGTGGGGCCGCGCCTGAGGCCGGGGCGGTTTGTGCGGCAGAGGCGTCGGGATCAGGAGGGTACCGGGACGGAGGACGTTGGCGGCGACCCCCCGTTACTGCCATCAGGCTGGGGGTGGCCAGCCACGACCTGAGCGGGATGTCCGATGACCCTGACCCGCGACATGGTGTGCCCGAGTTCCATCCCTGATTGCGGTACTGGGACAGCGCCGCCCGGAGCGGCGGCGAGTACCACGGGCCGGACCGAAACCCTGATAAGGGCCCCGAGCGTGAGGCTGCTGGGCAAGCGGAATGTCGCAGAGCAGCCCCCCGCGGAACGAACAGGAGGCGGGAGTATGACGCTGGAGCAGATCAAGCGGAGCGTCAAGGAGGATATCCTCATCGGACGGCTGCGCTTGGAGGACATCGGTCCCGAGGACATCGGCGACGACGAACCATTATTCGGAGCCGGGCTCGGACTGGACTCGGTGGAGTCGCTAGAGGTCATCCTCGGCATGGAGGGGCTCTGCGGGGCGCGGCTCGACGCGGTGCCCGTACAGGAGTTGCGCGGTGCGCTGCAATCGGTCAATACGATCGCGCGCTTTGTCCAGGACCGCCTGACCGCGGTGGAGGCCTGAGGTGGAGATTGCGGGGGCGGCGCTGGTGACGGGGGCGAGTCGCGGGATCGGGCGCGCCGTCACAGAGCACCTGGCGCGCGCGGGCTTCGCGGTGGCCGGCCTCTACGCCCAGGCCGACGACGCGGCGGCGGTGGTGGTGGCCGCCCTGCGCGCCGAGGGTCGCCGGGTGACCCTGCGCCGCTGCTCGGTGACCGACCGCGCCGCCGTAGGCGCGGCCGTCCGCGAGGCCGAGGAGCGGTTCGGCCCGTTGGAGGTCCTGGTCAACTGTGCGGGGATCACCCGTGACGGCCTCGTGGCCCTGATGTCCGAGGCGGACTTCCGCGCGGTCTTCGAGGTTAGCTTTGCGGGCGCGTGCCACTGCTGCGAGGCGGTCCTGCCCGGCATGCTGGCCCGTGGCCGCGGGCGCATCGTCAACGTGGTGTCCATCTCGGGCCAGCGCGGGCGAGCGGGGCAAGCGAATTACGCGTGCGCCAAGGGCGCCGTGACGGGGCTCACCACCTTGCTGGCCCGCCGCTGCGCCGGCAGCCGGGTGCGCGTCAACGCGGTGGCGCCCGGGTTGATCGATACGGACATGGCCCGCGCGCTACCGGCCGAACGCCGCGACCGCTTCCTCGCCGCCACCCACGCCGGCCGCTTGGGCACGGCGGCGGAGGTGGCCGAGGCGGTGATGTTCCTGGCCGGTCCGGGGGCGGGCTACGTATCTGGCCAGGTGCTGACGGTCGACGGTGGCTACGGGGTGTGAGGGCCCCGCCGCCGGCGGCGGGGCCCCAAGGGACGGGGGACAGCCGCTGGCTCGCTCAACATTGTGTTCCCAGGGGCCCACTGGTCGCAGTCGGGGCGGCGGCGACAGCCCCGGTGATGGGACTATCGGTTTGCTCTGAACCCGCACGTCCCGCAGTTGTTGGCGTACGGGTCTTCGTCCGTGGCCCAGTCGCGGCGGCACGTTCCCAGGGGAAGGTGGGCGCGGCCGTGGCTGATCGCTGCCCGCAGGCCGGCGGCGTGGCGGCAGGGTCGGTCTGCGCGCAGAGGGCGACGCGGCGACGACGTACCGGTGCCGCCTGACCGGTCGCAGCACCGGGGCCGGGGCACACGGGAAGCCGTCGACCGCTCCGGGCCCCGTGCGCGGACATCGGCCGATACGGCCTCATCGAGTCGGGGGCGGCATCTCGCAAAAGGGACCTCGCCCGTGTACGGGTGACGGAGGCAACAGGGCGTTTCGCGGTTCGCACACGTCGACGGCATTCCGAGTTGTGCCGCAGCTTTCGCCCCTCCTTCCACCGTGCGGTGCCTCATGTTCGCTGCGGAGCGGCGGGCTTGTGGTGGATCATCGGTTATGGTTCTGCGCTGTGCGGTCCGCGAAGCGGACCGCACAGCGCCATGTGCTCATGGGACGGATGGTTGGGCTAAAAGGATCCTGTCTGCACGAGTTCTCCACAAAATAAATCTCGCGCAGCTCTTACGGAATCGGAACCTCTCACCGATGATGTGTGTGAAAGGGGGGCTGCGCCAATGGCGGAGCCGAGCAAGGAGAGCATCAAGGTGGCCCTGGAGAAGGTGATGGAGCAGGCGAAGAGTGACCCCGTGGCCCGTCAGAATCTAGTCCGCGACCCGCACGGGGCGATCAGGCAGATCAGCGGCTATGTGGTGCCCGAGCACGTCAAGATCGCCGTGGTGGACGGCGAGGCCGCGCACGTGACGGTGGTGCTGCCGCCACGCCACCGCGCCGAGGGCGAGCTCAGCGAGCAGCAGTTGGAGCAGGTGGCTGGCGGCAAGGGCTTCAACCAGACGGCGTTCAACGAATCGATGCAGGTCCTCGGCGGGCTGGCCGGGATCGGCGGCGTCGCGGTCGGTACAGGACTCAAGGCGTTCGTCGGCTAGCAGCGCACGTGGCCCGACAGGCGCTGGTCGCGTGCCGGTCCCCCCGGCTGGTGCCGGCGCCGGCTGTGCTCAGGCACCTGAGGCCCATGGCCAGCATATGGTTTCAATCCCAAGGATACCAGGCGAGCGCGGGGCGGTCACGCTGGACCGGCAGGTTGCGGTTCGGCCGGTGTGACCGTCCCCGTTGCCCATGGCCGGCCTGCGGGACCGCCGCTGCCCGCGGAGAGGGGTCCAGCCCTCACTGATCCGCGGCTGGTCCGGACGCCGCCACGGCAGCAGGGGGCCCAGTCGCGGACCGCGGTGGCCGCCTCATGGATGCTGGTCAGCACCTGGGAGAAGCACGGGGCAGACCCCGCGCGTTCCGGGGGGCTGCCGGGCGGTGTGCGCCGCCGATCATGGCCGTCGGGTGCAGGATCACCACCGGTCGTGCGGCCGGACCGGGCCCGGCCGCCGTGAAGGTGGGGCCTCGACCCCGTTGCCAGGGGCAGGACGGCGGTTCCCAAAGCGCTGGCCGTGCCGCCGTTCGCTCACACTTGCCCCCCTCCCGCCCGCGTGTCCTGGCACCGCCGCCAGGAGGTGGCAGGCCGGGCTGCCCGCGGACCGGCAGGACTCGCGCCCACCCCTCAGAATTCGCCCGGCATCGACACGACGGGGCCCGGTGTGCGAGGGGGCGGCGGCGCGTTCCGCGCCGCGCGGCCCTTGCCCGGAGGGCGCGGACGCCGGTGGGCGGTCCGCGACGGGGGCGCGCCACCGGGCTCCGTCTTTGGGCACGGTCCACTCGCGGGCCGCCAGGGGGCGGGATGTGTTGGCGCAGGCGATGTCCAGGGGCGCGAAGGCGACGACGGCGGGGCGGGGTCGGGGCGTCGGGGGCCAGGGGGAGGTGGGCCCGTCCGGGGCGGCGGTGCCGGGCACGGCGGCCGGGACGGCGCGCCGGGGTTCCGGCCGGGTAGGCGGACCGCCGGC
>JAJZZC010000030.1 GCA_021797775.1 Bacillota bacterium
GGGGGGGGGGGGGGGGGGGGGGGGGGGGGGGGGGGGGGGGGGGGGGGGGGGGGGGGGGGGGGGGGGGGGGGGGGGGGGGGGGGGGGGGGGGGGGGGGGCGTACGACCGCGTGCATAGCGAACCTATGTACCCATGACGCCGACAACCGGGGGGCTGGCCATCGTTGTCGCCTGCCACTTTGCTTGGCGGCCGATGTCCCATGATGCGCGCCGCGATTCCACGACAGACGCGGACGGTCGGCCGTTCACGGTTTGGGCCTTCCCGCCTGGGTCTGCATCGCGGTAGTCCCCTCGCTGTTTGGTGTGGGCACCCAATGAGCCGGCAGAAGGGTTCGGGAGATCGTTAAACCTTCGCATCCGTGCCCGGTTGTCGGCGCCTTCCATCGCCGCGCCGATCCACCGGGTACGTACGTCCGCGGCCTGCCCTTGGGGCGACCCGAGTGCGGGGCCGGTGGGGCCCCCGGCACCCGGGTTGGGGGTCCGCGGTGATCACACCCATACCGCAGGGTACCCCCGCCATTCCGGGCGAACCAGAGCGCGGGCGGGCGGAACCCCCATGGAATAGCCCAGGCCGAGGGATGAGCGGCCGCCTAGTCCCCCAGGCGGTAGTTAGGCGGCTCGCGCGTCACGGTGACGTCGTGGGGATGGCTCTCGCGCAGCCCGGCGGCGGTGACGCGCACGAAGCGCCCGCACCGGCGGAGGGTATCGACGTCCTCGGCGCCGCAGTACCCCATGCCGGCACGCAGTCCGCCCACCAACTGGTAGACGGTATCAGACAGGACACCGCGGTAGGGCACCCGCCCCTCGACGCCCTCGGGCACGAGCTTCTGCGAATGCTCTTGGAAGTAGCGGTCCTTACTCCCGTCCTCCAGGGCGCCGAGCGAGCCCATCCCGCGGTACACCTTGTAAGAGCGGCCCTGGTAGATCTCCAGTTCCCCGGGGCTCTCCTCCGTCCCGGCGAACAGGCTGCCGATCATGACCGCGTGCGCGCCGGCCGCGATGGCTTTGGTGATGTCGCCGGAGTACTTGACCCCGCCGTCGGCGATGACCGGCACCCCGTGGCGGGAGGCCGCGGCCACGCAGCCCATCACCGCGGACAATTGCGGCACGCCGATGCCGGCGACGACGCGCGTGGTGCAGATGGACCCGGGACCGACGCCCACCTTGACCGCGTCGGCCCCGGCCTCACAGAGCGCGCCGGCGCCCTCAGCCGTGGCCACGTTGCCGGCGACGACCTGGACGCCGCGCGGGCCGAAGGCATCCTTCACGCGGCGCGTGAACGCGACGACCCGGGCGCTGTGACCGTGCGCGCTATCGACCACCAGCACGTCGACGCCAGCCGCCACAAGCGCCTCGGCCCGCTCCGCGTCGGCCGGCGTCACACCCACCGCGGCGCCCACGAGGAGGCGCCCCTGCGCGTCTTTCGCCGCCTGGGGAAAGAGCCTGGCCTTTTCGATGTCCTTGGTGGTCACCAGCCCGCGCAGGCGGAAGTCCGCGTCCACGAAGGGAAGCTTCTCGATCTTGTGCATGGCGAGAAGATCCTTGGCCTCGGCGAGCGAGGTGCCGACCGGCGCGGTGATCAGCCCTTGGGAGGTCATCACCTCACGCAGTGGCCGCCGCGGATCGGATTCGAAGCGCAGGTCGCGGTTAGTGACGATGCCCACCAGACGGCCGGCCGCGCCGACCACCGGTACGCCAGAGATGTGGTAATGGGACATCAATTGCTGGGCGTCGGCGATGGTGTGGTCCGGGGTGAGCGAAAACGGATCGGCGATGATCCCGAACTCGGACCGCTTGACCTTGTCGACCTCGGCGGCCTGCCGCTCCGGGCGGAGGTTGCGGTGGATGATGCCGATCCCGCCCTCACGCGCCAGCGCGATGGCCAACCGCGCCTCGGTGACGGTGTCCATAGCGGCGCTGACCAGAGGGATTTGCAGCCGCAGGTCGCGCGTCAGCCTGGTCCCGGTGTCCACCTCGCGCGGCAGGACCGCACTGGCCGCGGGCAGCAGCACCACGTCGTCGAACGTCAGGGCCAAGTCGCCCACCTTGTCCTCGGCCGACCACCCGGCTTCGGCTAGAAGGCCCGCCTCGACGGCGTGCACGGCCGCCCACCCCCACCTGTGTAGATTTTCCGGCCAGTTTACCACCAGGCCGAATGGTGGGCAACGCGGCAAAACCGCCCAGGTGGTCTGGGGCGGCATAGCCATCTGGTGCGGCAACACCCCCAAGACCCCGCTGGCATTACCCTCCAGGCGTCTGCCGCGGCGGCCCGGCGGTCGCCGTGGTGGCTGCGTCCAGTCGGTCACCGGATTGACCCGCCACCGAGCTCCCCCGCGAGAGGGGTTGGGGCGGCAGTGCCGCCCGGACACGGGACGGGAACGGCCGCGGTCTCAGCGCGGGGTGGGCCCGCTCACCACCGCGGACGCGGCGGCCTCCTGCCGGGGCAGGATGTCGGCCAGCGCCCGCGCCGCAAGGGTGATGTCGCCCGCACCCATGACGAGGAATAGGTCACCAGGGCGCGCGAGCGCGCTGCAGAACGGGGCGACGGCGTCACGCGCCGGAATGTGGCGCACAGGCACACGGCTGCCAGTCTCGATGGCGTGGGCCAGCGCGTCGCTGGAAACCCCGGGCAGAGGGGGTTCGCCGGCTGGGGCGTAGATATCGACGACCACAACGAGATCGGCGTCGACAAAGGCGCTGGCGAACGCCTCCCAGAGTTGGCGGGTGCGCTGGTAGCGGTGGGGCTGGAATACGGCGATCAGGCGCGACGGCCGGAGCAGACGCGCCGCAGCCAGGGATGCCGCCACCTTGGTCGGGTTGTGCGCGTAGTCGTCGATCACCGTGACACCGCCCGAGCAGGCCAGCACCTCAAACCGCCTGCCCGGGCCCGCGAATCCCGCCAGAGCCGGCACGCAGGCTTGGGGGTCCAGCCCCAGCCGCCAAGCGACCGCCAAGGCGCCCAGCGTGTTGGCGACGTTGTGCCGCCCCGGAAACCCCAGGCGCACCCGCGCCAGGGCCTTGCCGTGCAGCACCGCCGTGAACGCACTGGTCGCCCGGAGGTCGAGGTCGACCGCCGTCAGGTCGGCCCCGTCTTCGAAGCCGTACCACAGGACCTCGCTCCCGGGCGGCACCAGCCGGCGCAACTCCCGATCGTCTGCGCAGAGCACGGCGAGCCCTCCGGGTCTCAGGTTGGTCAGGAAGCGCGCGTAGGCCGCCCGCACCTGCTCGAAGCTACCGCCGTAGTGCTCGAGGTGTTCCGGCTCCGCGCTGGTCACCAGGGCGATGTCAGGGTGGTAGACTTGGAAGCTGCCGTCGCTCTCGTCCACCTCCGCTACGACCGCCCGGCCGCTCCCCAACCGGTGGTTGCCGCCTTCCAAATAGGGTACGTCGGCCCCCACGAAGATCGTCGGGTCTATTCCGCCCGCCAGCAGCGCGAGCCCAGTCAGAGAGGTGGTGGTCGTCTTGCCGTGGGTACCGGTGACGGCCACGGCTACGGCCGTCTCGCCAGTGCGCAGGTGCCCCCCGCGCAGGAACCAGTCCAGGATGGCGGACCGGTGCACCACCGCCAGGCCACGCTGGCGGGCCGCGACTCGTTCCGGGTTGTCCGCCGGCACATCGGTATTGAAGACCACGGCGGCACCCGGCGGCAGGTCTGCCACCAGGGCGGCGTCATGGCCGATATGGACGCGCACACCCGCGGCACGGGCACGGTCGGTGCGCACGGATGCGGCCACGTCCGAGCCGCTGACGGCGGCGCCGAGCGCGCTGAGCGCCGCCGCCAGCCCGCTCATGCTATGTCCCCCTACGCCGACGAAGTGCACGGCCGACCAGGGAAGGTCCGGGGGCGGGAGATTCGGCATCGGCGGGGCACCTCCACAGAAACCGGGCTGCAACGCCCCAGTGTATCGGGTGGGCGATGGAATGCGCCTGGCGGCGGATCGCCCTCGGCGCGCGCCGCCGCCAAGCGGCGGGACCATCGTCCGCCCCCCCCCCCGCAGCGACCGTAGGCAAGGGCCCATAGGGCCACCCCCGGCGGCGGGCCGGCACCCGCCGCCCGCTCTGGTGCAGCGGGCACGGCCTCCGCCGTTGGGAAGAAACCGGCCGGCCGGCCGTGGCGCAGGTCGGCCCCTCACGGCCCACCAACGCGGCCCCCAGGACGCCCGGCACACCAACCGCAGCAAGCGGGTCCCCCGCGGTTTCCGGATGATGCGCGCCGGATCCTGGGAGGCATCCCGGGTGCTTGTCTCCCGAGGGGGAGGCCTGCACCCAAACCGGGCCGGCGGCGACGCCCGCCGGGGCCAGCCCACGAGCCCGAGCCGGCCCGCAACAGCAGACGGCTTCCCCGAGGCGGGTATCACCAGAGAGACATGCCAGGACGAGGCCGGAGTCAGAGGCGAAGGGCCCACCACGCGATCCGTCGGCCCGCTGGACAAGTGGCCACCTGCTCGGCATGATGCCGCGGACAACGTGTCGGCCACGCACTGCTCCCTGAACAAGGCCGCACGCCCACCACCGGAAGTGGATGCGCCCGCGACGACCTACTACACGGCGGGGCGCGAGCCAGTCCCACCTTTTTCATGCCGCGTGGCGCCGACCGCATCGGCACGGGAGGCCCATACCGTTTACGAGCCGGGCGCGCGGTCGGAGCAACTCCCGCAGCGTCGTGGTGTGCGCCACCCTACGCAAAGTGGCTGCGTGGCGGCTGCTAAGGGGCACCGTCGCCTCGCCAACGAGGACGTTCGCAGCACCACCTAGCGCAGCCCCCGATCCCCCAACCCCATGGTCTCCAGGCTCCCCGCCCGGTCGCGCCAGCCCTCGCGCACCCGCACGCGGATCTCCAGGTACACCGGCGTGCCGAGCCGCCGCTCGATCTCCAGTCGGGCGGCCTGCCCGATCGCCCGCAGCATGGAGCCGCCGCGGCCGATGACGATCCCCTTTTGCGAGTCGCGCTCCACGTAGAGGGTTACGCCAATGAAGAGAGGGCCGGCGTCGCGCTCCTGCCACTCGTCCACCGTCACCGCCACCGCGTGCGGCACCTCTTGGCGGAGCAGAAGCAGCGACTGTTCGCGCACCAGCTCTGCGCACAGGAACTGCTCCGGCCGATCCGTGGTCGCGTCCTCAGGAAAGTACGCGGGGCCAAGAGGCAGCCGCCGGCGCACCGCGGCCACCAGGCCCGCACAGCCCACTCCCGTCGCGGCCGATACCGCCAGCACCTCGTCGAAGGGCGCACGCCGCGGGGCCAGCGCCGCATAGGCCATCAGCCGCTCCGGTACAGCACCAGCCGGCACGAGATCGACCTTGTTCACCACCAAGAGCCGCGGACAAGCCGCCTGCGACACCTGCCACGCCGCCCGCCGGTCCCCCTCTCCGGGCGCGGCGAAACCGCCGTCCACCACCAGGCAGGCAACGTCCGCCCCGGCTAGGGCGCCCGCCGCGGCGCGGACCATCGATCGGCCAAGGAGGTGGCGCGGGCGGTGGAGCCCCGGCGTATCGAGCCATACGATCTGTGCCCCAGGCAGGTGCTGGACCGCCGCGATCCGGTGGCGGGTGGTCTGGGGGGCAGGCGAAGTGATGGCGACCTTCTCACCCACCAGAGCGTTGCAGAGGCTCGACTTGCCGACGTTGGGGCGCCCCAACAGCGCGACAAACCCCGACATGAACCCCGGGCTGTCGGACACGCCGCCTCTATCGTTCGACAACGTAGTGCGACCTGGCCCGCGCGACGGAGGAAGGCCCACGCGGGCCCTGGCGCACGCCCCCGGCCTCCGCCCGACCAGGTTCCTGCCCCTTTCCGCGTGACGTGGGTTCTCCCGGACCCCAGGCAACCGGCGGCGCGGCGGAGGGTGTTGGTCCTGGCGCGTCCCAGCCTACCGCCCCGAACCCCGCGTGCCGGCCGGACTCCATGCCAGCGTAACCAGGACGGCCTCGACGCCGGCGGCGCAGACGGCTCCCACGGGATGCCTGGCCCATATGGCGGTGAACGCCGCCACAGGCTGCAGCCACACCGGCCGGAACAGGGCCACGCCAGCGGCGAGCGCCCCCAGCGACATCGCCAGTACCGCGCCGGCAGCGAGATCCTTCGCGGCCCCAGCCAACGGGTGATGGCCCCGCACAACGAGGTCGACGACGACCTCTACCGCGGTGTTCATCGTCTCCGCCGACAGCACCCCGGCGATCACCGCCACCAGCAGGCCCACCCGCTCAGCGGGCAGCCCGACGAGCAGGGAGACCGATAGCGCACACCAGCCGGCGGCGCACTGAACCCGGAAATTGCGTTCGCGCCAAGCCATCGCCACCCCCCGCCCGGCAAAGGCGAAGCTGCGCGGCCACGACACCACCGGTGGCTTGCCACCCACCCCCCGCAGGGGAAGCATACCCCCCTGCGCCACGGGCTTCCGCGGTGAGCCCCCGCCCCCGCGGCTCACCGCTCGACGCCCAGGGCGGCCAACACCACGTCGGCACGCCGCGCCATGTCCGCCTCGCCCGCCGCGTCGGCGTCATCGTAGCCGAGCAGGTGCAAGGTGCCGTGGACCGCGAGATAGCACAACTCCCGCCGTTCGGTGTGGCCGTACACCTCTGCCTGCGCCGCGGCTCGGAGCCGTGAGACAACGACATCGCCCAAGAACAGAGGCAGCGGGCCCGTCACCAGGGGCCCCCCGGCCGCGCGCCACTGGGCCCACGTCATGCCAGCGCGCGGCGGCGGGTCCAGTAGCGCGAAGGACAGTACGTCCGTCGGTGCGTCCACGCTGCGGTACTTCGCGTTGAGTCGCTGCAGCGTGGCGTCGTCGGAAAGGTGGATCGACACCTCGGCCCCTGGCCAACCCGCCGCCTCCAGGAGGGCGTCCACCGCACGCACCACCAGCGCGCGCTCCTCCCTGGCCAGGGGAGGCAGCGCGGCGTCCTCAGACAACTCCGCGGGCACCTCTCCCACCGCCCCCCCCTCGTGCATCAAGCGACCGCGACCCGTTCCGGCGTTCTATGCTCCAGTGACCCGGCGCTGGTATGCATGTCCTGCCCGCGCTCGCGGCGGCCACACACGACCTTGCGGCGGACCCGGCCCGCGCCTGCCGGGGCCTCATCCCGCCACCCTGGACCCCGATGCGGGGGCTACGGCCCGTGCCAGTTCCTCGGGGTATTCGACCCGCGCGTGGTAGACCCCCGCCAGGATTCGGCGAAACGTGGACTTGATCTGGTCGACATCGCGCAGCGTCAGGGCAGCGTGGTCCAACTGCCCATCCGCCAGCCTGGACCCGACCACGCTCTCGATGGTGGCCGCGATCTCCGCGGCCGTCGGCCTGCCCTTGGCGCGCACCGCCGCCTCCACGCCATCCGCCAGCATGACCACGCCCGCCTCGCGGCTCTCGGGCAGGGGACCGTCGTAGCGGAAGGACGCCTCGTCGACCTCCCTGGTGCCGGGGGCATCCTCCCCGGGGGGAGTGCCCCCTCCCACACCACCGTGCGCGAGCCGTCCCTCGGCCTGCTCCCGGGCACGCTGGTAGAAATAGCGGATCAGCGTCGTCCCATGGTGCGTGCGGACGAAATCAACGAGGGCCTCGGGCAGCGCCGCTTCGCGCGCCAGTGCCACACCGTCGGCCACGTGACTGCGCACCACCTGGGCAGATAGCCACGGGGACAGCAGATCGTGCGGGTTCTCGCCCCCGAGCTGGTTCTCCACGAAGAAATGCGGGCGCCGGATCTTACCGACATCATGGTAGTACGCCCCAGCGCGCGTGAGGAGCGCGTCGCCACCGATGGCCTGGCACGCTGCCTCGGCCAGGTTCGCAACCATCAGGCTGTGGTGGTAGGTGCCTGGCGCTTCCAACATCAAGCGGCGCAGCAGCGGCTGCGTGGGGTTGGCCAATTCGAGCAACCGGAAGGGGGTGAGTACGCCCAGATACTCGACGAAGGGTAGCGTGCCCACCGCGAGCGCACCGGACAGCGGCCCCGAGACGGCGGCCGCAGCCATGTCGCGCCATACCGAGGGCGAGGCGCCCGCCAGTAGGCCGGCGGCGGTGGTCTGCTGCCCGCCAAACAGGCGGACGAGGGCCACCGCGGCGGCACCGGCCAGTGCGGCATAGAGCCCGGCCCGGAGCAGGTCGGCGCGCTGTTGCGGGCGCCGCATGGACAGAACCGCCGTCCAGGCCGAGGCGGTCGAGGCGATGGCCACCGCCATACTGTGGTCGAGCAGCCCGGCGGTGATGCCGCCGAGGGCCGCCGTGAAGACCGCCGCCGCAGGCCCGAGCGACACGCCGCTGAGCATCGCTGCCCAGCTCACCGGCGCGAGGAACGGCGAAATGGGGGCGCTCAGCCGCACGGCCGCCGCCGCCGCGCAGAACAGCGAGACGAAGAGCGCAGATCCGCCGTCCGCGCTGGCCGTCTCCGGCCGCAGACGGGTGAAGTACGCCCAGCAGAGGCCACACTCCCCGGCGGCGATCAGCAGCGAGGTGGCGAGCACCCCGAGCGCACCGCCGGGCCGAAGCATGCCCGCCGCCCGCAGCAGGGTCACGTCAGTCGCCGTGACGCGGTTACCCTGGCGCACGATGACCTGGCCCGTCGCGATGAGGACCGGCCGGACCGACGCCCGCGCCAGCGCCACGGCGGCGTCGGTCGCCGGCCCGTTGAGAAAGTCGTTGGCGCTCAGGACCTTGGCATCCAGAGCCCCCAGGAAGGCCGCGAGGCCGGCGCCACCGGGCAGCGACCCGACATCTTCCCGCAACGCTGAGCGCGCGGCCGCCAGATGCGCGCTCCGCACACCGCGGAAGAGGGCGGTCTGCAGCGTCGCGCGCGCCGCGCCCGCCAGCGCGTCAAAGGAAGCGGGCGGCGCCGTCAATGCGATCCGGTAGTCCCGGGCGGGCACGGGTAACACGAGCGCCCCGCGCAGAAGGGCGACCTCTGACGAGGTGGTCGGTACGGGCTTGGCGGGGCTGGCCGTCCCGGCGGGGCCCTTGCCCTGGCCGCCGACCGTCGCTGGTCGGGTGCCGGCGGTCCCCCCCACCCCGGCGACGGCCTGCTTGGCACCGCGCGGCGGCGGGGCCGCCGATGCCCTGACCGGATGGGCGGAACGCGCTCCGGCCAACGCCTGGCGTGCGGTGATCACCCGCTGCAGGCTGGCGTCGAAGCGCGTAAGCACCTCCTGCGTCACGTTGGGGTCGACGCCGTAGACGGGGGTCACCAGGGCGGCGGCCGCGTTCTCGGCGGACAGGGTCGCCGGCTCGTCGACAAAGGCGTGCGGCGCCGTGACGGTGTATGGGGCCACCTCGCCCGCCCGGACATCGACCAGGCGCCGCAGCCCGACGGAGGCCAGGACGGCCGCCATGACGAGGACGAAGACGCCTGCCCAGGCACCCCGCCGCACGGTGGGATCGGCCGCCAGAGCCAGCAACTCCCGCGCGGCGGCGCGCCAGGCCGGTGGACGCCGTTTGCGCACGCGGCGCGCCTCCCCTCTCCGGGCGGCGGCGCCCCTCCCGCAGAAGCCCCAGGCCGCATCACGAAGAACAGGGCGCTGATCTGCCCGGGAGTCCGCAGAGCGGCCGCCGCCTCAGGGCTCCACGGAGCCAACGGTCTCGGTCTGTGGGGCCGACCGGGCGGCATCGCGGTCATAGGCGCGGATGATGGCCTGTACCAATGGATGGCGGACGACATCCCCCTCATCCAGCCGCACGAAGGCGATGTCCGGCACACCTGCCAAAACCTGCTGCGCATCGAGTAAGCCGGAATCGCGATCGGGTGGCAGGTCCACCTGCGTAACGTCACCGGTGATCACGGCCTTGCTCCCGAACCCGAGCCGGGTCAAGAACATCTTCATCTGCTCGCGCGTCGTGTTCTGGGCTTCGTCGAGAATGACGAAGGCGTCGTCGAGCGTGCGGCCCCGCATGTAGGCCAGCGGCGCGACCTCGATGGCCCCGCGCTGGTGGTGGCGTTCGTAAGCCTCGACGCCCATGATGTCGTAGATGGCGTCATACAGCGGCTTCAGGTAGGGGTCCACCTTGTCCTGCAAGTCGCCGGGAAGGAACCCCAGCTTCTCGCCGGCGTCGACCAGGGGCCGCGTCAGCACGATCCGGCTGACCTCCCGCGCCTTGAAGGCGGCGATGGCCATGGCCATGGCCAGGTACGTCTTGCCCGTGCCCGCGGGACCGATACAGAAGCACATGGTGTCGCGCCGTACCGCCTCCACGTACCGTTGCTGCCCGAGCGTCTTGGGGCGGATCACCCGGCCGCGCACGGTGGTGCCGACGGCATCCTGCCAGAGCCCCTCCAGGCGGTCTGCCTCCCCCCGCCGCAGGGCCTGCACTGCGTACTGCACGTCGCGACCGCTGAGCTCGCGCCCCTGGCTGGCCAACCGCGCCAACCGCCCCAACAGGTCGGCGGCCTGCGCGGTGGCGCTGGACGGACCGCTGATCACAAGTTCGTTGCCGCGCGCGACGATGTGTACGCCCAGCCCGTCCTCCAGGACGCGCAGGTTCTCCTCCTGGCGGCCGTAGAGATGGGCGGCACTCTGGTTGTCCGGCACTTCTAGGCGCCGGGCCTCGGTTTCCGGGCCCGACTCTCCCATGCTTCCAGCCCCCGTCGACGAGATGGCGTAGTGCACGCACCCGAGCGCCCTCACGGGGTCCCCCCGGCTGGGGCCGGCGCGGGCGCGACCGGCGCGCCCCGGAAGACGCCGATATTCTCCTCGCTCTCGACGAGCAATTCAACGCCCACGCGGTGACCGGGCAAGAGGACCGTCTGTTGCCGTTCCTCGACAATTCTGGCCCGGCGCGGCAGTCGGGGGTAAAGCGCCGCCCGCGCCCGTGCGGCGGCGAGGGATCGAGCGTCGTCGATCGTCAAGCGCCGGACGAACCGCGTGACTTCCAGGTAACGCAGCGTGACGGCTTCGACGGGCAGCGGGAGATTCCTCCAGCGTAACGGTCCCGTGACGGTGCGCCGCAGGACATAGGCCCGGAACGGCACCCGCCGCCAACCGGCCAGGTAGAGCGCCCGGAGCCCCACCACCAAGGCCATGCGGGTGAAGACGCGCCCCGTCGGCACCGCCACGTGCACGGTACGAGCCACCTCGGCGCGGGCGGCGTACCACCGCCGCACCAGCACCACACCGCTGGCATGCACGGGGACATCCCCCGCCTCGCCCGCGGCGCCGGGCCCACGGCCTGCCGTACTGGCCGGCGCCGGGCCCACCCCAGCAATCAGCACCTGTCCCAGCTGCACCCGTTCCCCCGGCCGGACCCTGGCCTGTCCGTGGAGCACGGTGACGGCGGCCACCACGCCTCCCTCGGCGGCCACCACGTCGCCGGGTGCGGCCGCCTGTTCGTACGCTGGGGCCGGGCGGACCCGCTCCACGACATCGATGACGGCCAGGGTGCCGTAGAGGTTGACGCCGGCCCAGGAGACATCCGGTACCAGCAGTTGCAGGTCGCGGCCCAGTTCCGCGGGATCCAGGCCGGACCGGCGTACCCCGGGCGCGAGGCCCAGCCGCCGGGCGGCGGCGACCACCTCCTCGGCCGCCACACGGTCGGCCCCCTGGACCTGCACGAACCAGACATAGCCCGAAAGCACGTACAGGGCGGCCGCCGTGATCCCGGCCACGGCAAGCAAGGCCCGCCGCCGCCGCATCCGAGCCAGGACAAAGGGCAGGCCGCCCACCCCCGCGAGCCGCACGCGCGCCCCCACGCCGCGCACCACGGGGCGCAGCCGTCGGAACCCGGAGACGGTGAGCGTCAGGCGCAGACCGTCCGGGGCGACCCGCGCGTGGCGAAACGGGATACCGGCATCCAGCAGGGCGTTGAGGAAGCGGTGCGGTGCCACCGTGGCCACGCGGACCTCGACGTTCCCAGCGAGCCATCCCCCGAAGTCGGCCGTCGTCTCATGCCCCCCCGCGGGCGCCGCCCCTCGCAATCCCCCTCGGGCGGCAGTCACGGCTCCAACTGCACCCCGTGCAGCTGGCCGGTCACGCTGACCTCGCCCTCCCGCACGACGCCCAAACGGAGGTCCTCACCTTCCACCACCACCAGGCCGGCGCGCGTGGCAATGACGACGCGCCCGGGCAGAAACGCGCGGACGCCATGGTGGTTCTCTACCGTGAGCTGCAGTCCGCCGAGGATCGTGATGCGGGGCAGGTCGAAGACGATCTCCTTGGGCAGCCCCAGCCGGTGCACCAACACCCCCCGTACACCCACAGACGGCGTCGGAGCGGGATCATCCGGGGAGCCGTCAACGCCCACTCTCCCAGGGCGCCTGGGGGGGCGGGCTCCATGCGGGGCCGGGTCCGGCTGCCCGAGCGCCGCCTGCCGCAAGCCCCGATTCCCCCCGCGCGATGGTATGTGCCCGCGGCTACCGGCGAGACCCGCCCGCACCGCGGACAGGGAACGCCGCAACTGCCGGCGAGCCCCCCACCCCACGCGGCCCCGCAGAGCGTCGTTCGCCGCCCGCCCCCCGCCGCTCTCTGCGGGCCCGGGGCAGCCCGGTCAAGGGGCGCACGCCACGGCCGCCGCCAAGCCCCGGCCCCGCGCGGGCTCGTGGCCTCGCCGCGGACCGGGCTCCGCGGGCGCGGGGTGCCCCGGTCTGGGGACCCGTCACCCGTTCCTCTGCCGCGCGCCGATGGCGCCCATCCTATGGCCTCCCGTCCGGCCGCGTGCCGGCCGGGGGACGCTGGGGGCGCGGCGTCGGCCCGTTCGGGCCGAGGGGGCGGCGCCGGTGCGGCAGCCGCCGGATCACACGGCGGGCGCGCCGGCCTGCCGCGGACGGCCGATCCCCGGCTCGGTGCGCAGGGCGGCGCATGCGCGCGCGTCACCCTGTGCACCCTGTGCAACGAACGGCGGGGGAAAGGGCGTGGATCACCGGGATGGGCGTGGTCAACGTGATCGAACTGGTGGCGGACGCGGACAGCGGGTGGGTGGAGGCCGTCCAGAACGCGGTGCGGGAGGCATCCCGTACGGTACGCCACATCACCGGCGTCGAGGTCGCCAACCTCACCGCGCTGGTGGAGAATGGGCAAATCTCCAGCTACCGAGCTAACGTCAACGTCGCGTTCGAAGTGGAGTCTCCCGCGGAACGGGCCGGGCACGAACGGCAGGCGTCCGTGTGAACGGCTGAAATCGGGCCGCGCGCGATCGGCCTGCCGGGGTCAGCCACCCAGCAGGCGCCTGACGGCGAGCTGTGCCGCATCGCCGGTCGCGCGCCCCCGGACCCTGGGCATCAACGCGGCCATCACCCTGCCCAGGTCCCGGAGGGAGGAGGCCCCGAGCGTGCGCACAACCTCCTGCGCCAGCGCTTCCAGTTCCTCCGGTGCGAGGGGCTGCGGGAGGTAGGCGCGCAGCACGTCGATCTCCCCCGCGATTTTGGCCTCGGCCTCCTGCCGTCCGCGCCCGGCGATCTCGGCCAGGGCGTCCTGCCGCTGGCGCATTTCGCGCGCCAGCACAGCAAGCACCTCGTCGTCGTCAATCTCCCGGCGCGCGTCGACCTCCAGGCGCTGGATCGCGGCCAAGGCGAGGCGCAGGACGCCGAGACGCAGGCGACCGGCCTCTTTGGCGCGCATGGCGCCGCGCACATCGGCACGCAGGCGCTCCTTGATGCCCATGTGCCCCTCCCTGCCACGGCCTCCTAACGACCGGCGAGGCACGGCCCTACCCCGGCGGCCAGCGCATGAACCGACCGCCCATCAGGTGCAGGTGCAGGTGCCCCACGGTCTGCCCGCCGTCCACTCCGGTGTTGACGACCACGCGGTGGCCCTCCTCCAGCCCGAGTTCCGCCGCCAGAGCCGCGCAGAGGTGCAGCAGGTGTCCCAGCAGCGGCGGCTCGGCGGTCGAGAGATCGACGTGATGGTCGAGCGGGACCACCAGCACGTGTACCGGAGCCTGAGGGTTGAGGTCGTGAAACGCCACCGCCTGATCGTCGCGGTACACCACGCGAGCCGGGAGTTCACCGGCCGCGATGCGGCAAAAGACGCACGTGTCAGCCATCTCCGCCTCCGTCGCCGGCCAGTGCGCGCTGGGCCTCCCAGCCCACCCTCCGCTCCCGGTGGCGCTCCAAGGCCAGATCGATCAAGCGCGCCAGCAGGGCTGGGTAGGGCATCCCGGACGCCTCCCAGAGCTTGGCGAACATGCTGGTGGCGGTAAAGCCGGGAATGGTGTTCAGCTCGTTCACCAGCAAACGACCGCCGACCCGCTCCAGGAAGAAGTCTACCCTGGCCATGCCTGCGCAGTCGAGGGCGAGGAAACTGCGCAGCGCCATCGCCCGTACCTCGGCGGTGACCTCAGCCGGCAGATCCGCGGGGATGACCAGGCGGCTGCCGCCGGCGCTGTACTTCGCCTCGTAGTCGTAAAACTCGTGACCGGGCTCGATCTCGCCAGGCAGGGAGGCCTCCGGCTCCTCGTTACCCAGCACGGCGCACTCGATCTCGCGCGCGTCCACGGCGCGCTCGCAGATCACGCGCCGGTCGAGCCGCGCCGCCAGGTCCAGCGCCGCGGGCAGGTCGGCCGCGCACTTCACCTTCGTCACGCCCACGCTGCTGCCCAGGTTCGCCGGTTTGACAAAGCACGGTAGTCCGAGTTCGTGCAGGACGTGCCGCCGTACCGCCTCGGGGTCCCTACGCCACTCGTGGCGCAGGACGAGCACATGCTCGGCCACGGGCAGGCCGTGGCGGGCCAGCACGTCCTTCTGCGCCACCTTATCCATGCCCAGCGCCGAACCGAGGACCCCGGCGCCCACGTAGGGCAGGTCGCACATCTCCAGCAACCCCTGGATCGAGCCGTCCTCTCCCCCCGGCCCGTGGAGCACAGGAAACACCACGTCCAGCGACGGCAGCACGCCCCCGGCCGCAGCCGGAACCGCGCCGATGCCCACAAGGGCCCCCCCTCCCGCGGGCGGCGCCGCCAGCGCCACGCCAGCGCCCGCTTCCGACCCCGGGCGCAGGGCGCGCAGGGCGTCGTGCGGCGGAAGCCAGCGCCCCTCGGGGGTGATGGCCAGGGGCACCACGTCAAAGCGCTCGGGGTCAAGGGCACCGAGCACGGACGCCGCCGACCGGAGCGAAACCGCGTGCTCGCCAGACCGGCCGCCAAAAACCACGCCCACCCTGATCCTGCCCGTTAGGCCCGCCCCCCCAGGTCGTCATCGGCCACGGCGGCGGCCGCAGCGGTTCGCTCCCAGGGCGGAGCGGCCTGCGCCACCCCCTCTGCACCCCGGGGCGGCGCCATCTCGCCCAGGGCGGCCATGACCACCGCCAGACCCGCCACGGCCGCCGTCTCCACTCGCAGGATACGCGGGCCCAGGCTCACCGCCACCGCCCCCGCGGCGATGGCGGTCCCCACCTCGGCCGCTGTCCAGCCTCCTTCCGGCCCCACGGCCCACACCAGGCGGCGGCATCCTTTAAAACGGGAGACCGCCGCGGGGAGCCCGACGGTGCCCGCGCGCTCCAGGGCAAGCAGCCATGGTCCCGGGCAGGAGGCCAGTGCCTCCGTCAGGCTGCACGCAGGCAGGAGCCGCGGCGGACGCACCCGCCCGCTCTGGGCCGTGGCCGCGCGCGCCAGGCGCTCCCACCGAGCGAGCCGTCCCCCGCCCGGCTCAGGTCGCATGACGCAACGCTCCGCCCGCAGCGGCAGGATCTCGCGGACCCCAAGCTCCGTGGCCTTCTCTACCAGCCAGTCCATGCGCTCGGCCCTGGGCACGGCGGCGACGAGGGTGACCGCGACCCCGGCCTCCACCTCCGGGACGGCGACCTCGGTCACCTCAGCCACCAGGTAATCCCCCGCCACGCTCCGCACGGTCAGTTGCCACTCTTCACCGGAGGGCGCCACCGCGGCGAAACGGTCGCCACGGGAGAGCCGCAGCACCCGCGCTAGGTGCTGGAACGCATCCCCCCCGATGCGGATCCGCGCTCCCGGGGCGACCGGGCCGGGCGCCGCCGCCCGCGCCGCGGCGGCGTCAGAAAGGTCCGACGGCGCGAGCGCCACGCGCGGCATCCTCACGCCCGCGCCGCCGCTCCGGCCGGGCGCAGCGCCCAGAGCGCGGTCCAGCCTTGGAGGCGCTCGGCGCGCACGACGCGCAGCCCCGCCGCGGCAAAGGCCCGCGCCACGCGTTCGCGGCCCGCGTCGACGATGCCCGAGGCCACAACGAGGCCTCCCGGCAACAGGCCGCGCCAAAGGTCGGGGGCCATGGCCTCCAGGATGTCCGTAGTGAGATTGGCCAGCGCCCAACCGGCCGGGGGGCACCCGCCCGCTAGGGCGTCCGCCAGCGTGGCGTAGCGCACCTCCACCCGGTCCTCCACCGCGTTGGCCCGAACGTTGTCCTTGGCCACCCGCACAGCGACGGGGTCGATGTCGACCGCGGTGACGCGGGCCGCCCCCAGCAGCGCCTGCGCCACGGCCAGGATGCCGGAGCCCGTGCCCACGTCTAGGGCGTGCCCACCGCGGGCCGCCAGGACCTCGGCCGCGCGCAGACAGAGCGCCGTCGATGCGTGCGCCCCCGTGCCGAAGGCCATCCCGGGATCCAGCCGCAGGAGCACCTCGCCGGGAAAGGTGCGCGGATCCTCCCAGGTGGGGGAGACGACCAACCGGCGTCCGAGCCGCACCGGATGAAAGTGGGCCCGCCAAGCCTCCGCCCAGTCGCTCGGCTCGACTGTGCTCTCCGTCCAACCCACGGCGTCCATGCCCGGAAAGTACGCCGCCAAACGCAGAAGTTCGGCGCGCAACGCGTCGATGCGGCCGGCGAGCCCCTCTTCGAGGGGCAGATACACCCGCAGGCGCGCCAGGGCCTCGTCGTCGACGGCGATGCCGCCGGCCTGGGCAGTCAGGAAGTGGGCGACCGCATCGAAGGCCTCCGGGGGCACCGTCAGGGTAATCTCTCGATAGGGCAACGCCTGCCGGCCGTCCTTTCCTGGACCAGAGCGGCGTCAACGCCCGCAAGCCGGGCGCAGGGCACCCCGTCCAGGCGGCCGCGCGGCGCGGGTGCTGCATCAACCGCCACTGGGCGGGACGCCGACCGCGGGCACTGCACAGCCCCACCCCCGCCCGAGCCGCCGTGTCAGGGGCCAGTCGCGGCCCGGTCCGAGCGCACCGGACCGGGCCGCCGAGGGAGGCAGCCCTCGCCTCAGCAAGAACCCGGCGTGCATCCCCCGGCTTTCGCCGCGGGGCTCGGCGACTTCACCGGCCGAGGATGCGGCGGAACGGCCGCTGGTCCGCACCATCCACCCGCTCCCCGCGTTGGGCGGCGTAGGAACGCAGCGCGTCCCGTTCGTGGGCCGTTAACTGCCGCGGCACCTCGACGCGCACCACGACCCGGTGGTCGCCCCGGGATCGGCTGTTCACCGCCACCAAGCCCTTGCCCCGCAAGCGCAGCACGTCCCCGGGTTGCGTGCCCTCAGGGATGTGGAGCGGCAGCCGCCCCTCCAAGGTTTCGACGTCGACGTCGGCACCCAGGGCCGCCTGGGCGATGCCGATCGTCACCTCACCGACCACGTCGCTGCCCTCCCGGCGAAAGTGAGCGTGGGGCGCCACGCGCACATCCACGTACAGGTCGCCAGCCGGCCCGCCGCGGTCCCCGGCGTCCCCCTCTCCCGGAAGCCGGAGGCGCGCGCCGTCCTCGACCCCGGCGGGGACGTGGACCGAAATGGTCCGGCGGCGCCGGGTCCGTCCGGTCCCCTGGCACTCCGCGCAGGGCCGTTCCACCACCGAACCCGTGCCCCCACAACGGGGGCAGGCCTGCCGCGTCACAAACTGGCCGAACGGTGTCGCCCGGGCGGCCTGCAGGACGCCACGGCCACCGCATTGTGGACAGCCGATACGGCGCGCACCCGGGGCCGCGCCACTGCCAGCGCACGCGGCGCAGGCCTCCGTACGCGGCACAGTGATCTCCACCGTCGCCCCGAAGGCACCCTGCTCAAACGTAATCTCGATCGCCGTGCGGAGGTCGGCGCCACGCTCCGGCCCCGCGCGGCGCCGGGAACGCCCACCGAAGAAGGCTTCGCCGAGCACCGATTCGAACAGGTCTTCGAACCCGCCGAGTCCGCCGAAGTCGAAGCCGGTGGCGCCCTCGCCGGCCGGCGCACCGCCACGCTGGGCGGCCGTGAAGGCTGCGTGGCCCAACTGGTCGTATTGCGCGCGCTTTTGCGGATCGCTCAGCACGGAGTATGCCTCGCCGATCTCCTTGAACTTCTCGGCTGCGGCGGCGTCCCCCGCATTCACGTCGGGGTGAACCCGCCGGGCCAACTGGCGAAACGCCTTTTTGATCTCCGCCTCGTCGGCGTTCCGCGGGACCCCGAGCACCTGGTAGAAGTCCCGAGCCGCCACGCCGCCGCCCCTCTCTCCACCACACCCAACCACGTGGAACCTGCGAGAGCGCCCGGCTCCGGCGCCCCAGCGCCCGCACTCTCTGCTGGCCCCCGTCAAAACGGCCCCGCTCCCGGTCTCTCTGCACGCGCCGACGGCCGTTTCCGGGGAGTCCGCACCCGAGCCCTTGGAGGCGTTCAGCCCGTCAGCTTGCGCCGGGGTGGCATCGCCCATCTGGCCTCTGCCATCTCACGGGTCTGGCCGCACCCCGCGCGTTCAACGGGCCGATCCGCATGCAGGCTCCGCGGACGCGCGGGGTGACTCCCCCTAGCCGCGCTAAAGGCGACCACCGGGCGCGCGGCCCGATGGTCGCCTTTCCGGCTGGCCGCACCGCCGCCGCCGGAGGGCCGGCCCACGGCGGAACTCAGGCCCCGCCCTTCACGTCGTAGTCGGCATCGACGACGCGGCCACCCCCGGCACCTGCCGAGTCCTCTTTGCCGCCCGGGCCCGCGCCCGGCCCGGGCGCGCCGTCGCTGGCGCCGCCAGCTGAGTCGGCCCCCCCCGCACCGTACATGGCCGCGCCGACGTCCAGCAACTGCTTCTGCAGGCCCTCCGCCGCGCTACGGATCGCCGCGGCGTCGTCGCGGCCCAACGCCAGCTTCAGCGCATCGATCGACTCGCGGACGGCGGCGGCCTTCCCGCCATCCACCTTGTCACCCAGGTCACGCAACGTCTTTTCCGCATTATACACGAGGGCGTCCGCCGCGTTTTTGGCCTCGATCAACTCCTGCCGCCGGTGGTCCTCGTCGGCGTGCGCCTCGGCCTCGCGCACCATGCGCTGGATCTCCTGCTCACCGAGGCTCCCGCTGCCCTGGATGGTGATGTGCTGCTCCCGCCCGGTGGCCTCGTCGCGTGCCGAGACCTTGAGGATGCCGTTGGCGTCGATGTCGAAGGCGACCTCGACGCGCGGGGTGCCCCGCGGCGCCGGAGGGATACCGTCCAGCATGAAACGGCCCAGGGACTTGTTGTCGGCAGCCATGGGCCGCTCGCCCTGCAGGACGTGCACCTCGACCTGGGTCTGGCCATCGGCCGCCGTCGAGAACACCTGTTTCTTCGACGTCGGGATAGTGGTGTTCCGCTCAATGACCCGCGTGAACACGCCACCGAGCGTCTCAATGCCCAGCGACAGGGGCGTGACGTCCAGCAGCACGACGTCCTTGACGTCGCCGCCCAGTACGCCGGCTTGCACAGCCGCGCCGAGGGCCACCACCTCGTCCGGGTTGATCCCCTTGAACGGTTCCTTCCCAAGCAGCCGCTTGCAGGCTTCCTGCACGGCGGGGATGCGCGTGCTCCCGCCCACGAGCAGCACCTTGTCGATCTTGGCGGCTTCCAGCCCGGCGTCCTCCATGGCCCTGCGCGAGGGGCCCATGGTCGCGTCGACCAGATCCGCGGTCAACTCGTTGAACTTGGCGCGCGTGAGGGTCATGTCCAGATGCTTCGGCCCCTGGGCGTCCGCCGTGATGAAGGGCAGGTTGATGTTCGTCTGCAGGGTGCTGGAGAGCTCGATCTTTGCCTTCTCGGCCGCCTCCTTCAGGCGCTGGAGGGCCATGCGGTCGCGGCGCAGATCGATGCCATGCTCCCGCCGGAACTCGTCGGCGACGTAGTCGATGATCTGCTGATCGAAGTCGTCCCCGCCAAGGTGGTTGTTGCCGGACGTGGCCTTGACCTCGAACACGCCGTCTCCCAAGTCCAGCAGCGAGACATCGAAGGTGCCGCCGCCCAAGTCGAAGACCAAGACGGTGTGGTCCTCGCCTTTGTCAATCCCGTAGGCCAGCGCGGAGGCGGTCGGTTCGTTAATGATGCGCAGTACCTCCAGGCCAGCGATGCGGCCGGCGTCCTTGGTGGCCTGGCGTTGCGCGTCGTTGAAATAGGCGGGCACGGTGATGACCGCCTGGGAGACCTTCTCCCCTAGGTAGGCCTCCGCGTCCGCCCGGAGCTTCTGCAGGATCATCGCCGAGATTTCTTCGGGCGAATACTCCTTATCGCGGATGGCCACGCGCGCCATGCCGCCGCTCCCGGCAGTGACCCGATACGGCACGCGCTTGGATTCCTCCCCCACCTCGGCGAGACGGCGCCCCATAAATCGCTTGATGGAAAATACGGTGTTCTCCGGATTGGTAATAGCCTGCCGTTTGGCCACCTGGCCGACGAGCCGCTCCCCGTCCTTGGTGAAGGCCACGACCGACGGCGTCAGGCGCGACCCCTCGGCATTGGGGATCACCACCGGCTCGCCACCCTCCATGACGGCGACCACCGAGTTGGTCGTTCCCAGGTCGATCCCGATGATCTTCCCCATCAGCGCTCCCCTTCTTCCCCACCGCTGCCTGCCGGCGCCGCGCCCTCCGGGCCGGCGCCCTCGCCCCCCTCGGCGGCGGCGACCTTGACAAGGGCCGGGCGCAGGACCGCCCCCCGCATCATGTATCCCCGGCGATACTCCTCCGCTACCGTGCCCTCGGCCATGCCCGGAGCGGGGCCCCGGGCCACGGCCTCGTGCCGCCCGGGGTCGAAGGGCTGGCCGACCGCTTCCAGCGCCACGATACCCGCCGAGGTGAGGGCCTCCCGCATCTGCCGCAGGGTCATCTCCACCCCCTGGCGCACGGCGGCGGCGTCCCCGCTGGCCGTTGCCGCCCGTTCTAGGTTATCGACCACCGGGAGCAGTTGCGCGACAAAGGCGGCCACCGCCGCCTCACCCCAACGCGCCTGATCCTGTGCCACGCGCCGCCGGTAGTTGTCGAAGTCGGCTTTCAACCGCTGCAACGACTGCAGATACTCCTCGGCGCGGGACCTCGCCGCGGCCAGCGTGGCCCCGACGTCCTCCCCGCCTCCCGCTTCGCCGCCGTCGGACGAACCAGCGCCCAAGTCACCGGGCACGGCCGCGGCCCCTTCGACCTCGCCGCCTCCGGCCTCGCCGCTCATCAGCGCCGCTCACCTCGCGCTCAGAGTCTTTCCGCCGGACGCAACCGTGCGCCGCCCCCCGGCGGGATATCTGGGGCACTCGTGCCGCCGTCGGTCGGGGCGAAGACGCCGCCAGCCCGCCGACGGCGCTCCGGTATGGACCAGCGCCCTACCGGTCCGGCCGGCCCAGGCGTGGCCGCCGACTCGCGGACGCCATCAGCCTCCGCCTGGATCCCACCGCGCTCGCGGTTCTCCTCCGCGCGGGGGGCCCGCAGTGGCGCATCTGCCGCAGGCACACCCGGGTCGGCGCCGGGCAGGCCGCGGGCCGGAGTCTGACCGCGGAGTGCCGCCGTCACGCCAGCGGCAACGGTTTCCACGATGGCTATCATCCGCCCGTAGGCCATGCGCCTGGGACCCAGGACCCCGATCCGGCCGTGCACGCCCACGGGTGCCGCGTACACGGCGGTGACAATACTGCATTCCGCCATTTCTTCCACCTGGATCTCGCGGCCGATGGAGACCTGGACGCCCGCCGCCGGCCCGCCGGGGGGCCCGAGGCGGTCTTCCAGAAGGTCGTCCCGCTCCAACGCGGCCAGTACCTGGTTGGCCTTGGCCACCTGGCGAAACTCCGGCTGCTTCAGCAGGTTAGCCGCACCCTCCAGCACGAGCCCACCGGGCACATCCCCGGGTTCGCCCAGGAGCGCGACCACCTCGGCCACCAGTTCCGGGTACGGGCCGAATACGTCGCCGACGGCACCTTCGAGCCGCTGGGCCAAGGCCTGGAGGGTCGCGCCGGCCAGGCGGCTGCTGAGCATGTGGCTCAGGCGGTCGAGGTGCTGCGCCTCTGGGGGCGCGCTAAATTCAACCAGCCGGGTTGACACCCGGCCGTCGTCGGCGACCAGCACGAGCACGCCGAGGCTGCCACGCAGCGGTACAACCTGCAGCGCGGCCAGACGCTCCTCCTGAGCCGCTGGCTGGCTGGCCACGGCGAGCACGTCGCTCACCTCCGCGAGCAACCGCGCCGCGTGTCGGACGACCCCGTCGATCCGCTGCGCCCGGGCGCTGAGCGCGGCACGCACTGCCTCCGAATCAAAGCCGCCCAGGCCGGGCTCTGCCGCCAGGACGTCGACGTAGAAGCGATAGCCTTTGTCGGAGGGCACACGGCCAGCCGAGGTGTGCGGCTGTTCGAGGTAGCCCATATCCTCCAGATCCGCCATCTCGTTGCGAATCGTCGCGGGGCTCACGCCAAGACCGTATTTCCGCGCCACCGTGCGCGAGCCCACGGGCTCCGCCGTGTGGATGTAGTCGTCGATGATCGCCTGCAGAACCCGGCGCTTGCGGTCCTCCATCATGCCCGCCCCGCAGCGGTGAGATGTTAGCACTCACTCCCATCGAGTGCTAATGCCGCCTGACGATAGCACCGGTCCGTGTACCTTGTCAATGCGTGGGAACCGCGAAACCGCGCGAAACGAGGCGAACGCGGATCGACACGGAGGGACGTGCCACGCCCAGGCGTCGTCGGACAATGGTGGGGGTCGGTGGCGCCCCGGGCCGGGCCGGCCGGCACCTGCGGAGCACCGGCGTTTCCTGCTGCCGTGATCGGTTCGCCACCGCCCGGGCCCGCACACGCCCCCTCCCGGGCCGGCAACCGTGGGCCGGAGGGCGGCATGCCTCGCCTGGGCGGCGGATCAGAGCAGGGTCCCGCGTGGCAGCGGCCCGGTCTCTGGAGCGGACGGCGGATGGGCAGGGGTGGTGGAGGTGGGCGCCGGATGCGTTGGCTCAACGGCCTGCTGCTGACGGCCCTGGGCTGGGGGTTGGCCCTCGCGCTGCAGTGGGCCTGGAGCGGCGAGTCGGGCCTGCCCGCCGCGGCCCCGCCATGGACGCGCGCGAGCCTTCCGCTGACCCTGTTCCTCCTCTTCGGGCTCTACCTGGCGCTGGTGACCGGCGGCCGGCCGGCGCGATCCCTCATGCTGCTGCAGGCCGTGGTCGCCCTGGCCGTGGCCGCGCTGCCGTTTGCCTACGCCAGCGGCCTCGCCGCGCGCTACGGGCTACCCGCCGCGGGTGGCCCGGTGGGCAGCGCGCTCGCCCAACCACTGGCGCGCGGCGTCGCGGCCGTATGGCTAGCGATGGCCGTCGCCAGCGCCTTGCGCCGGCGGTCGCGGCGCGCGCCACCCGCAGGGTCGGCCACCAGGGTGCCTCACGCCGACGCGCCCCTGCCAGCCTACTGGTCGCCCGCGCCCGTGGTCGAGCCGGCGGCACCGGCGTTCCCCACGACCCTGGCCCCGCCTGCCGCCACCCCAGACGTGGACGGGGCCTAATCAGGAGCCGCGACAGGGCCAAGCATCGCCGACGTGAGGGGCGACGAGACGGTCGGCTCGCTCCGCCCAGATGGCCCGTCCCCGAGGCGGAGCCCGGTGGGGTGCGGACCCACGCAACCGGCATGGGGCGGCTTGCCCGTCTTGCGCGGGTAGCGCAGAACCTCGCCGGCCACCCGCGGTCCGCCACGCGGCCCCGAGTCACCCGGCGGCGGGGCGAGGCCGCGCAGGCACCCGCCGCGCTCGGCCCTGCTGCCTGCCACCTCGCTGCTTTGGCGCCGACCGCGCCTCCGCAGAGAGGCCCGGAGACGCCTCCGGCCCTCTGCGGGTCAGTCGTCACCGACCTTGAGGACGGCCATGAAGGCTTCCTGCGGAATGTCGACCGCGCCGACCGCCTTCATACGCTTTTTGCCCTCCTTTTGCTTCTCCAGCAGCTTGCGCTTGCGGGTAATGTCCCCGCCGTAGCACTTCGCCAGGACGTCCTTGCGCACGGGCGGGATGTTCTCGCGGGCGATGATCTTGCCGCCGATGGCCGCTTGCAGCGCCACCTCGAACTGCTGGCGCGGGATCAGGGTGCGCAGCCGCTCGATCAGCCGACGCCCCCGCACCGGGGCCGTGGAACGGTGGACCACGCACGACAGCGCGTCGACCGCCTCGCCCGCCACGAGCACGTCGACCTTGACGACGTCAGCGGGCTCGTGGCCCAGCCACTCGTAGTCCAGCGTGGCGTAGCCGCGGCTGCGCGACTTCAACTGGTCGAAGAAGTCGAACATGATCTCCGCCAGCGGCAGCCGATACTCCAGCCGCACCCGGGTGGGGTCCAGGTACTCGACGGCCGTCTGCTCGCCACGGCGCTCGCGGCAGAGCTCCAGCAGCGGACCCAGGTACTCGGCCGGGGTGAAGATCGACGCCTTGACCAGCGGCTCGGCCATCTCGGCGATACGGTCGCGGCTGGGAAGCTTGGCGGGGTTGTCGACCTCTTCGACGGTACCGTCGGTGCACGTGACGCGGTAGCGCACCGACGGCGCGGTGACGATCAGGTCTAGCTCGTACTCGCGTTCCAGGCGCTCCTGCACCACGTCCATGTGCAGCAGCCCGAGGAACCCGCAGCGCAGACCGAACCCAAGCGCCGCCGAGGTTTCGGGCTCAAAGGACAAGGCCGCGTCGTTTAGCTGCAGCCTCTCCAAGGCCTCGCGCAGCCGGCCAAAGTCGGCGGCATCCACGGGGTACAGGCCGGCGAACACCATCGGCTTCACGGGACGGTAGCCGGGCAGGGGCGTCGCCGCTTCCGCGGCCTCGTCTGTGATGGTATCCCCCACGCGGCAGTCCGCCACGTGCCGCATCGCTGCCGCCAGGTAGCCGACGGAACCCGCCGGCAGCGCGTCCACCCCGTGTCGTTCGGGGCGAAACACGCCGAGTTCGGCGACTTCGAAGGCCTTGCCGCCAGCCATCAGGCGGATGCGCTGCCGGGGGCGCAGGCAGCCGTCGACGACGCGGACGTAGGCGATCACGCCCTTGTAGCTGTCAAAGGTCGAGTCGAAGACAAGGGCGCGCAGCGGCGCGCCGGGGGTACCCGGCGGTGGGGGCACGCGCTGGACCAGCGCCTCCAGCAACGCGTCGATACCGATGCCTTCTTTAGCAGACACCTCGAGCACCTCTTCGTCGAGGAAGCCGAGGTTGCGCAGTTGCTCCCGCACGCGCGGCACGTCCGCCGAGGGCAGGTCGATCTTGTTCACCGCCGGGATGAGCGCCAAGTCGTGGTCCAGCGCGAGGTACAGGTTGGCCAGGGTTTGGGCCTCGACGCCCTGCGTCGCGTCCACGACCAGGATCGCGCCCTCGCAGGCGGCCAGCGCACGGGACACCTCGTAGTGAAAGTCGACATGGCCCGGGGTGTCGATCAGGTTGAACGTATAGGCCGCTCCGTCGCGCGCCACGTAGGGCAGGCGCACCGCCTGCGCTTTAATGGTAATGCCGCGCTCGCGCTCCAGGTCCATGGAGTCGAGCACCTGCTCTTGCATCTCGCGCGTAGCCAGCGCGCCAGTGCGCTCGATCAGCCGGTCGGCCAGCGTCGACTTGCCATGGTCGATATGCGCGATGATGCAGAAGTTGCGGGTCCGGGCCTGCTGCTCCTCCGACACCTGCCGCTCACGACCTCCGCCTGCCACCGCATTGCGCCGCCCGCCGCCCACGCGCCCTCCAAGGGGCCGCAGCCGGCGGCGCAGCGAAACTATACCCCCTGCGGCCCGGCCTGCGCGCGGCCGGCCGGTACGATGGTCGGCCGGTACGATGGTCGGCAGTGGTGCCGGGTGGCGCGTCGCTCCCGTAACGTGGGCGCCGCCGGCGCGCCCGTCGCCCCGGTGCTCCGCCACCCGTGGCCGCGCGGTGCCCCCAGCCAGGTACCGGCCCCGGGGGCCTCGGCGCGCGGGCCCAGGATGCGCCAGCGGAGGAGACGAGCCCAGAACACGGCCCCTTAGCGCGAGCGTCCAAGGCGCCTACCCAGGGCGGACAGCCATTGGGGCCGCCCCACGCCGTTGGCGCTTACGTGGGGGGGGCAGGAAACGTCCCGGCGCTGGCCTCCACCTCATCGCCAGCCCGCACCCAAGAAGCCGCGGTACGGGTCGGCGCTGGCCGCCGCACCCCGGCGGAGTGTCACCGAGCGTGCCCCTGCCCCGGCCAGGGAAGAAGAGGTAAAGCTAGGACGACGATGCAGAAGACGCTGCCGTGATCCAGATCGCAACCGTCGCGGCACAAGAGCCCGGACCCTGTAGGTGCCGCGAAACGACGACTGGCGCGAACCGGGCAAGGGGGATAGGGTACCCGTCGGTCGTCTGGTTGGGGCTAGGGCCGCGTCTTTTGGCAGGGAGGCGGTTGCCGGCACGGCGCCCCACCGCCATACGCCGTCAGGCAACGCCGGTCGCGGCGGTGGAGACGTCCGGGCGCAACAGATCCGGACCCGCACGCAGCAAGGCGAGCGCACCGGCAGCCGACCGGGTCTGGGGCCCGCGCCACCCGGCTCGCAGGGCGTTCAGGCCGAAGGCCCCCGCCAGCGTGGTGGCGTTGTGGGGTTGGGGGGGGAGAGCCAGAGAAGGTCTGGGGCACAAGGGGCAAGAACGCCGTGGCCCCCGAATCAGCACTTGCGCAGCCACGAGGGGGGGAGCACTTGACGCCCGAGGCGGGAGGGCACGAGCCCCCCGAGCGACACCCGCACGGCGGAGACTGGCTGCGCGACGTGGTGCTGGGCCTCAACGACGGCCTCGTTACCACCCTCGTTTTTGTGATGACGCTGGGCGGCGCCACCGGCAGCCGCCACGTCTTGGTGACCAGCGCGCTGGCCGAGCTGCTCGCGGGCGGCGTGAGCATGGCGTTTGGTGGCTTCCTCGCCGCGCGGGCCGACGCGGAGATCCTTGCGGCCCGCATCGCCACCGAGCGCCATGAGATCCAGACCGAGCCCGACGAGGAGCGGCGGGAGCTGCGGACCATCTATCGCCGCAAGGGGTTCAGCGGCGGCCTGCTGGAGGCGATCATTGCCCACCAGACGGCGACGCCGGAGCGCTGGCTGGCGGCCATGCTCCACGACGAGCACGGCATCACCCCGGAGAGCGGACGCCCGCCGCTGCGCGCGGGGGCGCTGGTCGGCCTGTCCTTCATGGCCGGAGCGCTGGTCCCGATCCTGCCCTTTCTGTGGGCGCTGCCGCGCCTGGCGGCCGCCGCGGTATCCTTCGTGCTCACGGCCGCAGCGGCCATGGCCCTCGGAGCGCTGAAGTCCAGGCACACACTGCGAGGCGCCCTGCGCTCCGGTGTGGAGTTCCTGTTGCTCGCCAGCATCGGAGCGGCGCTCGGGACCGTGGTCGGCCACCTCATCCGCGGCCGCGCCTGAGCCCGGAGCCGGCCGGCGCGGGGAAGCGCACCGACCCGCGCGAGGCCCTGTCCCGGGCCAGCAGGGCCGCTGCCTGCGCGTCACGCCCGCAGGTGGCCAAGGCGGCGGCCCATAGCCCTCCGGACAGGGCCTGGATCGCCGTGCCCGAGACCCGTCCGGCCAACCATGCGGGCGGGGAACCGGCTGCGCCGCCCCCGGGTATGGTCACCGGCAACGGCGCCATGGTAGGCACCGCGGGGCCGTCGCCACCGGTGGCAGGCGGCAGGCGGCGAGGCGGTCGGCCGACCACCAGCACCGCCGCAGCCCCCAGCACGCCCATATACACCAGCGCGCCGCGCAGCCAGGCCGGCAAGCACCCCACCCCCGGCGGCATGCCTATGCCGGGCCCGGACGCCTCAGCGCAACTCGACGGGCACGAACACGTCGACCACGCCGATGATCAGCGCGGCCAGCAGCGCGCCGATCGCCGAGACTCGCACGTGCGGGAACAGGTACGGCGCGCCGAAGAGCACGACGGCAGCGGCCACGAAGCCAGCCAGGCCGCGTGTGTACGGCGTGGCGCGGTGCAGCGCGGCCGCCTCCACCAGCCAGCCGCCCGCGGCAATGCATGCGGCTAGGGCCAGCGCCGTCCAGAATCCGAGAATGCTGAACCCAGGCAGCAGAAAGCCAAAGAAAAGGACGACGAGGGCCGCGACAATGAAACGCAGCGCGTGCACGAGCACATGCGTCCCCCCCAGCAGAGTGAGCGGCGCGGCCGGGCCCTGGCACCCTCGTGCGGGGGGCTCACGGCTCCGGGAAGGCCGCGCGCACCCCGCGGGCGTGTGGCGGTGATCCGAGCGGCACCCGGCCGCCCGACCCCCGCCCCCGCCGCACAGAGACTCCCCGCACCAGCGCGGGCCAGGGCCGCCAGCAGTCCGCCCTTGCGTTTTGGATGGCAAGGCGTAGCATTGCCGCGTGGGGGCGGCCGGATGCGCCGCGGATGGCACGCCCTCCCATGGGCGTCCCCGCGGGCAGGTTAGCCTTGCCCGGCGGGCCGCGGTATAATTCCGGTATGGAAAGGGGTGCGCCTGATGCGAACCGAGCTGGTGTGGAAGGTGGGCGGCGAACAGGGCTCGGGCATCGAAACCCCGGGATCCCTCTTCCTGGACGCCTGCAATCGGCTGGGCTACTACACGTTCGGTTATCGGCATTTCATGTCCCGCATCAAGGGCGGGCACACGAATTATCAGGTGCGGATCTCTCACAACCCCGTCTTCGCGGTGGGTGACCGCACGGACGTGCTCGTGATCGACGCGGGCGGGGCGCAGGAGTCTATCGACCACAACCTGGGTGAGATGGCCGACGGCGGCGTCATCCTGGCCGACGCCGGGATGAAGGCCAGGGTGCCCGCTGACGCGGCCGTCGCCCTCATGCAGGTCCCGTTCCATAGCATCGCCGGCGAACTGGGCAGCGACCGGTATTGGAACATGGTCGCGATGGGCGCGACCTGCGCCGTCACGGGGCTCGACCGGCAGGCCTTCCGCGACCACATCCTGCAGTCCAAGCTCGCGAGCAAGGGCGAGAAGGTGATCCGCGCCAACTTCGAGGCCCTGGACCGCGGTTACGCCTTCGTGATGGAGCACTTCGGTGAGCAGGCGCACCTGCAGATTGAGCCCGTGCCCGAACCGACACGCCGGCTGAGTATAGAGGGAGACAACGCCGCAGCCTTCGGCGCGCTGGCGGGCGGGTGCCGCTTCCTCGCGGCCTATCCCATCACCCCCGCGTCCATGATCATGGAATGGATGGCCAACGAGGTGCCCAAGGTGGGCGGCGTGGTGGTCCAGGCGGAGGACGAGATGTCGGCTATCCTGATGGCGATCGGCGCAAGCTACGCCGGTGCGCGCGGGATGACCTCGACCTCGGGCCCGGGCTTCAGCCTGATGCAGGAGGCCCTGGGGCTTTCCGGCCTGACCGAGACGCCGGTCGTGATCGTGGATGTGCAGCGAGCGGGGCCGGCGACCGGGTTGCCGACCAAGCCGGAGCAGGGTGACCTTAACGAAATGGTCTACGGCTCCCACGGCGAGATCCCCCGCGTGGTCATCGCGCCTGGGACTTACGACGAGTGTTTCTACGATGTGGCGGAGGCCCTTAACCTCGCCGACCGTCACCAGTGCCCGGTGATTGTGGCGATGGATCTGACGCTCGGCATGGGCAAGGGGACCGTGGATCGCTTCGACTGGAGCCGCGTCCACATCGACCGGGGTAAGATCCTGTCCGCCGAGGACATCGATCGCTTGGACGGCGTCTACGAGCGCTTCGCCAACACGGCGGACGGCATTTCCCCGCGGGCGCTGCCCGGTACACCGGGTGGGGTTCACCTCAACACCGCCGACGAGCACACCTACGCCGGGCGCATCACGGAGGACCAGGACGTGCGCGCCACCATTCACGACAAGCGGCTGCGCAAGATCTCCCGCGTCGACTTCCCGGGTCTAGCCCTGCGCGGCGATCTGCCCGCCGATCTGGTGCTCGTCGGATTCGGCTCTGCGACCGGCCCGATGTGGGAGGCTATGGACCGCCTGCGCGCCGCCGGCCACCGTGTCGCCGTCTGCCAGATGCGCCGCCTATGGCCCTTCCCGGCGGAAGAGCTGCAGCGCGTGCTCGCCGAGGCGCGCGTAGCCCTGGTCTGCGAGCACAACGCCACCGGGCAACTGGCGCACCTGATCCGCGCGCAGATCGGCGGCGACCTGCTGCCCGGCCTGCGTAAGTACAACGGCGATCCGTTCCGCCCCGCCGAGGTGGAGGCCCGGGCAAGGGAGGCGCTGGCCGATGTCCGCAACGCTCGTATCGCCTAAGGTATTCACGAGCGAGTTCCCGACGTGGTGCCCGAGCTGCGGGGACTTCGGGGTATTGCGCGCGCTGCAAAACGCGGCGGCGCAGTTGGGGTTGCAGCCGCATGACATGGTGATCGTTTCAGGGATCGGCTGCTCCGGCAAGATCAACAGCTACTTCAACTGCTACGGCTTGCACACGTTGCACGGCCGCGCCCTGCCGGTGGCGCAAGGAGTAAAGCTCGCCAACCCGCAATTGACGGTCATCGCCAGCGGCGGTGATGGCGACGGTTATGGGATCGGGGCCGGCCACTTCATGCACGCCGTGCGGCGCAACGTCGACGTCACTTACATCGTCATGGACAACCAAGTGTACGGGCTGACCAAGGGCCAAACCAGCCCCACGTCGCCTCACGGGTACAGCAGCACGACGACTCCGGGCGGCTCCGCGGAGTATCCGGTGCGTCCACTGCGCGTGGCCCTGGCCAACGGCGTAACCTGGCTGGCCCAGGGGTTCTCGGGCGACATCAAGCAGTTGACGGCGTTGATGGTCAAAGCGATTACGCACCGGGGCTTCTCCGTGCTGAACGTGATGAGCCCGTGTGTCACCTACCGCCCTTCCATCGCCGACGAGAACGGTGAGAAGATCGGCGTGTTCGAGTGGTTCCGCAAGCACTTGGTCAACCTGGAGGCCGAGCGGGACTACCGACCGACCGACCGGGCTGCCGCCTTCGCCCAGCTGATGGAGCATGACGACCTCGTCGCCGGGCTCATCTACGAAGAAGACCGTCCCGCCTACGACGGCTACCTATCGGGGTACACAGGCCGGCCCATGGCGGAGCTGGCCCTGCCGTTGGATGCGGGGCACCTGGACCAGATCGCCGCGCAGTTCCGCTGAGCCCCCGCGACCGGGCGACAGAGGGGGGGCCGACGCCGTCAGGCGCGGCTCCCCTCTGTTGTGGCCGTTGGGCCAAAGGTGCGGGCAACGGGCGATGGCGGGGATTCCGGCGCCCACGGGCCGGGATCCCGGTGACCCGGCCTCAAAGGTCTGAACCAACACCGGGCGCCGACGCCGCCATGGCCGCCGAGACACGTCCCTAGCGCCAAGTTGTCCCGTCGTCGAGGACGGAACGGCCTGGCATCCGTCGGGTTGCGGAGACCCGGCACCCGTCGCCTCGCTCACCACCAGTCGTCATGGTGGTGGTGGTGGTGGTGCTCGTGGTGCTCCTCATCCTCGTGGCGCCTGAACTCCTCTCCCTCCCGGCGCCACTGCCGCTGGGCGCGCTCGCGCTCTGCCTCGAGCATCTCCCGCCGGTTCTCCGCGGCCATCGTGCGCTCCAGACCCGAGAGGTTCTGGGTGCGCGGCGTGCGCGATCCCCCCTCGATCAGGGCATCGAGGTCCATCCCGGCGAGGACACCGGGGACGGCCTGTTCTTGGAGGGACCCCATGGCGTAGGCCAGGGTGGCCCATACGTAGTCGTCGGCCTGTGCCAAGCTCTCTGGCGGCAGGCTGGCGTCTACCAGCCCGCCAACGAGGTAGGTGGCGGAATCGCGGTTGGTCTGCGCCTCGGCCAGCAACGCCTTGGCCTGTCCAGCACCCGTCTCCGCGCCGCCGACCTCCCCCTCGGCGAACTCGGTGACGGCCTGTGCGGCACGCAGCATCGCGCGAAGGTGCGAGACCGCCGCCGCCTCGGGCGTGCGCACGCGCCCCGCCAGCACGATCGGCAGGGGCACATCGCGCGTCCCCCCGGGCGCCAGGACCTCCTGACGGGCCGCGGTCACCAGGTCTGGCACCTGCCGGTACAGCGCCTCGGCCTGAGCGGCCGACACCTCCGGCAGCGTCCCCAAATGGGCCGGGTCGGCGAAGGCATCCTCTACGAGCTTGTCGGCGAAGAGCTGCAGGCACCGGGCCGCAACCAGATAGGCACGTGCGGGCCCGCGAGGCGGCACCCTGTCCTGCAGGTCGAGCACCTGGGCACCGACGCGGCGATACCCCGCCAGATGCGCCGCGGAAACCTGATGCGCCCCGAAGAGACGACGCACACCATCGAATAGCGACATACCAAGCGTCTGGCTGGGACGATGTGTACACACCGATCGCTCGGCCTGCCACACGTCCGCCCGACCAGGCTTCCGCCCCTTTCGGCCTAAAAATGCTCACCGCACCGAACACCTGCCGCCCGCAACTGGCCGGCCGCCGCGAGCATGCGGTGGCCGGAGCCGGCGCGCACATCTCCCGCGGCCCCATGATAGACCATCGCGTGAACAGTGCGAGTCGCAGCGTGCCATGGGCGGACGCCGCAACTGGAGCGTCCCCTCCCAGCCAACGCAGCCTCATCAGCATCCCGTCCTTCTCAGCGAACGCCATGTGCGACGGGTGGTTCCGGGCAGGAGCGCTCCCATCGGCCGCGATCGACCGCCGTTCCGCAGATAGCGTTGCCGGCGGGCATCGGCGTCGTGCGACGCCTGGGCACACCGGCCCAGAGCCCGTACGCCAAAAGCGCGGGCGCATCCGCAGCCGAGTTCTGGCGCGCGCCCCGCGCCACCCCTGTCTCCGAGCGTTCTGGCCGAGGGTCCCCTGCCGGCATGCCATCACCCTGACTGGCCGCCCAGGGCCGCGTCGTTCTCGGCAGACGGCCTCAGCCACAAGGGTTAGCAGCGTATGGCGACAACCCGGGGTGTACGGCGGCTCGGGGGAGCCCCCTCCGTGCACCGTCACCGTGGGCCCCCCTGGCCGAAATCGTGCGGCCGTTGCGGTGGCAGGCACCGGGGCGGGCAGCGGCTGCCCCCGCCCACCACCGCACGGCTGTATGCGCCATCGTTCGTACCCCCCAGGCGGAGTGACGCCACCCTGCTCCGCCCTGCGCAGGAGGCTCTCCACCGCTCACGAATGCTGGTTGGTTCTATCAACCTGAATCTCGCAGTGTCAGGCGGACGCCGCTGGCGCAGAAGGACCCCGCGACGGCAGCGGGTGAGGTCGTGGCGAGGGGCCGGCCCCTGGGCACCAAGGCGACCGGCCGCCCCTTCGCGAAAGTCA
>JAJZZC010000252.1 GCA_021797775.1 Bacillota bacterium
TCCGCGTACGCCGCCGGGGCCGCCGCGGCCAACCGCGCGCTGCGGGCCGCCGGCTACCGCGGGGGAGGGCCATGGCCCCCGCCGCTGCCGAGCACACGGGGGTGATCGGCGCGGAAGGGCTGCCACCGACATCGAGGTGGCCGCTTGCGTGCGAGGGGCCCGCAGCGGCCAAGCGCGGGCGTCGGTTACCGCGGCGGGTCCGCAAGCGGACACGCACATGGCGCAGGCTGCGGCGACGGAGACAAAAACCACGGCGTTATCGCGGGTCTGCCAGTGCGGGCGACGGTCGAAGAAGCCCCTGTCGCTGCGCTGGCACCAGTGCCCGCGCGGGGTCAGCGCGCAGCGCGACCTCTACAGCGCGTACCCGGCCGGGTTCGTGCATCAGGGGGAAGACGGGAGATACCAGCTCGAACGCGAGTCAGGCGACGCAAGACTCGCGCCGGGTGCGGGATCGCTCCTGCGTGCTGCGAGCGAGCCGGGCAGGCAGAACAACCAACCCGCGAGGGGACGGAGTGGGTCGCACGCGAAAGGGGTGCTTGCGCCACGCCCGCACGGGCCTGCGCTCCAAGCGGAGGCTGAGGGCCAGAATGTTGTACCAGGGCAGACCCGAACCCGAGAGAGCCTGGCACAGGCCGAAGCGATGTGCCCCAGAACCCCTACGTCTTTAGCCGTGGGGGGGGCCAGAACGGGCCGTCCCCATCGCCGATTTCATCCGCTTCCCTTCCCCTGGCGTGCCGAGGTGCTGCACGCCGTATCACCCGGCGGCCCGTCTGCGCGTCGCCGGACGCGAAGCGGGCCACGGGATGCGGCCCGCGGGTCGGGTTCAACCCGCCAGCCCGAGCTCCGCGGCGATGCTCTGGAGCGCCTCCAGTACCAAGGCGATGTGCGCGTCCAACTCGACGCCTAGGTCGGCCGCGCCAGCGGCGATGTCCTCGCGGCTGACGCCCTTGGCAAACTCCTTGCTCTTCCACTTCTTTTTGACGCTGGAGAGCTCAACGGCGAGGAGCGAGCGCCCCGGCATGACCATGGCGACCGCGGTGATCAGCCCACTCAGTTCGTCCACCGCGAAGAGGGCCTTGTCCATCGGGCTCTTGCGTGGGAGGCTGAGATAGCTGGCATGCGTGAGGATGGCGTAGATCACGTCCTCTGGGTAACCGGCGGCGCGCAGGATCTCGGCCCCGCGCTGCGGGTGGTCCGCCGGGTCCGGCCAGCGTTCGTAGTCCATATCATGCAGGAGGCCGACCAGCCCCCACCGCTCCGGGTCTCCACCGAAGCGCGGGGCGTAGGCCCGCATCGCCGCCTCGACCGATTGGGCGTGGCGCAGCAGCCCGGGCTTGGTCGTGTATGCGTTCAGCAGGCGCCACGCGTCCTCACGGGTAGGCAACGGGGAAGCGGCCTCGTCCGTCGTGTCCATCGCCTCCTGGTGGCATTCGTTTTCGCTGGGGAAGGGGCACCGTTCCCATGATAGCCTCTGGCGGCCCGGGGGCTCTGCGCCCGACGGGGGCCGGTGTGGGGGACTCCGCTAAGTCGTTCTGCGCCAGGTGGCGGAGCGCCCTGCCGGGCCCGTGCCGCCACCTGGCGTCGGCGGCAACCCCGCTGGTGTGCCCAGGGCCGCGTCGATCTCGCCCAAATCCCCTCAGCGACAGGCCTTGGCTGGTAATCGGCAGACCGGGCGAGGGCGTGGGGCGCCGCGACGGGCGCTGCCTCGCGGGAACGCCTGCGGCCCAAGGGGACACGCCCCCGGAGGCGCGCGGGCCGGCGCATGGCGGAGACATCTCCGCCCCGCGCGCAGACCCCAAGCCCCCCACCGGATGCCGCCACCCCGCGGGCGTGCCCCGGGCCGCGTCGGTCTCGGCAAACGGCCTCCGCGACAAGGCCTGGGAGGTGGCGGGTAGATCGGGGGGGCGGACGGACGTCCCCGGGGGCGGTGGCGCGCGGCGCGGGGGTGGGCGCGGCCTCGCCGAACGCCTGCGGCCCAAGCGGTCGCGCAGTCCCGCCGCGTATGGGTTTGGTGCAGAGGGGCGACGCACCACCGCCGTCTGGAGGCCAAACCCCGCTATCGGCGCGCCGTCACCCTGCGGCCGTTCCCCGGCCGCAGGGACGGGCGTACGTCCCGCAGAACCACGCTGCCGAGTCCTCCCGATCATCATTGTCCGGGTGGACCGCGCGAGCGTGCGACCGGCCGTCGACATGGGCCCGCATCCTGGTGGACAGGCTCTCTGCCGCAGGGGATCCGGAGCGAGGGCGCGCCCTCGGGGCGTGGGCTCGCTGCGGTCACACCCAGCCGGGACCCGCGGGGCCGGTTCGGGCACGATCCCGCCAGGTTTCTCGTCTGCGCGGAGCGGTCCCGAGCAGAGCTGCCCGCGCCCGCCGGGGCGAAGCGCTCCGCGCAACTGCACCCATTGGCAAAACGGCGCCTTGGTCCTGCTGACCGCGACGGCCGACGTCACGCACAGCGGCGCCGCCGTACCGGCCGGCATCCGCGGAGGCGTGGAGCGGCAGGCCGCGCCTTCCCGGGTCGCTCTGGTCACCGAGACGTGGTGCGGGAGGTAAGACGCCACGACCGCTGGGGAAGACGCTGCGCAGGGCCGAGGGGGGTGGACCGACTCACCCGGCCATGGCGTCGGGCGTGGCGACGGGGGAACGCTTGGCCGCGGTGGCGCAGGGGGGGCTGCCCTGCCGGACGGGAGTCCTGCGACGGGAACGCCCGCCGGGACCCCTGATGGCCCCGCCGCTGGCGCGCCGGCGCCCGACGCCGCACGCGTCGTGGCGCTCGGGCTGGTCCTCAGCAAGCCCGCGGCCTACGTGCGCGAGGCGGTACTGGCCGCGCGCTTCGGGACTGGGGCTAGCATGGACGCCTTCGTCACGGCCACGACGGCGGCCCAGGCCGCTTGGTCGGTGGTCGGGACTCCACTGGCGCGGGTACTGGTGCCCGTCCTCGTGCGTGCCTCGGCGCGCCGGGGCCGGCAGGGGCTGGAGGCCACCAGCGGGGCGGTCCTCTTCGTGGCTCTGGGTATCTCCGTGCTGCTGGGCGCCGGCCTGCTGAGCCTGTCCGCGCCGCTGGCGGCGGTGCTCGCCGGTCCCCGCCAGCACGCCGTGGCGGTGCTCCTGCGCTGGCTGTCGCCGCTGCCCTTGGCGTTGACCCTGAGCGCGTTTGCCACCGGCTGGCTTCAGGCGCGCCAGCGCTTCACCCTGCCTGCCTTCGTGCCCTTGCCGCTGGACCTCGGCGTGGTCGGCTTCGTGGTCTTCGCCGGCCGGCACGGGGCCCTGGCCGCGGTCTGGGGCACGTTGGTCGGCACCGCGCTGCAGTTCGTGCTGCAGTGGCCCGGGCTGCGCTTCCACGGCTTCCGCGCCGCCCGCCCGCCCTCGCCCGCCGCAGCGCTGGCCGATCCCGGCGTGGCCAGCGTGACAGGGATGGCGCTGCCCCTGCTGGTGAGTGCGGCGGCGGCGCAGGCGGCCAACCTCCTGCAACAGGGGTTGGGCCTCCGCCTTGGCGTCGGCAACGTGTCGGCCCTGAACTACGCCACCCGCGTCCTCGACCTGCCCTCGGCCGTGTTCACGCTGCCGATTGTCACCGTAGCGCTGCCCCACCTCTCCGCGCTGGCTGCAGCATCCCGGCGGCGCGACGCGGACCGTTCGCTGCGCACCAGCCTGGAGCAGCTGCTGGCCGCTCTGGTGCCCTCGGCCCTCTTCATCCTCGTCCTGCGCCGCTCCATCGCCGCGGCCATCTTCGAGCACGGCGCCTTCGGTCGCCTGTCCGTGGGCGCGACGGCGGGAGCCCTCGCCGGATACGCCCCTCTGGTGGTCGGTTTCGGCCTCCAGGAGTTGTTCCGGGTGTTCTTCTACGCGCGCCAGGACGTGCGCACGCCCATGATCTGGGACCTCGTCAACCTGGCGGTGACGGGGGCCCTGGACCTGGCCCTCGCTCCGGGCCTGCGGCAGGTGGGGCTCGCTCTGGGCATGTCCCTGGGCACGCTGGTCGCGGGTGTCGGGATGTGGGTCACCGCGGCCCGCGCCGACTCGGGGGCCAAGGACCAGCGGGAGCCGTGGCGGCCTGTCGCCGTCCCGCTCGTCCTGGGTACGGCGGCCATGGCGATGGCGTTGGTCGCGACGGGACACCTGCCGCACCTGCAGGGCGGCGGCTGGGTGCGCGCCGCGGTGCGCGTGGTGGTGGCGGGGGTCGCTGGGGGCGGTGCCTACGTGGCCGCGTTCGTCCTCGCCGGCGGCGGGCCCGTGCTGCGCGGGTTGGTCGGGGTGGCGCGATCGGCGACGGTGGCGGTGCGTGGGGGCGGGGGGTGACGGCTGGCGCGGCCCGACGCCAGGGGCGTGCCGCGGTGGCGGGAGGGCCGGGGGAGGTGCCCAAGTGACTGTGCTCGCCCTGGCCGTAGGGGCCCGGCGCTGCACGGCGTGGTCGGGGCGGCCCGTGTGGCGGCGGTTGGCGGGGGCGACGGCGCGATCCGGTGCGGGACGGGGATCCTCTACGTGGGCGGCCACCCGGTCGCATGTCGGGATGCCGGCGGGCCGCGGGCCGCGAAGGTGCAGCCGGAGCAGGCCGCCTAGGTCGTGGTGCCTGTCCTCGTCGATGGTGCGCGCGGCGCACGGGCTCTGAGACGCGGGCGTGCAGCCGTGGTGGCCCTGCGCGGAGGCGGGGGATGGCGGCGGTGCGGCGGGGTCTCCCGCTGGTGGCTCTGCCGGCAGGGGATGCGGGGCCCGCGGCGTGCCGGGCTGGTGCCGCCCCGCACCGCGTTCTTCGTGGCCCCTTTTGCGTGCCGCCCGCGCGCTGGCGACGGCTGTGGTCCGCCACCGACGCGCACCTGGTGGCCCGCCGCGGGATGTCGTCTGGGATTTGGGCCCTGCGGTCCCCCGGGGGCGGGCAGGCCCGTGGGCTTCCCCGCACGCACCCTTGGCTCTGGCATCCGGGGCCGCGCCCACGGAGGCCCTGGGTGGGAGGCCCCCGTGGGCGCGTGGGGCGTTGGCCAGGGGGGGCGGCGGGCGCGCCTCTGGTGCGCGCCCGCCTTCCGGCGGCGCCGCGCATCAGGTAACTTGAGCCGGAGGACCGTGTTCGGACGGAGGGATGCGGATTGCCCGCGCAGCAGGGCCTTTCCCATAGCGATCTGCAGGGTATCGCCCGGATGTTCGCCGGTGCGCGGCACGACGTCGAGTTGGCGGTTTTTCGCCGGCCGGCGTTGACGCAGGCCGGCAACGAGTTTCTGGCCGCGCTGGCGCAGGTGCAGACCGTGGCGCCGCGGCTGCGCATCAGCATGCGGGAGTACCGCGACAACGAGACCGTGGTCGAGCGGGCCCCTGCCCTGGCGCTCTTCGCCGCGGACGGCACCGATCTACGGGTGCGCTTCGCCGGTTGGCCGACGGGCTATGAGTTCAGCACGCTGGTCGGTACGCTGGCCGAGGCGATGCGTGGCGGCACCGCGCTGCAAGCTTCGACCCTGGAGGCCCTGGGTGGCCTCAAGCAGGATGTGCAGATCAAGGTGTTCACCACACCGACCTGACCGCACTGCCCCCGGGCCGTGCGCCTGGGTCACCAGATGGCGCTTGCCAGTTCCAGGGTGCGTTCGGAGTGCATCGACGCCACGGAGTTCTCGGCCTTGGCGGGGCTCTACAATGTGCGCGGGGTGCCGCGCACCGTCTTCAACCGCCGCGTGCACGTGGAGGGTGCCGTGCCGGAGGCCACGTTCCTGGCAAACCTCCTCCAGTCGGCGCTTGGCTAGGGGGCCGCCGCGAACGTCCTCGTTCGCGGCGGCCCCCCGATCCCGGCCTTGAACCGGGCGAGCGGCGGCGGAGAGTACCTCGTGCGGCGCCCGCCGCTGACGAGGCCAAGGCGGGCGGCCCCCCCGGGAGAAACGCGCCCGTCGGCGCGTGGGGGCAGAGTGCGCCCCGTGGCCGCCGGCCCCAGGGCCGCGACCTGGATCGGGCCGCGACCTGGATCGTTGGAGTCGGTCACGGCAGAAGTCGCATTAGGAGGCTGCCGCGAAAGGTCTCCTTCGCGGCAGCCTCCGGATCCGGGCTTGTTGGGGCCGCGGCGGCGGCAGCGGATGCGCTTTTTGCAGTGCCATCCTTGTCTTTGCATGGCTTCTCTCCGCTGCCGCTTCGTCCCGTGCCCTCGCCCTGAGCCATGGCGGCTGGCGCAGGCGCCAGTGGCGACCGGGCCAGCCGGGGTCTACCGTTCGCGCCTGCGTGTGTCCCGTGGCCGTGCCGTCAGGGGGATGCGAGCGGTGGCGCAAGACCTGACCCTACTCCGTTACCGTCCTGCGGTCCCGTCCGATGCTGAGGAGGTCGCCTCCGTCACGCGCGCGGCCAACGCCGAGTACCGGGGCCGCTACGACGTCAGCGCGCTGTTCGATCCCTCTGCGCAGGATTTGGCTGATCTGCGCCGCGGTGGAGGACAGGTCGCAGAGACCGCTGGCGTTCTCGTCGGTGCGGTCCGCTACGTGCGGGGGGCGGACGGGTCGGCCAGCCTGCGGCGGCTGGCGGTCGCTCCCGCCTGCCGCCGCCGCGGGGTGGGCGGCGGCTTGGTGCGCGAGGCCGAGCGTATGCTCATTGAGGTGAGGGTGGGCCGCGTGACGCTGGCCACGGTGGCCGAGGTACGGGATCTGGACGCGTTTTACCAGGACCTCGGCTACCGTCCGACAGGTACCGAGTGGGTGGCCCGGCGCGGCTTCACTCCGCGCTATTGGACAAAGGACCTGGAGCCGACGAGGGCTCCTTCGCCCAGTGAGGTTCCCGGCTGACCGCGGACGCCGCTCGCCACACGGCATTTGCCGGAACGCCGCGAGGGGTACCGGTGATCCGTTCAGCGGTGTCCAGCGCCGGCGCTATCCACCCGTCTGGATGGCCGTCCTTGCGCTTGCGGCCTTGGCCGTCCGTTTCCCGAAGACCGCGTCCCACGCCATGCATCCGGCGCCCGCCGTATAAACCTGATTTTCGCAAAGAGTCCGCCCGTCGCCTTGGCGCCCAGGGGCCAGACCCTCGCGGCGACCGCACCCGCTCGTACGCGGGGTCCTTCTCGGACAGCCGCGCCGGCCTGACACTGCGAGATTC
>JAJZZC010000253.1 GCA_021797775.1 Bacillota bacterium
GTGGAGCGGGAGGCTCTGGCCAGGAGAACGGCCTGGTGAAACCGGTCGCTGTGAAGCAGGAACCTTCGAGTCGGAAACCGGCCGCTGCGGCGGTTGGAAACAAATGACTATGAGAAGGGGAACGGCATCAGACCGCCGCCCCGAGATTCGATGACCAGGGGTCATACCGGCCCGGGGCGGGATGGCGTTGCGGCGCCGCGATCGAGGAGCCCGCACGCCCGGGGGGCGCGTCGCCGCGCGACCCGCTATCCGGGTTGGCAGAGTGCGACGAAGCCGCACGCGGGGCAGTCCGCCATGAACGCGCGCGCCTTCGCCGACGGCTGGCCGGACAGGGTCTGCATGCCGGTCCCGCAGCGGGGGCAACGCGCGCCGGCGGGCACGCGCCCGGGCATCATCTCCGTCTGTGCGGAGTGCTCCGCGTCGTTGCGACCGAGCCCGCCCGTCCACGCTCCCAACGCGGCCCGCAGGTACGCGCCCGCGCCACCCGGGTCCGTCCCGGCCATGGGGACACCCCCCTGTATCCTACACCCCACTCGACCGGACAACGCGGCGCGATCCGAGTCCGGCGCCAGGTGGGCGGCGGTGCCGCGAGGCGCTGGCTGGCGGGAACAGTCGCGACCGGGGGGAGCGTGCCGCGGCCGGAACCGTATGACCCTGCGGTGGAGCGCCACTCGGCCGAATCGACGGCGGCGTGCCGCACTTTGGCGGCTGGCTCCCGCAGCCGCGCCTCCCCAACGGACTTCTTGGCGCGCTCCAGGGCCGCCAGAGCGTTCCGCACGGGCGGCGGCTACGTGCACTCCTTGCCGGGTGGACCGACGGCCGTGGCTCCTTATTGCGGCGTTCCGCCCCGTTCCCCCGTGATGGCCCGGCGGATCATCCGCTGTCCCTGCTCGACGAACACCCGGCGCAGGTCTTCCACGTCCAAGGGCTGCAAGAGTTCTACACCGGACGGGTCGACACGGTCCACCTGCTGCAGGGCCCGAATGAACCATTCCTCGCTGAAGCCCGGGTCCTTCTGGCGCGCGAAGGCGAGCAGGTCGCCCCAGTCGAAGTGGGTGCGCAGTAGGAAGTAGACGTCGACGAAGTCGCGTGCCACGGCGCGGCCGAAGAGGGCAAGGGTCTTGTCCGCCGCGAGGTCTTCCAGGGAACGGACGGGCACCCCCTCTACGGTGCGGTTCGTGGTACGGAGGAGAAACGGGCTGTCGCTGGCGAGTTCGACCTTCACCGGTCGCCGCCCCACAAAGAGGCGGGCGAACGTATGGCCCGTGTGGTGCGGCTCGGTCTGCACCTCGTGGCCCGCCTGACGCAGGGCGGTGGTGAGGGCCTCCAGGCCCGCGCGGATGTCCCGGAGGCCGGTGAACAGGTCCAGGTCTGCCGAACGGCGATGCCCGAGGTAGGCCGCCGCGAGGGCCGTGCCGCCGACGAGCTGATAGCCCTGCGCCGGCAGGACCAGAGACGCCACCCGCAGTACGTGTCGCTGCTCGGCGTCCATCACGCGGTCCCGGGCGTCTGCCATCCGCTCCTCCCCCTCGGCGTATCGCGTCCACGCCGCGCACAGGGACGGGTTCAGACCGGCCGCTGCGGCAGTCAGCCCGGCCGGTGAGAGTGCGGCCCAGTCACGGCGGTCCCCCTCGCGCAGCACGACCGCCATCGCGGCCGCATCGGTCCCGGGCCGTCCTGACCAGAACAAGCGTGCCGCCCGGCCCGGGCCCCCAGCCGTCTGTCCCGTGACGGCACCTCCTCCCTTCCGCTTGTTCTCATTTTACTTCCCGCGGTTTACCCCCGCGGGCGGGTACCCGCCCGCGGCCGGCGTCACAGCCCAAGCAACACGGGCACGTCCTCCAGGCAGGTGGCCGTGTGCGTGGGGGCCGGTCCGCCGTACGCGGCCGCAGACGAACGGCTGTAGCGCCTCACCCAGACGCTGGGCATGCCCACGGCCGCGGCCCCGGCCACGTCACAGCCGAGGTCGTCGCCGACCATGGCGACCTCGTGCGGCGGCAGGTTCCAGGCGCGCAGCAGCGGCAGCAACGCCCGCGGGTCGGGCTTGCGCCACCCCACCGCTGCCGACGTGACCACGGGGTCGAGACGGTCCGCCAAACCGTGGAGCGCCACGAGGTGCACCGTGTAGGCATGAGAAGCCGTGTTGCTGCAGAGGCCCGCGCGCAGGCCGCCGGCCCGCGCGGCACGCAGCACCAGATCGACGCCGTCGGCGCGCTGCCACAGCCCGAACTCGGGCTGCCACCACGCCAGGGCCGCCGCGCCCACCAACCGCGGCGCTAGCCGGACGCCGGCCCGGCGCAGCGCGCGCTCGAGATTGCTTTCCAGGGTGAACTGCGCGTGGCTGCGGGTGCGGCGCCGGTGGCCCAACTGTTCCCCAGCATGCGCCAGGACGGCGTCCGCCTGCGTCGGCGGCAGCCCCAGGCCCCGGAGGAAGGCATGCAGGTGTGCGTCACAGGCGCGGGCCAGCGCCGCGCCGTCCACCGGCGGCAGGTGCAAGAGCGTGGCGCCCAGGTCGAAGATCACGCCGCGGATGGCCACGGCCGCCGGCTTCGCGGCGCGGCCCGGGGCTCCTGCTCGGGCACGCGGGCGCACAGGGTGGCGGGGTTCCCCAGGGGGCCGTGGTTCTGAACGGTGCACGTCCGCCGGGCCGTGCACCCACGGGTCTGCACGTCCCCTTGGGCCGCAGGCTCTGTCCGCGCGTCCGCGCCCGCCGTGGCGTCCCGCACCCCGGGCCCGGCCTGCCCGTCCGCGCCCCCGGTCGGCCGGCTACCCACCACGTCTTGACACTGAGGGGGTTTGCCGAAAACGCCGCGGCGCTGCGCGGGCGCACCCGAAGCCCGAGTGGCTTGGCGGCGCCCAGCGCCACCTTCAGCCGCACGGCCGCGGGACGACATCGGGGGCAGGCGCGCGTACCGGTCGTCGGGGAGGCCGCGGCGCGGGTGCTGGCCGTCCGCGGTGTGGGGCGGCGGCGGCCGCAGCGCCGCCGGGCACCGGCCGTCCGCCGCGGGGAGGCATTCCCCGCACACCCGCCACGCAAGGGGCCCAGCGTCCGGGCGTAGCGGTCACTCGGGCCCGTGGACGGTCGCGGGGCCGGCGTACCGGCCCCGCCCCGTCCCACCGCCTCAGATGTTCTGGCCCTTGGGGCAGATCTGGTCGATGCGGTCGAGCGCCGCCTGGTCGAGGGCGACGTCCACCGCCTTGAGGTTGTCCTCCAACTGCTCCATGGTGCGGGGGCCGATGATCGGGGAGGTGACCCCGGGCTGCCGCATGTTCCAGGCCAGGGCGAGTTGGGAGAGCGGCGCGCCGATCTCCGCCGCGAGCGGCACGAGCTTCTCCACGGCGTCGAGACGCCGCGCGACCCCGGCGTCGTCCGGGTTGGCCATCGCGCGCAGGTGACGGCCCTCGTCGGGCAGGGCCAGACCCCGCCGGTACTTCCCGGTCAGCCAACCGCCGGCCAGCGGGCTCCAGGGGATGACGGCCGTGCCGAACTTGCGGCAGGCTGGCAGGACCTCGCTCTCGATGCGCCGGTCGAAGAGGTGGTAGGGCGGCTGCTCGCAGATGAAGCGCGCGAAGCCTCGCCGGTCCGACACCCAGTAGCTCTCCACGAGCTGCCACGCGGGGAAGGTCGAGGAGCCGATGTAGCGGACCTTGCCCTGCCGCACCAGGTCGTTCAGGGCGTCCAGCGTCTCGTCGATCGGGGTGTCGTCCTGCGGCCGGTGGATCTGGTAGAGGTCGATGTAGTCGGTCTGCAGGCGGCGGAGGCTGGCCTCCACCTGCTGGAAGATGTGCTGGCGATGGTTGCCCCAGTCGTTGGGGCCGTCGCCCATGCGCCCGTGCACCTTGGTGGCGAGGATGATCTTCTCACGCTTGCCACCGGCCAGGGCCTTGCCCACCGCCACCTCAGACGGCCCGCGGTTGGAGTAGACGTTGGCCGTGTCGAAGAAGTTGATGCCCGCGTCGAGGGCGGCGTGCATGATGCGGATCGACTCGTCCTCCTGGGTACGGCCGCCGAACATCATGCAGCCGAGGCAGAGCGAGGACACGCGCACCCCGGTGCGGCCCAGCAGGCGGTACTCGATGGCCATGCGAAGGGACCCCCTCTCGGTGTGGACCGCGTGCCGCACCCGGCGGAGTGCCCATGCACGCGTGTAGATGTGTTGATATGCTGCGGGGACGGGTTCTCCTGCCGGCCGGCGTCGCCCGGCGGCCGGCGCGGCCGGACGACGCGCGGGGCTGCGAAACACGGCGTGCGGCCGGGCTTTGTCGAGGGGAGTCGATGCGGACTGGCACGAACGCTCGCGGGTGGCGACCCGCTGGACCCCGGCGGTCAGGCGGCAACGCGGCGGCCGGCCGGCCGCCGCGTTGCCGCGCTGGGCCGAGTGCCCATCGCCGGGGGTCCGGGCCGGGTCGGGCGCGAAAACGGAGCGCCTCCGCCAGCACCTGGCGGCTCGTCCCCGGCGGTGCGGCCGCCGCAGTCAGGGAGACCCGGCGCCCGCCGTCGCGGGGTGCGGGCCGAGGACGGGCGCACCCGGGGGTGCCTCTGCCGGGGGGCGCGCGGGCCCGTGCCCCCCGGCAGAGGAGGGGGCTGGGGCGGACGGCGCCGAGTGGTTTGGCACGGGAGGAGCCTCGCAGATGGAGTCGCCCCCTGCCGACGCGCGGGACCTGAGCGCGTTCGCGGAAACGATGCGCGTCCTCGGCGACGAAACGCGCCTGCGCTTGCTGCGCGCGTTGGGGGACCGGAGCCTCTGCGTGGGCGACCTGGCGCAGGCCATCGGGGCCAGCCAGCCGCTGGTGTCCCACCACCTCAAGGCGCTCAAGCACGCCGGCTTGGTTGCCTGTCACAAGGAGGGCCAGTGGGTCTACTACTCCGTGCGCGCCGACACCTTCCAGCGGCTCGGGCTGGCCGCGCTTTGGGGTCCGGGATGCGCCCTGCACGCGGCGGGCGCATGCGCCGGGGCGCCTGAGCCGTCAGCCACTCCGCCCGGTCCGGGGGCGCCTCCGCCGCATCCCGGGGCCGCGCGTGTGGACGCCCGGCCGTAAACAACCGCGCCGGCACGGTGGCGGGGCACCCGCGTGCCGCCGTGGCCCCTCGCGCGTGGCGCAGGGGATCGCATCCTGACGCGCCCCCCGGGTGGCCAGGGCGGGAACGCCGTGGGCACCGCCCGCTCTGGCCGCCTCGGACATGTGGGCGCGTACCCGCCCGACCATGAGAGCGATGGCGGGAGCGCGGCGGGCGCACGCGCGCGGCCGGCGTGCTCCCGCGTTTGGGCGGTCCGTCCGAGGCCAGGCATGTTTGCCGCCCGGCCGGAAAGGAACGTCCAGCGGTCGCCGGCCCGCGCGTCTCGGTGCGGCTTGCCTCCCCACCGCCCCTCTGGCGGGCCGCAGTCGGTGCGCTGTGTCCCACGACGGGGGGCTTGGCCCCGCCCACATCCCTGCGTCGATGCCGAACAACCGGGCCCGAGCACCTCGCTGCCCTGGGGCGTGGGCGGTCCGGCCCGCGCCCGCACCGAGCGGGACGCCCCTTGCGTCGGTCCGCCGCGGCCTCCGCCCGCGGGGCGGGCTCACCGCAAACCAACGCAGGAGGGCTTCACGCGAGGGCGAATCCGCGGCAACGGCTGTGCGGGGCCGCCGGCCTCCGCGCGTCCGACCCGCCCGCCGCCTGTTCTGACGATGGAGGTGCTGTGACCGATGCCCGACGCCGCAGGTCTCCCTGTCGCCATGCTCTCCTTTGCGCACACGCACGCCCACGGCTACGCGCGCCAGGTCCAGGAGAACCCGCGTACCCGGATCGCCGTGGTGTGGGATGAGGACCCGACCCGCGGCGCGGAGGCCGCGCAACGCTACGGCGTCCCGTTCGCGCCGCGCCTGGAGGAGGCCCTCGCGCACCCGGAGGTGCGCGGTGTGGTTTGCGACGCGCCGTCCTCCCTGCACACCGAGGTGCTGGTCGCCGCCGCCCGCGCCGGCAAGCACCTTTTTACGGAAAAGGTGCTTGCGCTGACCGTTGCGGAGTGCGACCGCATCCTCGAAGCCGCGCGTGCGGCCGGGGTGCGCCTCGTGGTATCGATGCCGCAGCTCTGCGAGCCCGCGACGCGCTGGGCCAAGGCGGCGCTGGACCAGGGCCTCTTTGGGCAGGTGACCGCGATCCGTACGCGTGTCGGGCATTCCGCCGCGTTGGACCGCTGGTTCCCGGCCGATTCCTGGTTCGGTGACGCGGCGCGCGCCGGGGGCGGCGCGCTGATGGACCTGGGCTGCCACCCCGTCTACCGCATGCGCCACCTCATGGGCGAGCCGAAGTCCGTCATGGCGCGCATGACCAACGTGTCCGGGTCCTACCCGATCGACGACAACGGCATGGTGCTGCTGGAGTTTGCGGGCGGGGCGCTGGGCGTGATCGAGGCCTCCTGGGTGCAGCGCGGCGGGCCGGAGGGCGTCGCCATATACGGCACCAAGGGCTGGGCCCTCATCGACTACCCGGGGGCGCCCATCCAATGTGGCGGCGAGGCCTTCACGGCGGCGCACGGCGGCCGGCTGGTCCCCGGCAACCTGCCCAAGCCGTGGCGGTCACCCTTGCAGCAGTGGGTGGAGGCGGTCCTGGACGGCACCGAGCCGGACCTGCGGCCCGAATGGGGGAGGCATCTGACAGAGATCATGCAGGGCGCCTACCTGTCCGACCGCGAGCGGCGCGAGGTGCGCTGGCCGATCGTCTGAAGCCACGAAGCGCGGAGCGTGACCGACGGGGGCGGGCCGCGGGCGGCCGACGGCGACCGCGCGAGCCTGGGGGCTCTCCCGCCCCGCCCCCCCCGCCGGTACTGTTTCTAACGCCAGCACCATCCCCGCGCAAGCGCCTTCCGTGGCCGCTGCCGTGCTCACCACCGGTGACAATGTGACGCAAGCAACGGTCATTGATCCTGAATCTCGCAGTGTCAGGCCGGCGCGGCTGTCCGAGAAGGACCCCGCGTACGAGCGGGTGCGGTCGCCGCGAGGGTCTGGCCCCTGGGCGCCAAGGCGA
>JAJZZC010000254.1 GCA_021797775.1 Bacillota bacterium
TGACGCTGAACGTGCGTGCGCTGGTCGTTCCGGTGCCCAACCCCCTGTTCGAACCTGCTCTGCAGCCCCTAGCGCACCCCCATTGCGAGATTCAGGTTGGATCCCATTTCCCCACAGGTGAACGCGCGGCGGTGTGACGCCCGTGTCGGGGTCCCGGCCCGTCGGGAACGTCACGCTGGTGACCGGGGTCACGCGGAGGCGCGGCCAACCCCGCGCGGCCAGCGCCTCCGGCACGCGCTGCTGAAGTCCGTCAGGCCGGCGTCGATGAAGGACAGCACCCGCGGCGGCGTCCGTCGGGCATGATGCGCACGCCCCGCTCGCCATGCGCGCCCGCAGTTCGCCGGAGTACCGGCCGCACGTGCGGCGTCCCGATGTTGCGGTGACCCTGGCACCTCGTTCCCGCCTGGCCTGGCGCCCGTCCCAATCGCAGCGCCCGCGCTATCCACCGCGCGGTCAGTGCCGCCAGCGTCGGGCCCGCGCCCGGCGGTGATGCATGCGGCCGTCCCTCTGGTGACCGGCGTCACAGGCAGCGCCGCGCGGCGGCGGTAGCCTTGATCCCACGGCGGCAGGCGACCCCGCCACACGGCCTCACTCGCCGAGACCGGCCGCCGCCGATGGGAAGGGGAGTTACGATGACCGAGACTGTTGCCGCGACGCTCGACGTGCGCCCGCTGCCACCACGAGAGAAGCACCTACGCATCCATGAGACCTTTGCCGCTCTGCAGCCCGGCGCGGCGATGCTCCTGGTGAACGACCACGATCCCAAGCCCCTGCACTACGAGTTCCAGGCCGAACGGCCGGGCCAGTTCACATGGACCTATGTCGAAAGCGGGCCCGAGGTCTGGCGGGTACGCATCGCCAAGCAGGCCGCGTCCTAACGGCGGCGCGCCGGGCCGAAGGCGGGGAGGGGTGATCGCCGTGGCGGCTGGCGACGTGGGTGCAGCGGTGGCGGTGCGGGATGCCGATCCGACCGGGCTCTTGAATAAATACGCGCTGCCCAAGGTGGCCATGGTGGTCATCGCTGTGGCGGCCGCGGCCGGGACCGTCCTTAGTACGGTGGTGGGCGGCAGCCTCGGGTACGGCCAGGCGGCCGCCCGCTACCTCCTGTTGATGGGAAGCGGAACCGCGGCGGGCGGGCTGCTCTGGGCCTGGCAGGTGGTGGGGCCGGCGGCCCGGCTGGTCGGCGGCCCGGATGCTGCGGCGTACGCCGCCAGGCAGACGGCATTGTTCCGCGAGGTCCAGGGGTGGGCGTGGCTGGCGTCCACTGTGGGATGGCTCATTTTGGCGCCCACCTATTGGGCGCTCGGGACGTCTGGGCGCACCGCCGAACACCTCGCGTTGGCCGTGTCCATGGCGGCGCTCCTCGGATGGGGAGCGCTGCGCACGGCGTGGCGTGGCGCCGTCCGGCGGCGCGCGTCCGGCGGGGCGGCGGCGCTAGAGTCCGCGGACGAGGCGCGGCGTGCCGGCTGGGCGCTGGCGGCGGTCGCGCTGCTGCTCTGGTCGGCGGGCTTCCTTCAGGTGTGGTACGACGGCCCAGGCGATTGGCAGATGCTGCTGTGGCGGGTGCTCCACCTCTCCGCCTTCGCCGCGTGGTTTGGTGGCGCGGTGTGGAACGTCGCCGTCGCTGTGCGGGCGGCACGGGCAAATCTGTCGGTGCCGGTGGTGATCATGGCCAACGCGCAACTCGAACGCTTCCGCCGCATCGTGCGCGTCGCCTTTCCGCTGATCGTGGCGACGGGCCTGTTGCAGGTTTGGGATTACGCGGGATTCACGCGTGCGGCGTTCGAGGGAACTTTTGGCCACTTCGTCCTGTTCAAGCTCGGCCTGGTTGCGCTCCTGCTCGTCATCTTTAACACCTGCCCCATGTGGCACGCGTGCTCGCCCATCGCCGGAATGTGCGACCTCGATGACCTGCGGCATGGGGAGCGCCGTGCGCGGGCGGATGTCTGAGCGACGACGCTGCACTGTGAAGGAGGACCAGCGGTGGGAACACGGCCGGACGTGGCGACGCGGTTTGGCGTCCGTGGCGACATGGCGGAATCAGGCAGCGGTATCCAGCATCTGGTGGAAGCGGCGAGTTGCGACATCCGGCGCGTCGTGGCGGGCCCGCATCAGTCCCACGGGCCCGGGCGCCACGAGGGCGACGCGTTCGTCCTCGTCCTCGAGGGGGACGTGGCGTTCACGGTGGACGGCCGGCGCCACGTCTTGAACGCCTGGGACCTGCTCTGGGTCCCGGCGGGCGCAGCGCGCGGGTTCGTGGCGGGAGACCAGGGGGCGGCACTTCTCGCCGTCCACCTGCCGTGGTCTGGTGAAGGCTCGGCGGCAGGCGGCCCCGGCGAGGCGGACCAGGAGGTGATCGCACGCGTGACCGCGCACCACGCGCACATGTCCGCCAGACTGGAGCGGCTAGCGGCGGCCGTGGACGAGGCCGGCGACACGCCTGGCCTGCACGCGGCCCTGTCGACCCTGACCGGCTACTGGAAGGGGGAAATCCTGCCGCACGCCACGGCGGAGGAGACGACGTTCTACGCGGCGGTGGGCGGGTCCGCCGGAGCGGTCGCGCTGGTCGAAGCGCTGGTGCTAGAGCACGCGGACCTTCGCGCCCGCGTGCAGGGGTTGGCCGCGCTGGAGCAAGAGGCTGCGACCCTCGCGAAGGCGGGGATCGCAGCCGGCCCGGAAGCCCTTGCCGCCCTGCGGTCGAGGGCGGCGGCCCAGGCAGCCGTGGCCTGCGCGCTCTTCAGCGTCCACGCGCGGAAGGAGAACGAGGTCGTCCTGCCTCTGCTGGTCGCCGGGGGCCGCTCGCTACCGCCGATCCTGCAACGCATGGAGTTGGCGTTTGCCGATGCGAAGCAGGCCGTCCATTGACCCGGTCGATCCGGCGAAGCGAGGGGGAAGCATCCCCGATGAGTTCCGCCGACGAGAGCGATGCCCACCACGTCGATGCCTCAACGCTCTCGCGGCGCACGGTCACACATTCACCGTGGAGGAGGGCGGTGTCACGGCGTGGCGACGTGTGCCTCAGTGCCGCGCGGCCTTCGTACTGAACCCATAGGTCAGCAACGCGCTCACCCGATGCGGCGGGTGGCCGGCCGTGCTGTGGCCAGGTCTCTTGCCACGGGTTGACAGCGCGCGAACACAGTGACAGGGCACTCGTGACCCGGCGTTGTTGCGGCGCCGGTCCATGCGAGTTTGTGACCGCGCCATGAACCAAGGGGGCCGGATTGGCATGGTGCGACGACTGCTGCGCGCGGCCAGAAGCATCGTTGTCAGCCATGCCATTACCCTGCGGGAAATGCTACATCACCCGGTGACCGTGCGCTATCCTGAGGTCAGGGAGCGGGCGCCGCTGGGCAGCCGGGACGTCCCGGTGCTCAAGGTTAACGAAGGCAGCGGTTTGCTCAACTGCACCTCCTGTGGGCTGTGCGAGCGCGCCTGTCCGACCTCTGCGATCGAGATCGTACAGGCCGTCGATCCCGTGAGCGGGCGGCGGCGGTCGTGGCCGGAAACCTACGACTTGCACTACGACCACTGCATGGTCTGCAACATTTGCGTGGAGGTCTGCCCCTTCGACGCGTTGGAGATGGCCGCCGTCCCAGAGTTGGCGGCCTACTGTATCGAGGATCTGACCTACGACAAGGAGGACTTGGTTGACCTATGGAAGACGGCGCGCTCCATCCGCATCCACGACGGCATGCTGATGCCGACGCGCCATCCCCAAGCTGGCGTCGCCTTACCGGAATCCGAGCGCTGAACGACGATGACACCCGTTTGGATCCCGGTTCCTCGGGGGGATAGACGTAGACCAGTTGAGAACTGGTGCGGAGCGAGCCGATTGGTGCTAGGGTGGGTGCATGGAGCGGTTGTTGAGGGTAGCTGAGACGGCACGCCTCCTGAGGGTTCATCCCCGCTGCGTCTGCGGGAAGGGGAGGGCAAGCTACGGGTTACACGTACGCCGGGAGGCAAGCGGTGCGTGCCGGAGAGTGAGATGCGATGCTGCAGGGCGGTCGAGAGGCCCACATCACCCGCCCGCCAAGATGTATGCGGTGACCCCTACGACATCGCCGGCCGCGCAGACTGCGGGGAGAAGGGATAAAGGAGGCGAGGCGGCATGGGATTGAAGGACGAAAACGCCGACGTACGAGCCGAGCCCGCCGAGCGACAGGGCCAAGTGGGGGAGAGGGCAGTATGCGCCACTCCTGGCGGTACTGCGAAAGATCGTGCGCAAGACGAGGGGGCGGGAATACCGGGGCAGACGGAGAACCCCGGCGGGGAGTTGCCGCATACGGATGCCGGCCGGCAGTGGTACGTGCGCCGTGGGGGGCCAGTGCCTGCCTCAGCCAACGCCACTTTGAACAGCACCCTAGCCGCCCGTGGCTTCCCCGACGTTGACCAATGGAAGATGACGCCCGTGCACCATCTTCCGCTGGAGCAGCGGAACGGCTTTGACGAGGTGGCGCAGGGCTACCTCACCGACGAAGAGGCGCGGGCCGAGGCGGCACGCTGCATCATGTGCAAGCACCCGACCTGCATCTCCGGTTGTCCGAACAACAACCCTATCCCCACCTGGCTGGCCTTGGTGGTCGAAGGGCGCACACTCGACGCGGCGGTATGCGACTATGAGAAGGACTCCCTCGCGGCTTGCACGGGTCGCGTCTGCAACTGGGAAGAGCAGTGCGAGGGCTGGTGCGTGCTCAATGCCGACGGCGAAGGGGTCCGCATCGGCGCTATCGAGCGATACATCGCCGACTACGCCTTTCGCCATCGGGAGGAGTTCGACCGGCTGCGGGCCCAGCGAGCAGCGGAAGAACGGGCCCAGGGATTCTCCTCATATACGCGCGCGGACGTTTCCACATACGCCGCTGCTATTGAAGCGTATAGTGGCGCGGCGGTCCCAGGCTACTTGAACGATGTGCACGCCTCCAAGGTCTTGGGTGCGGCGCTTGTGCCCGGTTATGAGCCGGAGGACGCCCCTCCGGAAGACACGGTCCTGGACGGCGCACGTGTGGCCGTTATCGGCGCCGGGCCGGCGGGGCTTGCGTGTACGGACATGCTCACACGCCGCGGCGCCCAGGTGGATGTATTCGAGACACAGTTGTACCCAGGGGGCCTTCTCTCTGACGGCATACCAGAGTTCGTCCTGCCCCGCGCCGTGGTCGAGCAGGAGATCGATCGCATCCGTTCCCAGAGGGCAACTTTCCATTTCGGTGAGGTCCTCGGGCAGAATCTGCAACTGGAGTCTCTGCGTACGAAGTTCGATGCCGTGTTTGTCGGCGTGGGGGCGGAGGTGGCCCGACGCCTCGGTATCCCCGGTGAAGACGGCGCAGGGGTCCTGACAGCGCAAGTCTTTTTGCGCCAAGCGAAGCGTGCGCTCGCCCCCGGCTCTGGCGCAGAGTACCCGAAGGTGGGGCGGCGAGTGCTAGTCATCGGTGCAGGGAACACGTCCATGGACGCGGCCCGGACCGCGCTGCGCTTGGGGGCTGAAGACGTGCGCATCGCCTATCGCCGCACGCGGGCCCAGAGCACATCCCGTGACATCGAGATCGATCTGGCGACCGAGGAGGGTGTGCACTTCGATTACCTGGTCAATCCGGTTGAGTTCCTGAAGGACGGAGAAGGCCGGGTGCGTGCGGCACGCCTGGTGCGGATGCACCTTGGTAAGTCAGATGCCGGCGGCAGGCTTCGCCCGGAGCCGATCCCGGGGAGCGAGTATGAGTTGCCCTGCGAGACGGTTCTTCTGGCCGTTGGCTACTCGGTGCACGGCGTCGACCTCGGGCATCCAGAGATCCTTAATCGCGACGGTACTGTGCGCACCCACGGCGAAGGCGGGATGACGGATCTGCCCGGGGTATTTGTCGGCGGCGATTTGGTCCGTGGGGCCTATACCGTAGTGCACGCCATTCGCGATGGCCGGTTGGCTGCCGATGCCATTGGCGACTACCTATTGCGGCAGAATAGGATATCGGAGGTGAACACATAGCGGTTTGTTTGCGGGTGGCCCCGAGCGCGCATCGGGGCCACCCGCAGTGGCCGCGCCATGCCTGCCTCGGGAGGTGGGCTCCCCGGCGTATAGTGGCCCGCGACCGTCCGGTGTCCGGACGGACACCGGACGGACACCGGACGGACACCGGACGGACACCGGACGGACACCGGACGGACACCGGACGGACACCGGACGGACACCGGACGGACACCGGACGGACACCGGACGAACACCGGACGAACACCGGACGAACACCGGACGACGGCAAGCCTGGGTCGTTCAGGCCTTGAGGGGGATGCTCGCGGCCATCCGTCCGCCGGGGCACGTCCGGCCCCGGCGGATGGATGTCAACGGCGCGTGGGTGCTTCCGTCCGAGCCGGCCGGCCCGGACAACGCAGCCGACCTGCATCGGCGCCCGTGCGCAGGCAACGGGCGAAGACAGCGGGCGCAGCAAGCGGGCTGTCCCGTAGTGCTACCCTGAGCACTTCCTGATCCTAGGATGAGCCGCTGCCGTCGAGGCCCGTGCATAGCTGTTCATGGCGACAAGACGCGTCTTGCCGGAGGCGTGACCGTTCCTTCACAACCGCTGCCGTCTCCAGTCTCCACCAGTGCGGAGGACAGTAATAGCCCGACGGTGCCCGCGTGCGCTGCGACGCGCACACCGCCGCTGCCGATGCAGGTCACATCCGACTGCAAGCCGCGCAGGAAGACCCCGCCGTTGAGCAGCACGTGACCGACGATGATCAGGCGGCAGCCGACGGGCACCTCTACCTGCAAGGAGGCACGGCTGCTCGGCCCGTTGGCGCCCGTGGCGTTGGTGGGGCGAAAGCGCTCTAACGCCTCTTGCTGCGCGGGCTCTACGGCGTCCACCCAGGCCGCGGTCGACCGCATGGCGAGCAGCGAGCGGCGCAGGGCATCCCCGGAGAGGGTCTCCAACTGCTACCGTAAAGGTTGCCTTCTGTCCGCTCTTGTGCTATAGTATCTCCAATAGTCGGCGAAAACCAAGCCGGTCACCG
>JAJZZC010000255.1 GCA_021797775.1 Bacillota bacterium
GGCGCAGCCGGTCGAGCCCAGGGCGCGGAGCCTGCGGGGGACGCGGGTGCGGCGGATGGGTCGGACGGGTCGCCGTGGTCGGACAGGTCGGACGGGTCGCCGAAGCCGCGCGGCGGCAGCGCCTCGTCCGGCGCGGCGTCGGCCGAGCCTGGGCGCGGTCCGGCCGCGGCCGGCATGGGGTCGCCCCAGAGCGCGGTCTGTTCGGTGGGCCCGGTGGGCGCGGCGGCGGGTCCGCTCGGGTTAGTGGCGCCGCTTGGGCCGGCCAGCCGCGGCGGCGGGGGGGGGGCGACGGGCACGCCGCGCTGTCCCGCCGCTACCTCTGCCACCTCGGTGGCGGGACGTGGGATCGCCATCGCCTCCGGTCGCGCGCGATTCGCTGGCGGCGGCGCGGCGGCCCTTAGGGGCGTGGCGCTGTATGGCGACGGCTCGTCCCGCGTGTCGCGGTCCCCTCCCCCAGAGGCGCTGGCGCGCAGCTTGGCGCTTGTCCCCGCTCCGTGGGGGATTGCGCTTCTGGCCGGTCGGCCTCCTGCCGGGGCCGCGTGTCGGATCCAGGATGGCGTCGCGGTCGGGGGCGGGCGGCGCGCAGCCGCAACGGGCCCCGCGCCAAGCGCACCGAGCCCGTACCGCGCGGAGCGGGGACCGCGAGGAGTCCCCGGCAACGGGCGCCACGGTGAGCGGTCCGCACGGATGCCTGGGAGCGGTGGTGGGCGTCGGCAGTCGGTTGCGGGCCAAGCGTGGCCGGTCAGTGGGCCAGCGCGCCCTGGGAGTGCTGGCGGCGCGAACCCCGCGATGCTGTCTGGTATCATGCGAGCGCATGGGGGGGTGCCCGTGGCCGTCCTGACGCCTGAAATGGAGGACGCGGTGCAGCGATTGCACGCCGCTCTCCACCCGGAGGAGGTCGTGCTGTTCGGTTCCAGGGCGTACGGTACGCCGCGGCCGGACAGTGACATGGACCTCTTGGTCGTCTTTGCCCCCACGGCCGAGCCGCTGGAGGGGAGGGAGCGGCGCGCCCGGCAGGCGCTCGGTGCCGCATCGCGCCACCGGGTGGGTGGGCACGTCTGGACTTACACCCGCGAGGAGTTACGCGAGCAGTTGCGCCGTGGGAGCACGGCCGTACGGGACGCCCTGGTCAAGGGCACCTGCCTGTTCCCCTTGGGGGGACGGAGCCGGTACGCGGAACTCGCGGGGGAGTGGTCGGCCACGGGGGCCACGGAGACGATGTTGGAGAAGGCCCGGGACGACCTCGATACGGCGGAATTGATCCTGGCGTCCGCGGGTGGGCGGCGAAACCAGTGGTGGACGGCCGCTTCCCATGCCCAGCAGGCCGCGGAGAAGGCGCTCAAGGCGCTGATCTACCATTTGGGGGACGAGCCCGAGTGCACCCATAGCCTCGGCGACTTGGTTCCGAGGGCGGCTGAGTTGGACTCGGTTCACGGGCGGGCGCTGTTGCTGCAGTACCAGCCCGCACTCGCGGACGTCGAGCGGTATGCCGTCCAGCCCCGCTATGTGGAGGCGGCGCCCGTGGGCGAGGCAGAGGCCCGGAGGGCGGTGGCCACCGCCCAAGCCGTCTTGGCGGAGGCCGTGACGCTCACCGCCGTTCAGTGACCGCATCCTGGTTGGCAAAATGTGTACAAACCGATCTCTCGGTCTTGCACACCGTCCGCCCGACCAGGTTTTCGCCCCTTTCGGCCTTGGATTTTCCCCTCGCGGGGCGTAGGCGACAGGCGGACTCGGGCCGGGACTCCCACCCGGACCGGAGAGCGTTTGCGCGGCCCGTGTCCGTTGCCAGGATCGGCCCGGTCCCGACTGACCGCCCCTTCCCGGGTCCCCGGTGGCCTGTTAGGCCGTCGGCTTGATCCATCCAGGCGCCTCCGGCCCCTGGTCCGCCGTCTGGGCTCGCGGCGTCGATGTGCAGGGGGCGTGCGCGGCCTTGCGCGCCAAGCGGTGGTATGGGGCTTAGCCGCGCGGCGGCTGTGCCTCCAGCAGCAGGTCCGCGAACATCGCGGCCGAGGGCATGTGCGCCGGGGCGTCCGCGTCCAGGGCGGGCCCGCCGCGCACCGCCTGCTTGGCCACGGCCGCGCAGTAGCCGCAGGCCCGGCAGGACAGCTTGTTGCAATCGTGCCGCACGAAAAAGTCGAGGAAGTTCTCGGGGATCGCCGAGCCGTCGACGTGGAGATCGCCGATGGGCGCCAGGTCGTCGGCGATCTCGGCCCAGGCGGCGGCCCGTGGCCCGCCCTCGGCCGCCCGCCGGCGGGCCAGGGCGAGCGGGGCATGCTGCGACATGCCGATGATCTCGGTCAGCTCACCCGGGTGGCTGCGGGCGGCGTAGGCGCGCGCGGCGCGCAGCAGCCAGGCGGTGTCGCGCCCGCGGCCAGCGATCTTGAAGCGGTCGTAGCCACGCGCCTCGTAGACGTGCAGGTCCTCCGGGCGGATCCAGCGCGAGCGGATGATCTCGCCGCCGTCCGCGGCGTAGCGGCCGGCGCACCAGAAGAGTTCGTACTCCAGCAGCCGCGGGCTGTCCTCGCGCGAGTGGAACGACGGGGAGACCTGGTGGCAGGCGGCGTATGGGCACTGATAGACGCAGCTGTTGTTGGCGATGAGTTCCAGGTCGCAGCGCACCGAGGCGCGGATCTCGTCCAGCACGGCGAAGTCCCGGTTGGTCGAGTGGTGGACGATCAGCGTGTCGGCCCCCATGGCCGCAAACTGGCGCGCCTCCCGCGGCCGCGTCACATCGAGCATGGAGGACACGCTGACCTCGAGGTCGGGCGACACGCCCTTGGCCAGCGGGATCATCCAGGGCAGGCCCACCACCAGGCCGTCGATGCCGATGTCCACCAGCCGGCGGAGTTGATCCTCCATGCGCGCCACGTAGCCCGCGTCGTATTCGGCGTCCCCCAGGCTGGTGGCGTTCCAGAGGTAGTTGAAGCGGAAGCCGAGGGCATGAGCGAGGGCGATGTGGCGCGCCATGCCCTCCCAATCCACCGCCGGCAGCACGCTGGACGGACGCCCCCCGCCCACCAGGTCGGCCTGCAGCTTGCCAAAGACGGACAGGACCGGTAGACCGGCCAGGCCCTGCAGGAGCGCGTCGTCCCAACTGGTCGCGACCACTAGGCGCACGTGGCATTCCCCCGTGGCGCGGCCGGCCGGGCGGTCCGCTGCGCCGCCGCCGAGCGTAGCGGCCACGCGTCGGCGCGGCAACGGCCGGGTGGACGGTTCCGGGGCCTGTTCGGACCAGGACCAGGGCCGGACGGCCGGGTGGGTGGGAGCCTGCATCACGGTCAGGTGTACGGCTGCGGGCGGGTCGAGGTGATGGACCAGGTGGCGACCAGGCGGGACGTACCGGGGTAGCGCCACTCTCACGCCGGAGCGGGCGGCTACTGTCTACGGGACCGCCCAAGGATACGTGGGACCCTCCTCAGATGAAGTTCAGGCCGTCGGTCCGCGGGAGTGGTATGCGTCCTGGGCCCAGGGCCGCGATCGTAAGCGCGGCGGCCTGCTCGGCTTCCTCCGGCGTGCCCACCTCCGCCGTCGGCAGCAGGGCTTCCTAGTCGGCAGCGCTGGGATCGGGGGCCGTCGTTCCCAGCGCCCGAATGAAGGCCCGCCCGTCCAACACGCGGACGCTGCCACGGTGCGTGGCCACACTCGGCGCGACGGCGAATCCGTCTGCCCATCGCAACATGACAAGGTCCCACGGCGGGACGCGCACGGCCACCCTCGTCCGCCCCGTCCAAGCAAGTGCCGTGGCGATCGCCGCGGGCACAGCTTCCCGGTCGCCGGCAAACTCGTGGATGCGCAATGGAGGCGGCGAGGCGCCCGGTGTTGCAGACTGGCTGGGAGCCAACGCCAACTGCCCGCTGAGCACGGCCACGGGGACCAGGGCCTCCAGGCGCAGATCGATCCAGCCCGCAGCCGCCCGCGGTCGAAACGGTCGTGCGCGGGCGCCCGTTCCCGTTGCGGCCCCGCCGCGTGCGCCGGCAGGAGGGCGTATGGTTTTCCCTCTGGAGCGTCGATCACCGGCCGCTCCCCCCTCGGCGCGGCGCTTGCCCCGGGGCACCGGGCCGAGTCCATCCGCCGGCAGGCCACGTTCGCTCCATATCACCGCCGTCGGCGAGTACCCGCCCTTGCCTATAGGAACATTAGTTCCCTATACTGAGGGCGAAGGGGGCTCCGGCCGTGCCGCCCGCGCCATCCCAGTCCGCGCCTGTGGTCCCGCCCTTCGCGCACCTGCATGTCCACGGGCCGTTCTCGCGCCTGGATGCCGCCTCCAGCGCGGATGCGCTCTGCGCGCGCGCGGCCGCCCTGGGCATGGACGCCCTCGCCCTCACCGACCACGACACGCTCTCGGGCGCCGTGCCCTTCCTGCAGGCCTGCCTCCGGCACGGCCTGCACCCGGTGCTCGGCGCTGAGGTGACGCTCGCCGGCGGCCACCACCTGACGCTGCTCTGCCCCGACGGGGCGGGCTACGCCGCGCTCTGCCGCCTGCTCAGCGGCGCGCACCTGGGGAACCCGCGCGGCCGGCCGGCGGTGGCGCCGGAGGACCTGGCGCGCGAGGCACCGCGCCTCATCGCCCTCTCCGGCTGCCGCCAGGGGGAGGTCGCCGCGGCCATCCTCGCGGGGCGCCACGCCGACGCCCTGCGGCACGCGTCGGCCTACGCCGCCCTCTTTGGCCCCGGTCGCTTCTACCTCGAGCTGCCGGCGGACCGGCTGCCGGCGCAACGGCTTCTGGTCGACCGGTTGCGCGAACTCGGCGCGCGCCTGGGGATCGCGACCGTGGCCACGGGCGACGTGCACTATGCGGGCAAGGAGTCGGCCTGGGTGGCCGACCTCCTGGCCTGCGTGCGCCTGCGCTGCCGGCTGGAGGACCTGCCCGCCGAGCGCGCCGCGGCAGCCTTCAACGCCGAGCGCTACCTGAAGGCTGCGGCCGAGGTGGCCGCAGCCGTGGGGGATGCGGGGGCCTGCGCGCGCGCGCACGAGCTGGCGCTCCGCTGCCAGGTGCCGCTGGAGCTCGGTGTCAGCCGCACCCCGCGCTTCCCCCTCCCCGGCGGGGAGTCGCCGGTGGCCGCCCTGCGCCGCCAGGTGGAGGAGGGCGCGCGCCGGCGCCACGGGTCCGACGTCGCCGCCACGGTGTGGCGGCGTCTGGAGCACGAACTGGACGTCATCCAACGCCTGGGTTTCGCCGACTACTTCCTCTGCGTCGCGGACGTGGCGCGTTGGGCGCGGGCGCAGGGCATCCGCACGGCCGGGCGCGGCTCGGCCGCCGACAGCGCTGTCGCCTACGTGCTGGGCATCACCGATGTCGACGCGGCCGGGCGCGGCCATCTCTTTGCGCGCTTCCTCTCCGAGGAGCGGGCCGAGGCGCCGGATATCGACCTCGACTTCGACGCCCGCGGACGGGACCGCGTGGCGGCGTATGTGGTGGAGCGCTACGGCCAGGAGCGGGTGGCGGCGGTGGCCGCGCACAACACCTTCGGCGCGCGGGCGGCGGTGCGTGAGATCGGCCGGGTGCTGGGCTTCCCGCCCGAGGACCTCGACCGCGTCAGCAAGCGCATCCCCTACTACGTTCCGGCCGACGGGCTGCTGGCGGCCCTGCGGGCCGTGCCGGAACTGGTGGGCCTGCCGGTGCCGCGCGCGCGCCTGGAGGCGCTGGCCGAGGCCGCGGCCGCCGTGGCGGGCCTGCCGCGCCACCTGGCGACACACCTGGGCGGGCTCTGCGTCGCGCCGGGCGCGATCACGGACCTGATGCCGGTGCAGCGCTCCGCCAAGGGGGTGGTGGTGGCCCAGTTCGACAAGCGCGACCTGGAGGCGCTGGGGCTGCTCAAGCTCGACCTGCTGTCGCTGCGCACGCTGGGGGCGGTGGACGACGCGCTGCGGATCCGTACGGGCCAGGGGGAGCCGGTCGACTACGAGGCGATTCCGCTGGATGATGCGCCGACGTTCGCGCGCCTGCGCCGGGGGGCGACGGTCGGGGTCTTCCAACTGGAGTCGGCCGCGCAGATGGCCCTGCAGGTGCGGCTCGGCGCCACGGAGTTGGAGGACGTGATCGCCTCGGTGGCGCTGATCCGGCCGGGGCCGATTAACATGGTCGACCCCTTCGTGCGCCGCCGCCAGGGGCGCGAGCCGGTCACCTACCCGCACCCCGGGCTGGAGGGGGTGCTCCGGCGGACCCACGGGGTCGTGGTCTACCAGGAGCAGGTCATCGCCATCGCCACGGAGGTCGCGGGCTTCACGCCGGGGGAGGCCGACCGCCTGCGGCGGGTGATGTCGCACGCGCGCTCGCCGCGGGAGATGGAGGAACTCGGCGGGATCTTCCGCCAGCGGGCGGTGGCGCGCGGGATGGCGCCGGAGGTCGCGGACGACATCTTCGCCTGCCTGCAGGGCTACGCCTCGTACGGCTTCCCCGAGGCGCACGCCGTGGCCTTCGGCGTGACCGCGTACCGTACAGCCTACCTGGCGCAGCACCACCCCGCCGCCTACTTCGCCGGCCTCCTCGCCAACCAGCCGATGGGCTTCTACCCGGTGCGCACGCTGGTCGCCGAGGTGCGCCGGCGCGGGGTGGCCGTCCTCCCCCCGGACGTGAACCAGAGCGGCGCGCGCTGGGGGCAGGGCGACGACGACTCGGCGGCGCGCCTGCGCACGCCGCTGCTGGCCATCGCCGGGATGCGGGAGGCCGTGGCCGCGGCCATCGTGGACGAGCGGCGGCGGGGCGGGCCGTACGGCGGCCTGTTCGACCTCTGCCGCCGCGTGCCGGCGGCGCCGCGCGATGCGCTGGAGGCCCTGGTGCTGGTCGGGGCCTGCGACGGGATGGGGACTGAGGACGGAGCGGGCGGGAGGACCGGGGGGCGGGCCGTGGCGGTGGGGCCGGACGGGTGCGGCGGCGGTGCGGTGGGGCCGGACGGGTGCGGCGGTGGTGCGGGGGGGACCACGGGTGCGGCCGGGGGTGTGGCGGCGAGGGGGGCCGCG
>JAJZZC010000256.1 GCA_021797775.1 Bacillota bacterium
CCGGTCCTTCAGACCTACGTACTCAAGGAATCGGCAGATCAGGTTGGCGCCCCCATAAGGCGTCGCGTTCCTGAGGGTGAACTGCTCCGGCAGAACATCAGATCGCTTCTCTCGGCCCTCGACTTGCTGCACCATCTGGTGGTCACACCCCCGAAGTCGCCTCGACCACCTACTTCGCCGTGCCCCTTCTCCCTCCTGCTTCCCACGGGCACCACCTCACCACGCTTTTTCTATCATTGCGAGATCCAGGTTCATATACACGTGCCGTTCGTGCGCCGCGTGGGTGTTCCTGCGTCGGGGCGCCGACAGTTCGGTCGACACGCTGTACTGTCTGCCCCCACGCCACCGGGTCGGGTGGCCAAAAGGACCTCCTTTGGGGCGGGGTGATCGGGGGCGGCGGGAGAAATCGGGTAGGAGGGGGGCGTCGCGCCCCCCGTCCTCCCACACCACCGGACGTGCCGTTCGGCATCCGGCGGTTCATCGACGAGCCAGAAGGGTCTCGTAACGCTCGGTTAGGGCAGCGCCGCCCGCACCATGGCCCGCCAGTCCTGCGGCGTCCGCAGGCCCGCCTGCTCGGCGTCCGGCCCCCGCATCGTGACCACCCAGGCGTGCCACCACGGCGCCGCCCCCACGGCCCCCTGCACCTCGGCCAGTTCAGGCGGCGCCGCCGGGTCCGGGCCGAACAGGCCCGTGCTGCCGGGGCGCTCGGCCACGTATGCCGCCTGGGTCGTCGGGTCCGGTACCGCCTCCTCCGCGACCCGCTCCACCCCCTCCCGCGTGCCGATGTACCCAGCGAGCCGCGCCGGGCCCCCGGTCCCCGCCACCCCCACGGATAACTTGACCACCATCGGCGCTCCGCCCACCCAGGCCATACCCGACCGCCCCTTTAGGGGCGTGGGCTGCCCACTGTGAGGCTAGCCCACGCCCTTGTACCTCACTGACTCGGGTCCTCGACCCCCGCCCGCGCCTCGGCGGCCCGGTACTCCTCCTCCTCTGCCTCCCCGAGCCCACACCCCTTGCGGCGCAGGTCCACCAGGGCCCGCACCTGCGCGGACCGCCAAATCTCCCGCGCTTCGTCCATGCCCACCTTTTGGTCTCGCCCAATGATATAGGTAGCCGGCCAGGATGCCGCCGAGGCCGCGACATACACCTTTGAGATTAGCGCAGCCAGGCGGTCCGTGTGCCTGGCAAACCCCTGGTCGAGTAGGGGCAGCACCCGGTCCCCCTGGCGACGCGCCAGGTGCTCCTGGACCGCCACCCGCACCACCTCGGACACTGACACCCCCCGCGCCTTCGCCGTCGCCTCCAGCTCAGCCACGTCGTCGGGGCCGAGTCGCACCGAAAGAACCTCCAGCCCTGCCACGCCCGTTCACGCCCTTTCTGGGGGTCCGCATCACCCCGGTAACACTGTGCCTCTTAGCCCGAACCCACCCCCGCCTACGCCCGGAGCGGCGGCGCATACGGACGTGCATACGCTGGGATGCCTACTCTCCCTTGCCCTGCGGGGGGCTTGCCCCCCCGCGGTGTGGCCTCCCTTAACCTGCTTTGCCTCCGCCGGGGTTGACGAGGGGGCGGGGGCGGGCCCAGGGGCCGGGGCTGGAGGGGGTCTCGTCAAGCCCGCCAGCCCCCCTGCCCGATGCCCGCCGCCCCCGCCGACCCCCCCCCCGTGATGTCTCCTGCCGCTATGCCCAGGACCCCTGCCCGTGCCTGTGCCCGGCGCCTGCCCCCTGGGCCTGGACGGTGAGCGGGGCCCAGGGCTCGGCCCACCCGCGCTCCGCTGCAGGGGGGGCTTCACGGGGGGGGGTAGTGTGGGGGCAGGGAGGGGTAGCACATGCCCGCCATGGATCGGATGCGGCGGTACCGTGGGGTCGTCGGCTGGGTCCGCCGGATGGTCGCTCCGTGGGCGTATCGCCGAGACCGCGAGGCCGCGCGGCAAGAACGGGAGGAGTTCTGGAGGGGGTGGAGCGCGCGGCTGGTCGCGGCGGTGGATGCCGACGCGGCGCTCAGGGCCGTCAGGGCTGCTCGGGCCTAGCGTGTCGCCGCCGCCGTCGGGCTGGGCTCCTCGGCCGGCGGCGGCTCGGGCGCGGCACGCAGCGCGTGCAATGGGCGTGGCCGCGTGCGTCCACCCAGGAGGCTCGGCTGCCGCAGCCAGGGCAGGGCGCTATCCGTGGGGCCGGGCGCGTTCCTGGCGCTGGTGCCTCCATCGGAGCCACTCCTCCCGCTAGTCGTCCCGCAACCCCCATGCCGCCAAGGCCCGATCGGTGGCCGCCGCCTCTGGGTCGGGCTCGGCCTTTGGCGGCGCTGCGTCTGCAGGGTCCGCCGGGGCCCTGGGTACAGGGGCTGAGCCCGCCGCCAGGGCCTGAAGTGCCTGAGCTACCCGCGCCGTCTCAGCCGCCAGGCGCTCCGTCGCGACGGCCAAGCGGTCCGTGGTGGCCTCCGGCGTGTGGGCCTCCGCCAGACGCACCAGGGCCGCCGCGCGAGAAGCCGCTGGCAGGGCCGACAGGATGCCGTGCAGCGGGCTGCCAGGCCCGATGTAGACGCGGACCTGCAGGGCCGGGCCGGTGTGGTCAGTGGGCATGCGTCCGCCTCCTCACTTGCCAGCGACTTGCCGCTAATTTGCCAGCCGAACCCGTTACGGCTGTTGGCGTGTGGGGAACGCTGGCAAGTCTGCTTGCCAGCGTTCCGTGTGGCAAGCATCTGGCAAATCCGCTGGCAAGAGAAACCCCGCACGCCGTGGGGGATAAGGCGCGGGGCTGGCAAGTCGGCCCGCTCGCCCCCGCGTCACCAGCGTGAGGGAACGCAAGCAGCAAGGGCGGTGGGGCGGGCGCGCAATGCCGCCTGGTATTCGGCCCAGCGGACGTGTTCGGCCTCGGCGCGGCGGACGACGGCCGCGAAATAGCCCGCGGGCGACGAGGGGCGGGCCGCGATAGTGGCCTCGACCGCCCGGTGAATGGCCGCGGCCCGCGCGCCGACACGCGCGGCGGCGAATAGGGCGTCCGCGAGGGGCAGATCCACGCCCGCGGCGCGCAGGGCCGGCTGCGCCGCTAGGAGATCGGTGATGGCGGGCCCGTCCAGTTCGCCATGAGCTGAGGCCAGGATGCGCAGGACGGCTGGCGGCGCGCCCGCCGGCAGTAGGGGTGCGTAGCGTGCGGCCCGCTCGGCGCTCCGCCTCCGCCACCGCGCGCGCGAACGCCTCCGGGTGCTCGGCCGCCAGGTGCTGGCAGTGGACGGCGGACGCGCAGTGCGTGCGGATGCACCGGGGCCACGCGCGAGACGGGGTGCGGATACCCTCACAGCATGCAGCGCATGCCTCCTCGGGGGCTGGGTACCAACGGCCAGCGCTGTCCTCCCGCCCGCACGGGCGGACCAAACCCGACTTCCGGGCCTGCGCGAGGGTTTTCGCCGCCGCCGCCGTCTCTGGGGCTGTCACCATCGTCACCGGGACCGCCTCCTCTGTGGCGCCGCGCGGGCGCCACAGAAAGCGTACGGGCCGCCCCGAACCCCCTAGGTCCCTCACGCCCCGCGGCGCTTAGGGCTGGCGGCAGGCTTGGCCGGGGCGGGTGCGTCTGCGTCGAAAACGAACGCCACGCGCCCGGTCTCCCGGTCCAGCCGCAGGCGGGCGTCGAATGCCTTGCCCACCTTGCTGCGGAACCCCTTGACGGGCTTGGCTGTCTCGCCCTTGGCCAGCAGTTCTTTCGCCTGCGCCGCCGTCAATCGCTTGCCCGCCACCTCGGCCCATAGGACCCAGCGGCACCCGCCGTCCTCGGGCCGCCAGCGGCTGCAGCCGAATCCCTTGCGCCCCTCGACGATCTGCCCCTTGCCGCAGCGTGGGCACGGACCCAGGGACTCCGCTGCAGGCACCGCGGGCGCGGCTCGCTGCTGCCCGGCCACGTCAGCGACGATCTGGCGTGTCAGGTCGGCAATGCCACCGAGGAACGACCCCGCGTCCTCCTCGCCCGCCTCGATCCGGTGCAGGCGGGCCTCCCACTCCCCGGTGGTCGCGGGCTCACGCAGTTCGGCGGGCGCCAGGGCCACCAGGTGCTCGCCGCGCTCCGTGGGGACCAGGGCCTTGCCGTCGCGCCGGACGTACTCGCGGCGCACCAGGGTCTCGATCACCGCGGCCCGCGTGGCCGGCGTCCCCAGGCCCCGCTCCCGCATGGCCTCGGCGGCGGCCTCGCCGTCCACCAGGCGTCCGGCGTGCTCCATGGCCGCCAGCAGGCTGGCCTCGGTATGGCGCTTTGGGGGGCGGGTCTGGCGGGCCTCGGCCTTGGCGTCCACACACCTCACAGGCATGCCGTCGCGCAGTGCAGAGAGATCACCGCCAGAATCGCCCGTGGCGGCCTCGTCAGCATCGTCCGTGGCCATTTTGGCCATCCGACCCGCCCTTCGCCCCGCTGCGGGCCTCCTGCGTGGGCTGCGTGGGCGGCTCAGCCTCACGCCAGCCCGGCGCGGCCGGCGCCCGCGAGCGGGAGCGGAATGTCTCGCCGCAAACCTCCGTGATGGCCGTGGCCTCGTCCCACTCCGCCGCCGGCAAGAGAGCCGCCACGAAGCGGCGAGCGACTAGGCCGTACACCCGCGCCTGGTCTGGCGGCAGCGCCGCCAGGTCGGAGGGGCGGTCTGTCGGCAACAAAGCATGGTGGTCAGTCACTTTGGTAGCATCGATCACGCGCTTGCCTAGGTCGGGCACGGCTGCCGCCAGGCGCTGAGCGATAGGGGCGATGTCAGGCATCGCCGCCAAGGCCCGCAGCCGGTCGGGGAATGTCCCCGCCACCTCGGGGGTCACGTACCGCGAGTCCGTCCTAGGATAGGTCAGGTGCCCAGCCTCGTAGAGCGCCTGCGCCGCCGCGAGAGTCTGCGCCGCCGTAAGCCCGTGGCGCTGATTGGCGAGCCGCTGCAGGTCGGTCAGGTTGAGAAGCCGGGGCGGGGCCTCCTGGGTGCGCTTGCGCTGGACCGACACCACCTGGCCGGTCTGGCCGCGCACCTTGGCGGCCAGGGCTTCGGCCTCCGCGGCGCTGGGCAGCCGGTCTGTGCCGCCGCTGAACCAACGGCCGGCGTAGCGGTAGCCCTGGGTGTCGAAGGTGGCGAAAACGACCCGGTAATCCTCGGGCCGGAAGCCGCGGATCTCCGCCTCACGGGCCACCAGCAGCGCCAGCGTCGGGGTCTGCACACGGCCCGCGCTCCACAGGCCACCGTGGCGGGCGCTCAGGGCCATGGTGGCGTTCATTCCAACGATCCAATCCGCGCAGGCGCGAGCCCGCGCCGCCGCCTCCAGCGCCGTCGGCGGCTCCCGCAACGCGGCGAAGGCGGCACGCACGGCCTCGGGCGTAGACTCGCTGAGCCACAGGCGGCGCACAGGGCCACGGTAGCCACATAAGTCACGGATGTACGCCCAAATAAGCTCGCCCTCGCGGCCCGCGTCAGTAGCCACGATCACCTCGGCCGCCTTGCGCAGCAGGCCCCGCAACACGCCCAACTGCTTCCGCTGCGCGTCCCCCTCGCGGGGTCGCAGCGCCCAGGCCGTGGGCAGGACCGGCAGGGCCTCCAGGGTCCACCGGCCGGCCAGCGACGGCACGTAGTGCTCTGGGGGCGCCAACTCAGCGAGGTGGCCCAGGGCCCAGGTCCAGGTGTAGGCACGGCCCTCCAGGCACCCGTCGGCGCGCCGGGCCCCTGGGTCCATCACGGCCGCCAAGTCGCGGGCCACGGACGGCTTTTCTGCGATGACCAACTTCACGTGAACCACTCCTCACTCCGTCGTCGCAAGCCGGACCGGGGCAGGAGGCATCACGGTGGGGGTGGTGGTGGTCCCCCATGCCCCGTGACCATCGTCACCACACCGCCAGGATGGCGCCCGCCCCGAACCCCGCCGCCAGCGCGCCGATCACCTGCCTCCGCCGCGCGGCGCACTGCTCAGGGGACAGGTCCGCGCCCTGAACGGCCCCCCGCTGGGCCCACCGGGCCGCAACCCGCCACGGCCAGGAGCGCGCCGGCCATAGGCAGGGCACGGGCCAGCCATGCCAGCCATGCGCCCATCACGCCAACGCCGCCCCGGGCGGCTGCAGGTGCGGCTGCACCCGGCGACACCCCGCGCACCACATGTGTTTCACGTGGCCGGTGGGGCGCATCGGGCTGGCGATACGCCGGGCGGACGCCGCCCGCAGCAAAACCCGCGTGCGGCCGCAGGCCATGCAGCGCATGAGACACGGGACGATTCGCCTGCCCCGCTGCCCCGGAGACTGCCACCCGTGGGTGTGACGTGGCATCTGTCTGCACCTCCTATCTCTGCACTATACCGACACTGTACCGCGCGGACCGAACCCCCGCGACGCAGGCCGCGCCGCGCATGGCGGGACCGGGGATTCCCCGGGGGAACGGGTGATTGTGTTGCGCGCAAAGTGGGTATAATATAGGGCAGAGGGACAGAGGCGCGCGGAGGAGGAGATAGGGGTGGCCATGAGGGCGATACCGATGGCGGACCTAGCGGCAGCGGTCGCGGAGGCGACCGCGGGGGCAGCGCTGGTCGAGCGCGACGCGACCCATAATCCGGAGTGGGTGCGGCTCGCCATGGAGGCGCTGCGTGCGGAGCAAAACCTGCTGGGGCGGCTGCCAGACACGCCCGCCACACGCGGCCTCCACGCGCTGCGCGGGGACCCGGTGGTGGCGGAGACGATCGCCAGCGAGCACCTGATCGCGGCCCTTGAGGCGGCGGCGGAGCAGACGGGCGCGGAGGATGAGGCGGCGGTAGACGAGATCGTCCTCGCGGCGCTAGAACGCTTGGCCCGCGCGGCCCGCACGGCAGCCGCTGGCGGGGCGCGCGGCGGCAGGGTGCGGGCGGCCCGGCAGCGGCTGCGGACGATCGGGGCCGTGCCCCCGGCAG
>JAJZZC010000257.1 GCA_021797775.1 Bacillota bacterium
GCCACTACCCTCCGCTCCGACGGGGTCGTCGCCGACCTACGCCGGGAGGGCGGCTACGCGGCTCCGACTTTCCGCGACCGGTCTCCCACCGGCTGGATCCCAGGGACCTTCTCTGGACGCACAGCAGGTACGCCCGGTATAGTGGCCAATTGCTACGGGCGATATCGGCGAGTTTGGCCTCCTGTGCAGCGGTTAGGTCCTCTGGATTACGCCAAAGTGCCCAGCGCGCACCCTTAACTTCCTGCGCTACAGCCTTTTGGCCGCTGCGCCGGGCTTGGTTCCAGACCCCCCGCCGCACTGCGTCAAGGGCATCAGTTCCCCAACTGACGACATGGAATGGATCTATGCAGAGTTTCGCGTTACGGCAGTGCGCCTCGACGGCCTCAGCAATCCATGAACCTGCATCCGCACTCACCAGGCTTATCTCGTCGCAGCGCTCGGGCCCAACGAGCGAGAAGAACTTATCTAATGTAGCGCGATCACGGCCAGGTGCGCAATAGATGACCTTGCCTGTGTCGTGGTTGACCACAACAGTAACATAGCGTTGACCACGCCGATAGCTTACCTCGTCGATACCAATGCGCCGCAGACCGGCAAAGGGATCGGAAACGGCACGAGCAACTGAGACGACCCGCGTGATGATGGCACCGACCGTAGTCCATGCGATACGCATGAGTTCAGCGACCGCTGACTTGGAACAATGACAAGCCAACCACGCGATCTGCTGTTCGAATGGCAGTGTGTGCCCCACATCGTGACGTGCCCATGGTACAGCCGCGGTAACTACGCCATGGTGCGGACAACACACCCGCGGTGCGTCCGCCTCAATGTAGAGTCGCTTCTCCCCGACATCAAGACTACGCCAACAACGGCGCCCGCTGCCATGGTCATATTGCGGACAGCGTTTCTGGCAAATCCCGCACCGAGACATCGCTTTGCGTCGAGGTCGCACGTGCACGATAATGCACTCGTCCGCACCATCAGTCATCTCGACACGCTGAATCATTGTATTCCGCAACCCGACCGTCCGGGCCCAGAAGCTGCTCTGGCGCACCAGGACCACCTCCCTCACCTCCCATTCGGATGAAGCTGGCGGTATTACTTCCGCCGCGCCGTATCGGCGCGAGGCGTCGAGCGCGGAGAGGATGGCCTGTTAGTCTGGGGTGGGCGCGGTGCACTGCTGGGCCTGGCCAGCTGGACCGCAGTGGGCGACGAGCTGCAGCCGGTGCACCGCGAGGCCGTGCAACGGCGCGCCGAAAACCGCGAGCGCCTTCTGATGAACGCCCACGTCCTACCCCTGGAGGCCAGCCCTGCCAGCCACGGGGCGCGCATCAGCCCCCTGGAGCAGCGGTAGCCCCGCCGGGCGACACGAACCCCTGGGCCGCTTCCCGCATCGCCCCGTCCCGCGCGGGCGCGCACGTGACCCCCGCGCCACCCGCCATTGACCCGAGCGCATCCGCGACCGCCACCAACAGCACATCCTCGGGATGCTCCACCGGACGGCGACCGACGCCACGAAGCGCCGAGACCAAGGCCAGACCGCGCAGGCACTCCGCGCTTGGGAGCGGCTGCAACGGGATGAGCGGGAGATAGCGGGTGCCCAATGGCAGAACACCGGCCTGGTCCTCACGACGCGCACGGGCGGTCCATTGGCGTACGGCAACGTGTGGGAGAGTTGGAACGCCGTCTTGGTCCGGGCCGGCGTGACGAAGCGTGGCCTCCACGCCGAACGGCACACGGCGCTGAGCCGCGCCCTTGACGGCGGGGCTGTCCATCGTCGAGGTGTCGGAGATGATCGGCGACGCCGACGCATCCGTGACCATGCGCGTTTACGCCCACCTGTTGGACCCGGAGCGGGCGGCGACCGCACCAGAAACCGGCACAGCGGCTGGCCCTCGACCCCGCTCCGTATGCAGAATCGTATGCAGAACCGCCTGCATACGGGCGGAAAGACGCGACCACGCATGCGCAACCGCCAGAGGCACAGGACCCGTGAGTCCAAGAGCCTCAACGGTTTCCGCCTACGCCCGCGGATGCGCTCCCCGCATCGGCGCCTGCTCCAGCAGCAGATCCTCGCGGCGGGCCCGCGGACGCCTGCGCGGCTCAACGCGGCCGCGGCCAGGGCGTGGTCATCAGCGCGCGCAAGTGCCGGACAATCTCCTCCGGCGTAGGCGGGCAGCCGGGCACCTCCGCGTCCACCGGCAACACGCCGGCGACGCCCTCGCCGGCGGCATACGTCCCGCGGAAGGGGCAGCGCCCGCACGCGCAGTCCCCCACCGCGACCACCAGTTGCGGGTCCCCCAGCGCGGCGTGCGTCCGCCGCAGGGCCTCAGCCATCTGGCGCGTGACGGGGCCCGACACGGTCAGCACGTCCGCGTGCCGCGGCGAGGCCACGATGTCCAGACCGTAGCGCTGCGCATCGTAAACGGGATTGGTGATCGCCGCGATCTCCGACTCGCAGCCGTTGCAGCTGCCCGCGTCCACGTGCCGCACCTGGAGCGACCGGCGCCACCCCCGGCGCGCCCTCCCGCCCGCTTCACCCACAGCGGCCCACCCCCTACCCTCTCTCCCGCGCGCCTCGGAGTCCGTCCGCTGACGGGCGGAGGCCCGTGTCCCGCCGCGTCCATGGGGCCGGATGGACCCTCAGCGGTCGCAGCAGGCGTAACAGAGTTCAAAGCTCTTATTGATCAGGGGGAAGTCCCCGATCAGGTTGGAAGGCACCGCCGCCATGAGGAGCGGCCAGTTCGCGAACGAGGCCGGGCGCATGTGATAGCGGGCAATCCGCCCGCCGCGCAGTTCCACGTAATGGACGTTGGCGCCGCGCGGCGACTCGTTGCAGCCGATGCCGAGCCCCTCCGCCGAGCCGGAGCCCTCGGGCGGGGGTGCCTGGAACGCCCCTCCCGGCAGGGCGTGCAGCAGGCGGTCCAGCAGCGCGAAGGTGACCTCGGCCTCCCGCAGGCGCACGCGCAGCCGCGCCCCGGCGTCGCCCGCCGCGTCCGTGATCAGCAACGGGGCGAAAGCCTGGTACGCCAGGTACGGCCGGTCAAGGCGCAGGTCGCGCGCCACGCCGCTGGCCCGGGCCGCGGGGCCCACGGCACCCATGGCCTCGGCCGTGGCGCGCGGCAGCACACCCGTGCCCTGCAGGCGGTCGGTGAACCCGGGATGGCGCAGCATGCGCTGGCCCAGGCGCAAGAGGCGCGGGCGCAGGTCGGCGAGTCCGCGACGGAGCGCTACCGCCGCGTCCGGCGCGAGGTCTCGGACCACCCCGCCCGGGCGGATCGTGTCAAACAGGTAGCGGTGGCCGAAGGCCGCCGCCTGCAGGCGGAGCATCCGCTCCTTGAGCGCGGCGCCCTCCATGGCCGCGACCGCGAAACCCGTGCCAGCGGGGATGGCCGCGATGTCGTTGAGGTGGTTATACAGCCGCTCGCACTCCAGCAGGACCGTCCGCAGGTACACGGCCCGTAGCGGCAGCCACCAGTCCAGGATCTGCTCCACCGCTTCGCTCCACGCCGCCTGGTGCGAGGCCGAGCAGGCGGCGCAGGTCCGTTCCACCACACCGGCGGCCTCGGCCCAGGGCCGGCCCTCCAGAGCCTTCTCCAGCCCCCGGTGCTTCTGGAACAGGCGCAGGTCGAGGTCAAGGATGGTCTCGCCCATCAGGCTGAAGGCGAAGTGCCCGGACTCGATAATGCCGGCATGCACGGGACCGACGGGCATAAGCACCACACCCTCGCCGCCCGCCACCCGGGGGGACCAGCCGGGCGCCGCCGCGGCCGGGTGGATGCCGGCGGGCACGTCCTTGCGCAGGGGGTGGAGCCCAGCCGGCCAGTCGTCGGGGAGGACGAGGCGGCGGGGGTCCGGGTGGCCCAAGGGCTCAATCCCGTAGAGATCCCTGGCCTCGCGTTCGTCCCAGTGCACCGCGGGCAGGACGGGGACCAGCGACGGGCATTCCGGGCGCTCCGCGGCGACCCGTACCCGCAGAACCTCGATCCTCGGGCGCCCCGGCATCTGGAAGGCGTGGTCCCAGCGGTATCCGCCGCCCGCGGCGCGATCGTCCGCGGCGGCGGAGGTCAGGTGGCGACCGCCGGCGGCCAGGATCGCGGAGACGGCGCTGGCGAGCGCCCCGGCCTCGACCTCGCGGAACAACGGCCGTCCCAAGGGCGCCGTGCCCGGCTCGGTGCTCACAGCCCGCGCCCCCCGAGGGCGAGCGCCGCGGCGGCGTGCAGACCACGCAGCAGCACCGCGGGCGCCCAGAGCCCCACGATCAGCGACAGCGCGGCGGGGAGACCGAGCACGAGCAGCCCCTCCGCCGAGGGCCGCGCGCGCGGAGCATGGGTGTCGGCCCGACCGAAGACGCCGCGGCCGGTGTAGAAGAGCAGGCCCGCGAAGATCACCGCGAGCAGCAGCAGCAGCAGCAGGCCGATCCCCGCGTTGAGGGCGATGGCCCCGCGCAGAATGGCGAGTTCGCTGAAGAACATGCCGAAGGGCGGCAGCCCGCCCAGGGTCAGTACCCCGAAGAGCAGGGCCGCACCCAGCAGGGGCGCCCGCCGCCCGAGGGCGCGCAGGCGTGCCAGGCGCTGACTGCCCACGCTATGCAACACACGGCCCGCCGCGAAGAAGAGGCCCGACTTGGTGAGGGCGTGCACCACGAGCTGCAGGACCGCGCCCAGCACCGCCAGGGGCGTGTGCAGGCCGAAGCCCACGGCCATGAGCCCGATCTGCTCGATGCTGGAATAGGCCAGCAGGCGCTTGAGGTCTTCTTGCAGTACCAGGAAGGGCGCCGCCACCGCGACGGAGAGCACCCCTGCGCCCAGCAGCAGGTGGTAGGGGAAGGCGGGCCCCGTCGCGCGGGCGGTCACGCCCGCCACGCGCACCAGGGTGCAGAGGACGATCGCGAGCAGGACCCCGGAGAGCAGGGCGCTCACCGGGGCTGGCGCCTCGCTGTGCGCGTCGGGCAGCCAGGCGTGCAGCGGGGCGAGCCCGGACTTGGTACCCAGGCCGACCAGGGCGAAGAGGTAGGCCAGCTTGGCCGGCCCGGCCGGGAACGACGCCGCGGCGCGTTGGAGCGAGGTCCAGTCCAGCGCGTGCAGCCCCCCGCCGCCGGAAAGGGCGTACAGCAGGATCACCGTCAGCAGGGCCAGCGCCAACCCCGTACTGCAGAGGACGACATACTTCCAGGCCGCCTCGACGGCCCGCGCACCCCCGGAGAAGCCGACCAGCACGGCGGAGGTGATCGTGGTCAGTTCGATAGCCACCCAGGAGACGCCGAGGTTGCCTGAGGCGGCCGCGAAGAGGAGGGATCCGAGGAAGGCCTGCTGCCAGAAGAAGTAGGCGCGCACCCGTGGCAAGCCCCGCCCGATGGCGTGCAGGTCGGGTCCGGCCAGAGCCAGTTCGTCGTGCCAGTAGGCGAACGAATCCGCGGTGGAGAGGGTGCCGACCGCTACCACTACCCCGAGCAAGATCCGGGCCAGCGCATCCAGTCGGAGTACCCCTGGGCCCGGCGGCGCGGGCACCGCGACGAGGACGGCGGCGAGGAGTACCGTGAAGGTGGCCCCGACACCCAGCACGGCACGCAGGTGCATCGGTCGCGGGCAGAGCAGGGAAGCGCCACCGCAGGCGAAGGGCAGGGCGCAAAGCAGCCACAGCAGATCGCGCATGCTAACCCCTCAGGTGCCGCAGTTCGTCGACGTGCGGGGGCAGTTGGAGCCGGTGAACGTGACGGGAGAGCCAGGCCAACACGAAGACGACCAGCAGCAGGTCGACGGCCGCGCCCAGGTCCAGCGCCGCGGGCAGCCCGCCGGTCAGCGCCAAACCGGCGACGTAGAGGCCGTTTTCCACGACCACCAAGTGCACGGCCTGGGCCAGCAGCAACCGGCCGCCGACCATGCCCGCCAGACCCAGCAGGACCACGACCAATGCGGTCCCCAGCAACACGGCATGCCGAGGGTTCAGGCCGGCGGTGAAGGTCGGCAGGGAGAGCCGCACAACGAGCACGATCGCCGCCCCCACCAGCCAGGCCCAGGGGGACGGCCAGTCGACCGCCTGGTCGGCCCCGGTGCGGCGCGCCGCCCACCATAGCGCCCCGGGAATGCCGATCACCTTGGTCGCCAGGATCAGGCCCGCGGCGATCCATCCGCCCGGTCCGGGCGAAACGAGCAGGGCCATGAGGGCGACGAGTGCGGCCTGCACCGCCAGAATGCCGATGCTCCAGGCCGCCGGTCGCACGACGAGCAGGGCGAGGGAGCACACGACGAGCATGTCGGTCAGGGTCGTCAACAGGCCGGATGCCGCCACGTTTCACCGTACCCCCCAGACCTGGAGCACCGCGGCGGCCGACGACAGGGCGGTCGCCGCGCCGAGATACGCCGGCAGGCGGAAGAAGCGCAGCTTGGCGGAGAGGGATTCGGCCACGGCCGCTCCGACCGCGAGCGCGAGCCATTCGGCGAAGGCGGCGACGGGCTGCAGGCCCCAGGGCAGATGCGCGGCGCCGATGGCCCACGGCAACAGCAGGTCTGCGACGAGCGCCAGGACGAGCACCTGTTTGATCATCTGGGCCAGGGAGATCAGGGCCAGGGCTGGTCCGGAGTATTCCAGGACCATGGCCTCGTGGATCATGGTCAACTCCAGATGGGTGTCCGGGTTGTCCACGGGCAGCCGACCGGTCTCCACCAGTAGGACGATGAGCCCGGCGGCAAGGCCGAAGAAGCGGACGACGCTGGCCGGGCTGGCCGATGCCGAGGCGGCGACCAACGCGGGCCACGCCGTACTGCCGGCGAGGACCATCCACGGCAGGGCCAGGGCGAAGAGTGCCGGTTCGGCCAGGGCCCCCAGCGT
>JAJZZC010000258.1 GCA_021797775.1 Bacillota bacterium
AGGTGGTATGGTGATCCGGCAGACCGCGTCCGGGATGCACAATCTGCCAGTATGTGGGTGATCCTTGGGGCTCAACGGTTTCAGGGCGGCGGCGAACCGATGAGCCGAAGTCTGCGCCTTTCTGGTGACCCACATGATCCCGATCATCTATTTCTTCTCCAAGATCTTGGGGGCGATGTTTGCCTTGAGCTGCAAAATGCACCCCAAGGACTTCCTCTGCCAACATGGGCCAGTAGTGCATGCCAGCGATGTCCAACCGGGTGATGGCGTTATCCATCCCTGAGCCCTCCGCCCAGGCTCTGGCGGGCCGCCCGGAAGAGGCTCCTGGCGTCTGTGACGGCCAGGCGCTTGCTGGGCTGGCCGGCGGGGGCGGGTGCCGCGCCGGCGATGTCGGCTGCCAGGGAGGCCAGGTCCGCGTCGGTGAGCCCGGGGTCTGGCCGGTCCGCCAGGTACCCGCGGGCCGCGGCCAGGAGCGCCGCCGCCGCGTCCATGCCGCCAGCGGCCCACTCGCGCATGTACCGGACCAGCAGCTCCCGCAGGGCCTGGGCGGCGGATGCGCGGGCCGCGGCCTCGCGCGCGGCGCGATCGGCGCCGGCCTCGTCGTCGGCCATGACCTTGGCGAGCAGCACCAGATACAGCCCTGGCTCGGAGTCGACGCGGCCGGCCCGATAGTCGGGGTGGGCGAGTACGGCCTCGGCCGCCCGCCGGGCCTGAGTCTGGGTGGCGTGTAGCTGGCGGATGACGCGGCGCATGGTCGTCCGGGTGAGCAGAGCCGTGGCGGGGTCCGGGTCCGCGTCCGGGAGCGAAGCGTCGGCCGGCTGCTGCTGCTGCTGCTCCGACGCGCGGGGGCGAAATGGACACTGCAGAGGCGCTGCGGGTGGCCCGGGCCAGGCTGCGGTTGAGCGCGTCAGATGTTGCGCGCAGGGCTGGGGTGTCGCGACAGCAGTTGTGGCGGATCGAGCATGGCCAGTCAATGCCGCGCCCGGAGACGCTCGCCAAACTCGAAGGCATTTTGGGGATCACACTGCAGGCGCCCGATGACCAGCCGGCTACGGTACGGCAGGAGCCCAGTTACGTCCTCCGGCTATGGAACCGGCTCTCGCCGGCGGACCGGGAGGCCATGCTGGATGAGCTGGTCCGCCGGACGGTGCCCGACGCGGGTTTAGCCGACGCCGATGAGCCCCTGGCGCTCGCAGCGCGCTAGGGGGGACGGGCCGCGCGGGTAGCGCGACCTGGGTGGGGGGCCCCGGAGACGCGAAACGGGACGCGCGAGGCGCCCCGTTCGCCGGTCCAACTGGTCGGGCTGGGCGGATTTGAACCGCCGGCCTCCTGAACCCCATTCAGGCGCGCTACCAAGCTGCGCCACAGCCCGATACTGCTCGCGGTTACCCGGTGAAGCACCGCAGCACCCTTATCGTAGCACAGCCGTCCCGCGCCGGCAAAGCCTCCGCTGCGAGTGGGCTCCCCGTTGCGATGGCCGCACCTGGAGGCCAGGCGGGCGCCATGGCGGGGCCAGCGGCTTCGTCCCTCTTCGTCTTCCGCCCCCGCGTCTCTCGGCTGGTGGCTGGCGGGGCCCCGGCTCGGCCCGTGCAGTCTGCCGCTGCGGAACGGCCATCCCCTGACCGCGATCCTACCGCCCGATCGGCCAAACCGCCAGCGCACTGGCGGCGGCGCGCCCATCCGTTCCCTCCGTGGGGGGAGGACATCCCCCTGGAGCCTCCGGCACGCCGCGCCGGGCGCGTTGACGCCCGACCGGGGCGCCGTTAGAATCCGGGCCGTAAAGTCGGAAATGCACATGGTTTTGCCGGGTTTACAGGCCGCTGGCGTTCCGGGGGCGGCGCGCGGGCCGCGGGGCCGTGCGGTCCGGACGCTGCCCGTCGCGGCGCGCCGCCTGAGGAGTGCTGATGTCAGAGATGGCCGTGCGCGTCTACATTCCCACGCCGTACCGTCCGCTCGCCGAGAGCGCGACGCACGTGCAGGTGGATGCCGGTTCCGTGGGCGCGTTGCTCACCATGCTCAGCGAGCGTTACCCCGGCCTGCGGGACCGCATCCTGTCGTCGGAGGGACAGTTGCCAGGCCACCTGAACGTATATGTCAACCAGGTGGAGGTCCGTACGCTGCAGAGCGAGTCGACCCCCCTGCGGGACGGGGACGAGGTCGCGCTGATTCCGGCCATGGCTGGCGGCGCGGGCGACCCCGGCCCTGCCCGCCAGCCGCTGCTGGATCGCGAGCAGCTCCAGCGGTACAGCCGTCACGTGCGGCTGGACGAGGTGGGCGTCGTGGGTCAGCGCAGGCTGCTCGACAGCAAGGTGCTGCTGATCGGCGCCGGCGGGCTCGGCTCGCCGGCCGCCCTGTACCTGGCCGCCGCCGGCGTCGGCACCATCGGCATCGTCGATGGGGACCGCGTCGACGTGAGCAACCTGCAGCGCCAGATCCTGCACTTCAACCACGACGTCGGGCGACCCAAGGTCCAGTCCGCGCGCAGGCACCTGGAGGACGTCAACCCCGACGTCCAGGTGCTGACCTTCCCAACGGTCATCGATTCCCACAACGCCATGGACATCGTGCGCCCGTTCGACCTTGTGATCAACGGGTCGGACAACTTTCCCACACGCTACCTGATTAACGACACCTGCGTCCTGCTGGGCAAGCCGCTGGTCGACGCCTCGATCCTGAAGTGGGACGGCCAGGCTACGGTGTTCGTCCCTGGGCAGGGCTGCTACCGCTGCCTGTTCCCGGCGCCGCCGCCTCCGGGCTCGGTGCCTTCCTGCGCGGAGGGCGGCATCATCGGGGCGCTCTGTGGCGTCATGGGCACGCTGCAGGCCGTTGAGGCCGTCAAGATCCTGCTTCACGCCGGGCAGCCCCTGGCCGGCCGGCTCATTCTCTACGACGCGCTCGCTGGGGAGTTCCAGACCCTGCGCTGGCGGCGGAATCCGGAGTGCCCCGTGTGTGGGGACCAGCCCACGATCCACGAACTTATCGACTACGAAGGGTTCTGCGGTGTGCCGAACCCGGAGCACGACGGCAAGCACGAGCAGGCAAATGGGGTCACGTCCTCTGGCGCGGCGGAGCCGGAGGCGGTCGAGCTGACCCCCGGACAGGCGCAGGCGCGTATCGCCGCTGGTGCGATGGTCATCGATGTGCGCGAGTCGGACGAGTTCGACCAGGCCCGCATCCCGGGCTCCGAATTGCTGCCGATGAGTGTCCTGGCGCAGCGTGCCACGCAGGTGCTGGATCCGGCTACCGAGATGATCTTGGTCTGCAGCGTCGGCGAACGGTCGCGGCAAGCCGCGCTGATGCTGCGCCGTGCGGGCTTCGCCAAAGCGTGCAACCTCCAGGATGGGCTGGTCGGCTGGATCAACGAGGGCCTGCCGCTTGAGGAACCGGCGCGCGCGGCAGGGGAACGCTGAACATGGCGGCGGGGGGTGCGGGGACCCGTCCTTGGGCGGCGAGCGCGCGCGGCGTCGAGCAGCCGCGGCTAGGGGACGCGCAGGCGCGCGGGCGGGGTGGGCAGGACCCTGGGGGCGCCGCGGGGTCACGGGCCGGGGACGCGCAGGCAGGCGGGCGAGGGGGGCAGGAACCCGGGCGTGAGGGCGCGACGACGTCGCGCCTTGCGGATCCGGCGTCCCTCGATCTGCCCGCAGGGGCCCCGGGCGAGGCCATCCTCCCGGACGCGCTGGCGCTGGTGGGCGGTACGCCGGTCGTGCGTCTGCGCCACGTGCCCGCCGGATCGGCGGAGGTCGTCTGCAAGCTGGAGTGGATGAACCCCGGCGGGAGCGTCAAGGACCGCATTGCCCTTGGCATGGTGGAGGCGGCGGAGCGCGACGGGAGGCTGCGCCCGGGCGACACCATCGTGGAGGCCACCTCGGGCAACACCGGTTTCGGCTTGGCGGTTGTGGCCGCGGTGCGCGGCTACCGCCTCGTGCTGACCATGCCGGACGACATGAACATGGAGCGGCGGTCCCTTTTCTCCTGGTACGGGGTCGAGCTGATCCTGACACCGGCCGTGGAGGGGATGTCGGGGGCCGTGTACGCGGCCGAACGGGTCGTGCGCGAGCGCGGGGCGTTCTGGCCGCGGCAGTTCGAGAACCCCCACAACCCCGCGGCGCACCTCGCGGCCACGGGACCGGAGTTGTACGCCCAGTGCGGCGGCCGCATCGACGCCCTTGTCGCCGGCGTGGGGACCGGAGGCACCTTGACCGGCACGGCCCGCTTCCTCCGCACCCGGCTGCCCCGCTTGCTGGTGGTGGCTGTCGAGCCCGCGCGCAGTGCGGTCCTCTCGGGCGGGCGGCCGGGGCCCCATCGCCTGCTGGGGTTGGGTGCGGGCTTCGTGCCGGGCGTGCTCGACCGATCGCTCGTCGATCGCGTGCTGGCCTGCGGTGACGAGGATGGCTTCGACGCGGCGCGGGAACTCGCGTGCCGCGAGGGCCTGCTGGCGGGGCCCTCGTCTGGGGCGGCCGTGTGGGGCGCGCTCCGGATCGCGGCCGAACTCGGCCAGGGGCAGCGGGTGGCGTGCATCCTGCCCGACGGGGGCGACCGCTACGGCAGCATGCTGCCGTGGGCGTTGCGCCACACGGAGGGCGCTGGGAACCGCTGACGGGGGGATCGCGGGCCGTGGTGGACCTGTGGCCCGGTCCTCCGGGCAAGCGGCATGCGCCCGTTAGCGGCGCTGAGTCCTTGCAGCGTGCGGCCCGTTGGCCTTGGCCGGGGGCGACCCGTTACCTGGCAGGGTCAGCCGCCCCACGATCGCAAACCCTTGGCGCCCTCCGCGTTCACCCTGGCTGGTCCGCGTCGGCAGGAACGTCTGCTCGTCGGCGGGGGCCCGCGGCCTGGGGCGCGCTGTGGCGGAGGGCAGGCGGTGGAGACCCGCAAGCGGGAGCGGACGTACCCAGTGGTGGGGAGGACCCGTGGGCCGGGCGCCGCGGCACGGGGCAGGCGGTGGGTCCGGGCGGCGCGGGCGCTGGGCCGAGGGAAAGAGGGCGGGACCAGGTGATGGGGGGAGCGGGGGACGACGGGCCCTTCGTAGGGACGATCCAGCTCGCGCCCGGGCTGCGCGAGGCGATGACAAGACACGCGCTCGCCGAGCGACCGCTGGAGGCCTGTGGCTTACTCGCGGGCAGCGGCGCACGGGCGGAGGCTTTCTATCCCACCCGCAACGCGGCCAAGAGCCCCGTCCGCTACGAGATCGACCCGCAGGACCTGCTGCGGGTCACCATGGAACTGGAGGACGCCGGGCGCGAGGTGTGGGGCATCTTCCACTCCCACCCGGCCACCCCCGCCACCCCGTCGCAGACGGATATCCGGCTCGCCTTCTATCCCTCCGCCTACTACCTTATCTGCTCGCTGGCCGACCCGGTCCGGCCGGTGCTGCGCGCCTTCCGCATCGTGGACGGCCGCATCGCGGAAGTGGAGGTCGCGGGGGACTAGGACGACTCTAAGAGCAGCGGATGGCGAGGGCTGCCAATCTGCGCCGGCTCAACGCTTTTCGCGTAACGGCGCGTAGTACCTGATGGGGCCACTACCGTACGGTACTACAGGAAGCCAAATCACCTCTCTCCCAACGAGTTTCTGCCCGTGAGGTCAGGTGCTACACGTGCGAGTGCACAAACCGTTGTAGGCGTTGGCGTTCTGCATACACGGTCGTGCGATTCCGAAAGTCGCGCTAGCACTGCCCTCAGCACCTTGAACTGATCCGGTGGACGGTACGGCGCTTCGGGGCGCTATCGCGGACCGAGTTGACGGAAACGCTCTGCGAGAACCTGCCGTGGAAGGTACCCAATGGACGACCGAAGATCGCGGCCCGTGTGGGGTTGCTGCAGCGGCTGGCGGCGGCGGGCGAGGTGGCATTGCCAGCGCCGCGCCTGGAGGGGCGCAGGTCGCCGCGGTGGAGCGGCGGGGAACGGCACCGGCCAGCCCGGTGGTGCACAGCACCCTGGCGGCGCTGCGGCCGGTGCGGGTAGATCCGGTGGCGCGGGAAGAGGGGCCGGCGTGGAACGCGATGATGGCCGACTACCACCCCCCTGGGATTCCGCACCCGGCCGCGGGCGAGGCGCCGCCAGCGAGCGCCGCTCAGCAGAAGCAGGACTGTGAGGTGAAGGCGTTCCAGCGGTTGGCCGCGCGCATCAAGCGCGCCTTCCGCCGACGCCGGCTGCTGGTGCTGGCCGACGGGCTGTATGCCAACGGCCCGATCATGGCGCTCTGCCGCCAGCATAGCTGGGATTTCTTGCTGGTGCTCCGCGACGACGGCTTGCCCGCCTTCTGGAAAGAGGTCAACACCTTACACCGTCTGGCCCCGGAGCAGATCTGCCACCGGGAGCGGGGCGGGCGGCAGTTAGCACTTCTGGTGGGTCAACGACATACGATATGAGTTCGGGCCCAACGACCGTCAGCACCTCGATCTGAACGCGGGGGTTTGCGAGGAGATGTGGCCCGCGCCGGCCGAGCAGGAGACGGACCGCGTTGAACACGCGCGATTCGCCTGGGTTTCGGCCGAGCCCCAGACTTCGACGCACTTGGCTTCTGGCGCGTCTCACCCGTTGTGCACGCCGGAGGTCCGCAGGTGGATCGAGCCACTAGATGTGGTACCAATCGCGACGATGACGTACTGCAGGGTATGGTGATCCGGCAGACCGCGTGCGGGATGCACAGTCTGCCAGCATTTGGATGATCCTTGGGGTTCAACGGTTTTCGGGCGGCGGCGAACCGATGAGCCGAAGTCTGGTGCGCCGAGACGAAGCCGACCGATTCGAGCGGGTGTGATTCCCGCCGCCGAAGGCCCAGCCAGCCACGGCGAAGCGAGTCTTGCGCCGACGG
>JAJZZC010000259.1 GCA_021797775.1 Bacillota bacterium
CCCGGTCGCGATCGTCGCCAGACTGGCGGATGTGCGACCGGTGACGGTGGTGCCGGTACCGGCCGATGAGCAGCCACAGTGGGATGCCACCATGGCCGCGGAGCATGCTCAGGGCTTCCGGCGCGCCCTCGGAGCCCATCAGCGGTACTGGATCTACGGCCAGTTCGAAGGTCAGCCGGTGATCTTGGGTGGGTTGCTGTTCGCGGCGGCCGCGCGCCACGTGGCCCGTCGCGATGTGTGGTTGGGCTGGAGCCCCCTGCAACGCAAACGATTTCGCTATCGCGTGGGGGCGCAGCCCAATATTGTGGGCGGTCGAAACGGACAGACGTTCCCTCACCGACGCGTGCGGTGCCTGCACGGCACCGCGCGCGGGCCACTGTCCGCATGGACGCCGCGTATGGTGTCCCGGGCTGACCCTGGCGCTGCGAGGCCGCTCCCGCCGCGACGACACCGTGGCGGGCAATGCGCCTGATGTTGGCATCATCCCAAGCGAACCTGTCGATTCGCAGGATAGATCGCCTCCCTGCCCACCCTGATCACGGCGTTTGTCATCGGTTCGATGCTACCACTGCCATGCCGGCAACGGATTGGATGTGTGTGAGCGCTCGTCTGGCATCACGAACACCCGGGAGACCGCCGTGTCCAGCGCGGGCGCGTTCAGCCGCTCGCCTCCGCGCGCCGTCCGCCGCCACGCCGCCCGCGCGTCTTGGGGGGCTGTTCCGCCCCGGCTGTCCCGGTCGCGGGTTCCGTCGCGGGCTCGGCCCGCCCCAGGCGGTCCACCTCGCCGACCACGTGGTCCAGGTGTTCCTCCATGGCTCGCCGCGCGGCTTCGGGGTCGCGCGCGGCGACGGCCTCGTAGATCCGCCGGTGCTGCCGGTTCGACCATTCGGCGCTGCTCGGCCAGGACAATACGGCCATGATCCGACCGTGCAGCGGCTGCAGGATCGGGCGCATCAGGGTGGCGAGCGCGCGGTTGTGGGCCGCTATGGCGATCCGCAGGTGGAAGGTGACGTCTGCTTGGGCGTAGTCCGCCGGTAAGGCTCCGCCCCCGCGCTCCATGCGCTCCATCGGTCCCACCAGTTCGGCCACCTCCGCCGGCGCGGCCCCTCCTTCGGCGGGCGGAAGCCTCCGGCCAACCTGTGACCTTCGCTCCCCCAGCGGCGGCGGGTCCCGGAACCACGTCCACTCCTGCGGCGTCTTTCCTGGCCCGGACGGTATCCACCCTCCGCATACGGGGGGCCGGCCTGGGAATCGGGCGGTTCGACGACAACTGCACGTTCACGTGCGCGCCCTACGTGTCCAGTCAGGGGCGGTTTTCATGCCGCGTGGCAGCGTTGCAAGGGACGTCGGCGCCGGTGCCGACGGGGGCCATGGTGGGGCTGATGGCGCGGGCTGACCTCGGGTCGGAGTCGGCGTCCGTGGCGCTGGTGGTGGATGTGGGTCAGGGCGTCGCGCTCTTCGACAGGTCCACGGCGCGGGGCTTCAGCTCAGAGGAGGTGCCACCGGGCGCCCCCGCCTCCCCGGGCCTGTTGCAGGGCTCGGCCATCCTCCGGGCGACGAGCAAAGCGCTGACGAACGTGCTGCTTCGCCCCGTGTGGCTCCGCCTGGACGTCGCAGACGATCGCTGGATGGCGTACACCTCCCTCGACGGCAAGACTTGGCGGCGCGCCGCCGGGGCTGCCGTCTGGGTCGGCCTGTGTGTTACGTCCGGCGTTTCGGGCGAATTTGTGCAGGCCACATGCGACAATCTCGTCGGGTTCAACCCCAGCCGTACGGTCCAAATCGGCGTGGTGTGAAGGCCGGGATGTCGTCCGATTGCTGCTGTCCTACCCAGGGGCCATGGAGGCCCTCCTGCCACGCTCTGCCAGAGTGTGCACTCCGTGGATGCCAGCTACTGTACGTTGTGCCGCCGGGCGCGGGCGTTCAGGGGGGGGCCTTGGGCGAGTTCGGGCGTGCTGGGCGCGCTTTCGGGTGGCACTGCGGCGGCTCGGGAGTCGCTGGATGTGGCGGGGCGGCATCCGGTCGTGCGCGCCGACCGCTAGGGGCATACGCGGCCCAAGATCAGGCCCACCGCCGGTGGGCCATCGCACCCCCTATGTGCCGCTGTACGGATCTCGGCCGGCCCTGGCGGCCGCGCCACGGTGCGCTCTGGCTGCTTCATAACGCGCACGGGGCTGTGGCGGGCTAGTCTAGGTGGGCCAATGACAATGAATCGCGCGCCGCCAACTGCTCCCTGGAAGCGCCACCGCCCGAGGAGGCCTGACGGGCGATGAGCAACGACGCCGGTCCGCTGCAAGTGACCGCGTGGCCCTTTATACCCCAGGCAGCTGGAAGCGATGAGATGCAGGTTATCGTGGTGTCCTGGACCGGCCGGGACGGTCCACCGCCGGACATCGCGACCATCGAGGGCACCACGTACCGGCTGTCATGGCAAGGTGAATACGGTTCCGGCGATTCCGGCCAGGGCCTGCGTTGTCTCTTGACCATTCCACGTGAACACGGTCGACGAACAGTCCGTGTGCAAGCGGCGCGCCAGGGGGGCTCGCCTGCCCGCGAGGTGGCCGCATCCTGTACCGTGCGCGACGCCCGGCACTGGGAGTTGTGCCTCATGATGCAGTCCCACGTGGATATCGGTTATACCGAGCATCCCGACATCCTGGCGGACGCACACGGGGAGTATATCGCCAAGGCACTCGATATCATGTCGGCGTCTGACGACCGCCCACCGGAAGAGCAATTCCGCTGGACCTGCGAAGGGTCATGGACCGTGGAACAGTTTCTGAGGTTACACCCTGAGCGGGCCACGGAGTTCGTTCGGCGAGCGCAAGAGGGGCGGTTGGAGGTTACCGCGCTGTATGCGAACCTGACCGACCTGTTTTCTGAGGATCTCCTGCGCCGTTCCGTGGAATACGCCGTTGCGTTGTGCAAGAAGTACCGCATTCCTCTCAGCACCGCATGCAACCACGATGTGAACGGCTGGGGTTGGGCGCTGCCGCGGATACTGCGGGACGTGGGCGTGCGTTACCTCAGCACGGCGATCAACGAGACGCGCGCCTTGGGCGTCAGACCGCGCCCTGCCCCCTTCCGCTGGGAGGCTCCGGATGGGAACGGGGTGCTGCTCTGGCATGACGGCTCCTATCTCACCGGCAACACCTTGCGGCTGCATCACTCCGCTCGGGAGGCGGAGCCGCTGGTGGCATCCTTCCTCAATCGTTTGGTGGGAGAGGAATACCCGCACGACAGGGTCCTCTTGAAGATGTCCGGTATCCAGGGTGACAGCATGCCGCCGACCCCAGGTGTGTGCAACGTGGTTGCCGATTGGAACCGGCGCTGGGAGTGGCCGCGGCTCCGTCTGGTTACAGCACGCGACTGGTTCTCCCATGTGGAGTCCAATTGGCCGCGCGTGATTCCGTGCCTGCGGCAGGCCTGGCCGGATTGGTGGGCAGACGGGAATGGGTCGGCACTGTACGAATCTGCCCTTGCCCGTGCGACGCAAGCCCGTCTGGCTGACTTGGAGACGCAAAGGATCGTGATTCGCGAGCAACTTGGAGTCGACCTGGGCAGGCTAAATCAGCGCCGAGGCCATATATCATGCCTTTCCGCTGGGGCGTGGTGGGGGCGACTTCTACATCGACGTTCCGGGTGGGCCGATGCGTCCGGGCATGGATCAGGTCGAAGGCACGGCCACAGATTGGCACTCCGTTCAAAAGTGGTTTGCTGTGGCCGACACAGGGTTTGCGGTTGTCGTGGCCAGCCCTGACGTACCGCTGGTGCAGTGCACCGGGATCAATACGGGTCTGTGGCGGAGGCGCCTGCCTGCACCGAACGGACTGGTGATGAGCTGGGTGTTGAACAATTACTGGTTCACGAATTTCCCGGTGCGGCAAGGCGGATGCCTTACCTATAGGTACGCGGTCAAGGTGTCGCCGTATGGTTGGGACGCGGCGGCGGCGGAACGTTTTGGGTGCCTGGTGCGGCATCGTACCTGGGGCGTCCCGGTACGCGTGAGTGAGGTACGCCTGTGGTCGGCCCGCGGTCTATTGCGAGGTGAGGGTCCGTCTACATGTGCGGGTGCTGGGGCGTCCGGGGTTTGGTGACCCCGGGCGCCGAGGTCGATGCACGGGGCCGCTTGAGGCGTAAGCCGGTTGTGCGTAGACGGCGCCCACAGTGCGTCCGCTAGCGCTCCGTGCGATGTGGTGAACCTGCGTGTATGCATTGCGCGCGATGCGCACACCACCCGGTGGACATCGACCGCCCCTTGCTGCGCGAGGGATCGTGGGCACGGGCGAGCGGAAGAGCCGAACACTGGGGCTGTCCTATAGGGGGCGGGGCGCCTGGCATTGATCCCTCGGTCACGCGCAAGGGCCACGGAACCGAACAGATCCGGGCGGCCCGCCGCCGGGTATGGTTACGGGAATGGACTCGCGCCATTGGGCAGTCGAGGGCAACGACCGCGTATGCGGGCTCTGAGGTTGGGTCTTGTTGCGTGGGGTGGTCATCGGTCCACTGCGCAGGCGCAGATGGGGTGGTGCCATGTGGTGGGCGGCCGAAGCGCGTGCCCGTTCCCGCCCCGCCGCGTGCTGTGCCCGCACGGCACCGCGCTCTAGACCGCTGGCCAAGAGGGGCGCCGTACTCGGCGCGCCTCTTGGCGGTGGCTCCATGTGGCAGCATCCGCGCGATGCCGAGAGGTTTGCGGTACCCCGGCCTGGGCCGCTTGCCGCGAGGCGGTCGGCAGCCGGCCCAAGGATGCTACAGCCCGCGATGCCAGGCAATGACCGGGGTGGGGGGTGGGGGTATCGACCGATGCGGGTGTATCGTGTCAGTGTGCTGTGACGGTGACGGGTCAAGTGGGGGGACAGGGGCCATGGCTAGGCCGAACGTCTTGTTTCTCATGTCGGACCAGCACCATGCTGGCGCGCTTGGCTGCGCCGGGAACCAGAGTGTGGCGACACCGACACTGGATCGGTTGGCCGAGCGCGGGGTACGTTTCTCTCACGCTTACTGCAACAACCCGATCTGTTGCCCATCGCGCGTCTCTTTCCACACCGGACAGTATCCCCACACCCACGGCATGCTCGGGAACTACGTCTATTCCTTCCCGGACCCCAATCACGATACGTTGGCAGCCGTCTTCCGGCGCCACGGTTATCAAACGGCCTTGGTCGGGAAGTCGCACATGACTCGGGTCTGGGACGAGGAAGGCTTTGAACACATCCGCTACTGTGACATGATTGATGCGGAACCGGACGATTTACTCACGAATCATTGCTTCCGCCATCTGGTGGAGGCAGGGATGGCCGACCTGTTCGACACGGGCACCCTGCCGTCCAATCATCCGGTGCACCGGCAAGGGTTCTTCACGTCCGCGATTCCCCTTGCGCACAGTACAGAGGTCTGGACGGGAGACGAAACCATAAAGTTCCTGCGTGGGCGTGACCGCGACCGGCCGGTCGCTTCTGCCTGTGCTAGCCCATGACGGCCCAGGCAAAGAGGAGGCGATCTGCGAATGGGACTGGGAGGGCGGGCGGCGGATTTACGCCATCCGTACCGCCCAATTCCGCTTGGTCTATTATGGCCATAAGGAAGGGGGCGAACTGTACGACCACGGGACCGATCCGGGTGAGATGCTCAATGTGTACGGCGACGGTGCCTATGCTGCGATAAGATCAGAGCTTGTGGAACGGCTCTTCGACCGTGTAAAGGCGTTCGCGGCCAAGGCCACGACCCGGACCGACCAGGAGGTGCTGTTTCAGACGCGGTACACGGTGAAGGAACTGGTTCACAAGCGCTGCGTGCCTTGGAGCGACATCGCGAAGCTGGCTGGCGCGGGCCTCGCAAAGATGGGGGACGGCAATAGGTAATGCCGGATGCGGCGCGAAGCCGGGGGTGTGGGGACGGGTGCGCGGCGCCGCGATGGGCTTGACGCGTTGGGAACGAGGTGCGCGCTGAACGCGGCATTGGGCTGCGGGCGTTTGTTAGAGAGAGACGGCGCGATGCCACTGCGGTTCGGGAGGTCAAGCCGCAGCCAGTCCAGCCCCGATGCAACAGATGAACAGACGAATATGCGCCGCTGGTTGCGCAGCGGGCGGGGTCCAGGCAGCGTTGCGGGGTGTGGCGGACGGGCGGACGTACCCTGCGACCGCGTTCGGCTGAGCACGACCGTCATCCGGAGGACGCGCGGGAGGCGATACGCGATGGGTTGGCTGCAACGCGCCGTTGGCTATGGAGGTCTCCGTCGAGGCCGCGGGTCGCGGCGCAGCGCGGGTCGCCCCGGCCTCCGTCGCGCGCTGGCGGGGTGGTTGGTCATGCTGCTGGTGGGTGGCTGGCTGGCGGTATCGCCCGCGGGGGCCCCGCTGTCCGCGGCGGCGGCCGCTCCGTCTGCCCCGGCGGCGCGCGGCCTGCCCCCGGCTGTGATTCCCGACGGCTTCGGCGTGGTCATTCACTTTACCCAGGCCCCGGCCAGTACGTGGCGCGCCTTGGCGGCCAGCGGGTTTCGCTTCGTGCGTACGGACATGACCTGGCAGACGGTTCAGCCGTCTCCCAGCGGCTACGACTTTCAATCCTACGACAGCCTGGTGCGGCACCTGCGCGCCATCGGTATCCGGCCGCTCTTCATCCTCGACTACTGCAACACCCTGTTCCCGTCGGTCAACACGGCCGCGGGCCGGGCGGCCTTCGCGCGGTTCGCGGCCGCGGCTGCGGCGCACTTCCGCGGAGACGGGGTCATCTGGGAACTATGGAACGAGCCCAACGGCCATTTCTGGGATTGCAGCGGCACCGGACCCAGCGCCACGAGCTA
>JAJZZC010000260.1 GCA_021797775.1 Bacillota bacterium
GCGGGACCGACGACGGGATCAGCGCCTCCGGGGGCGTCGCCTTCAGCCATCCGCTGATGCAGGCGTTCTGGCGCCGCCACGGCCGCATCCGCTGCCTGCCGGACCTGCACGTCGAGGCCGTGGGCGTGCCGGCGGTGGTCTACCGGATCGAGAGCGTCGCGGAGGCGGCGACGGCGTCCGTGACGCTCTCCCGGGACACGCTCGTGCCGCTGGCCGCGCATGGTGGGGTGGGTGGGTGAGGGGGAGCGGGGGCCGGCGGGTCGGACCGGACGTGATGGTACGGCGGGCCGCCACAGGGGAGGCCGCGGGGCCGCGAGGCGCGCACCACGAGGTGGCGCTGTCGCGACGTGGGCGCAGGCGATTCCAGGGACTAGGGCTCGCCTCCTCTCAGGCAAGCGTTGACTCGAGGGGGCGCCAGCGGGCCGCCAGCGGGCCGATCCGGGGCGGTTGGGTCAGGACGAGGCACTCGTCGTGTGGCCTGCCGAAGCCGTGGGGACGGCGGGCGACGCGGCTGGGCTCGCCGGGGCGCAGAACGCCACAGTCACCGAGCAGGTCGATGCCCCGCGGAACGTATGCGGCTACAGCGTACAGATCAACCCGGCGGCGGCCGAGACGGCCGCGTGGACCCAATGGCAGGCCGATGCGTCGCTGTTGCTTGGGTCCAGGACGACGACGTGGCACGTCAGCGTGGACAACAATCCGCCGGCCGGGAGGCCGCCCACCATCACGATCCTCGCGAACGTCGAGTACGCCGACTGGCCGTTGCTCCTCACGGGCGGCAAGGCTCTGCAGGTGATGCGGCTCCAGGTCATCGCGGGGACCTGCGGGGTGAAGCGGTGGCCGGGAGACGCCACCACCGTGGTGCGCGAACGGTTGAGCGACATCGCCTTGCTGGAGGGCAGGTTCACGGCGGCCCACGTCGAAAACACGCGCTTGGTGGCTTGGCTCGGGTCTCTCCCTCCCCGCCGCGGGTGCGTGGCGGTAGCCGGAGTCTTTCCGGCAGGGGGGGGATGCGGTTGCACGTGTATGCCTTCGTGCTGGTCGTGCCGTTGGGCGCGCTGGCCGGTTGGCTGCGGCGGCGCCGCAAGACGAAAAAGCAGTAGGCCCCCCGTGAGGGGAGCCCACTGCCGATCGAGTGACCCGAACACCCGGCTTCGCACCGCCCAGGTGACACTGGGCGCCGCCGCGGCTGGCCCGGCAGATATGCCGGGTTTCGCCGTCTGTGGCGAGTATACCACGGCCCATCCAGAGGGCGCGGCGGGACGGCGTTGCCGCGTGGGGCCGGACGACGCGGAGCGGCTGGCCCGTGGACACGACGGGCGGGCACGCCCAGGGAAGCGGGCGGCGCAGTCGAGGCCCACGACCCTAGCCGGCTAGGGGGTTGACACCCGGGGTCCGACCTGATGCACAATCTCATGTCGGGCCCCCGCTCCCCTCGAACTCCACAGCATTCGGGATATCTCCCATTTGGCCCCAACAGTTGACTTGCCGAAGGTTCTCTACACCGAGACGCGCCGCCGCCGCAAGAGGAGGAGCGACTTTGGCCCCACGTCCGTCACGGACTGACACGGCAACCCACCCTTCCTGGCCGAGATGGCATCGCTGACCAACGAGGTCCTCTTGGCGCGACACCTGGTGCGGATGGCGCCCGAACCCGCCGCTCAAGCCCATATGCTCAACCGGGCCCTGGACGTCTTCCACGAGTATTTCTTCGGTCTCGGCATGGTCACCGAGCTGCAGGTTGAGGTGCACCGGATGGCCGAGGCCGGAGAGTCGCTGACCTACGAGACCATCACGGCCACCAACACGCAGATCTGGCGGAAGTGGCACGGGGACGCGGTGGAAGTCACCCCCGACGGGTGCGGCGCCTCGTGGTGCGAAGGGTCGCGCCACCTTCAAAACTTCTACGGATACCAGTACCTAACGGGGTTGGCGGCGGGGGTAGCTTTCGCCGACGCGATCGAAAGTGAGGGCCAATCGGCCGTCGCGCGCTATCTCAGATTTCTGGCGGTGGGCGCGGCGCAGCGGCCCGCCGAAGCTCTGGCGGGAAGCGGTGTCGATCTCAGAGCTACCGGGCCATGGCGTCGGGCACTCGCTCAGTACGCGGCCTGGCAAGATGGCCTTGAAAGGACCTTTGCGATTCGGCCATAGCCGACCCGCACTGCCCAAAATCGCAAGCGAGCGCGGCGCCCTGCGTGTGGGGCGCCGCGCTTGCTTGGGCCTCGACTGCGCCAACGCTCTCCCGATGCGGTTGGTGGTCCCTAGCGAGAATGGTCGGAAACGCCTCGGACAGTGCCTCTGGCTACCGCCGGTATTGGCCCACAGGACGTCTCCCTACTACCGATTGCGACGGCCAGTGCCGTCGGCCGACTTTCCGACGCGTTGGCGGAGTTCTGCCGGGAGGCCAGGTTGCTGGCACACGAGCGTCTCCGCCAGCCCTTCGCGCAGGCTCGCCGCGGCGTCCGGCCAGCGTGGCTCCAGGGGGCTCTTGGCGGCGGATCGCCGACCATCGGCGGCGCTGTGTGTACCGATCGAAGTAGTAACAGACACCAATCCGTCCGCTGAGTTCGAGTGCCGGGCGTAGAGTAGCCATCGACGTGCGCAATGAACAAGTATGTGCGTGGTGGCACGTGGCGATGCAAGTGGGTTCCTGCCGTAGGGAGTAAGCATTGTGCGTCCAGCGAAGGTTCCTGGGATCCAGCCGGTGGGAGACCGGTCGCGGAAAGTCGGAGCCGCGTAGCCGCCCTCCCGGCGTAGGTCGGCGACGATCCCGTCGGAGCGGAGGGTAGTGGTAACCGCGACGACCTGGCGAGCATGGAGGCGAGCTGACCCAGCAAAACGTGCCACCTGGAGACGGAAGAGGGAACGCCGCAGGGCGGCCCCCTCAGTCCGCTGCTCGCCAACATCATGCTGGACGACCTGGACCGGGAACTCACCGCCCGGGGGCTCCGCTTCTGCCGCTACGCGGACGACTGCAACATCTACGTCCGGAGCGAATGGGCCGGGCAATAGTTCACCGAACAGGTGCCGGCACCGCATCACTTGCACCTGGGCGTGGGGGCTGTGCACCCACGCGGCGTCCGTGGCGTATCCGCGAATGACGTACGACTGGTTCCGCGGTTTGTGCGGCGGAACTTCGAGGCCACATAGCCGCGGTTGACCGTCGCGCCCTGACCATCGGACTGCGGCCGGTGACGGACGTCCTGGTGGTTCCACGGCTTCCCGCCACGCTCCGGACAGGAACCGGCGGGGTCCAAGCGGCCGCGCGGGCCGGGTAACGGGCTCAAGCAATTCCGATCCACAGCGCCAGCGCTCGTTCCACGGCGACCATCGTGGTGCGGTCGAGGTGTCCGATGACAGCCCCAACCCTTTACCGCGGAACGCTCAGGATCTTGTCCACCATGACCTGTGACCTCTGACGCAGCCCGTTGGCCTCGGTTGGGTCGACCGTCAGCCGAAAGAGGGGCGTGTCACGAAGGTCGGAAGTGACCAGGCAAAGCGTGGTGCTGGGGTGATCCGCGAACAGGTCCGACTGAATGACCAGGGCGGGCCTGGGTTTACCGTATTCTCCCGGCGCCGCGACGGTAACGAGGTCGCCACGCGTCATCCACGCTCGCCCCAATCACCCGCCCGTTCAATGAACTCCAACGCCGACTTCTCGGCCGGATCGCCGTGCAGGGACAGGGACTGGCGACGGCACTCCTCGGGGAAGCCGGGTCTCCGTGTATCCGGGACCCAGATCTGAACGGGTCTGAGCCCCGCGTCACGGAGCCGCCGCCGGTACTTGGCGACCCGCTTGTGCATGGAATCCATTCGTACACCTCCCATGACATGTCACCACGCCGCAACGCCGTTCGTCAAGCCGGCACCGCCTGGTGCGGGCGGCGGGCCAGCACGGCCGCGCTGACCTCCCGCCCGGGTGACCCGCATGGCCGCCGGCCGGTCCGGCCGCAACCTCGCCGCGCTCCGCGGCATCGGCGGAGAGGGCGGTCAGCAGGCGCCGCAGCGTGGCAGAGGCGGCCTCGGCCCCGCCCCGCCGCAGGTTCTCCAGCGCCCACACCCAGATCAACTCGGGGTGCACCGCCCAGGCGTCAAAGCGCGCGAAGAGCGCGCCTAATACTACCCTGGGCACTTCCTGATCTTAGGAACAACGACGGGCGTCGCGGCCCAGTGCGTGTACGTTCATCGCAGCAAAACGTCTCTTGCCGGCGTCATGACCACTTCTTCACTGCCCCCTCCGCCACCACATAATTCCAACGCTAAGGGCAGTATTAAGCGTAAAGTGGTAGCGTTCGATGCGCCAGCGATGGGTGTACCAGATGACGCACTGTTGCGCCTGTTCCACGCTGTTCACGGACAGGGTAGTCAGCAGGAGCCTCGTCTTCGGCAAACACGATCAGATCACCGGGTGGCAGCCAGCCCCGCGCGCTCTGACGCAGGACCCCATGGATGGCCCATCCGGGCACCGACCACGACCGGGCGGGCTCGGCAGTGTCGCTGACGGGCAGCTGCCAGAGCGACCCAGCCGACCATACAAGGATCCAGTCGCCTGTGGCACTCCAAAGAAGAAACCCGTTATCCACCGACGCGCCGTCCGGTAGTGCCGGTCGGGACGGCGGGGCGTTTGTGTTGGCGACGCTCCACACCAGGACCTGTCCTGCGGCCACAACGGCAAATCTGGTGCCGTCGGGGGACCAGAGGAGTGGGTGTACATCCCAGGCGTTGTCCTCCCACGACAACAGCAGCGAGTCGCTAACACTGGCGTCAATACAGTGCAGATGCCGGCCGCAACGGAACCTGGCCGGGTCTGGGTCGGTAAGTGTTTCCTCCCACAACACCTCGAGCCCGGTGGGCGAGGGAACCCCCTGATAGGCCGGAGCGCCGTGCGTGAGACGGCGCACCTCACCTGTTTGAGCGTTGATCAACGCGATGTCACCATCGGCCTGCGAGGGATGGCTATTCACAATCTCTGTCGACGGCGGCGATTCGAACACGACCACCGACGCATCGTCGCCAAAGGTCGCACCGGGCCCACCCTCAGGGACCTGTCCGCCACACGTCTCGGGAACGAGAGTCACACACACGGACCGGTCGTCGGCTGTCCATCGCGGGTGGTCGGCCGCAAAGCCTCGCGCCTGCACTTGTGCCGGTGAGACGCGACGATGTTGCCGGGTCGCCGGATCCCATACATGAAGCCATACTGGGCCGTCGTCCCGCTCGGCAACGAAGAAGGCGAGGCGGCTTCCATCCGAATTCCACGACGGCCCCCACGACGTGAGTCCTGGCTCGGTGACCGATACTGTCGCTCCGTTGTCCAGGTCTGAGACGAAGAGCCGAACCCCCAACGCAGTACGCGGTACGCCCGTCAGGGGAAATCCCGACCGAGACCGCCTGTCTCCCACGCGCTCCACCGGGTATGCCACCCGTCGCCCGCAGGGCGACAATGCCAGCGCATTCTGGTTCGCCAGCGTACGCACATCACACAACTGGTCGAATGAGAAGTGCTCGATCGACATCGGCCATGCCCACTCCCCACCCGATGGACGGGATCGCGCAGTCTTGTGAGGGTGAGGGCCAAGTGGCGCAATCGACCACCGTGTTCTGCACAGGCGCGAGCACGGTCGGCTCCTCAAAGGGCGTTGGCGATCCACGCCAAGGGGATCCTTTGGGAGCCCGGCCACGAGACTGCTCTACACAGGTCGGCAAGTCCTGCCAGGGACCGGGCTTTCGGAGGGCGTGGATGGCGGCGGACTGAAGCGGACGCGGTCGGCTGCTGAACGCACCCCAAAGGTCGTCTCCGGCTGCTGGGGATGGCCGCCAGAGAGACGGGCCGATGTGCCGGCACCGCGCGCGGCGCCCACCGGAGCCAGGTCAGCGCGAGCCGTTCCGTGCCAGGCGGTCGACGGAGCACGGGTTGAGGGGCCGCGGGCGGGTCACGGCCTCCCCTGGGCCGCGCTCAGCCGCGGTGACGGGACAGCCATTCTTGCGCGCAGCCGCGGCAAGGGCGGATCCGCGCGCCGTCGAGGCGACCGGGCCCTCACCGCCTGGCGATGCTGGCGCGCCCGCAGAGCCCGACATGGTTGAGCCCGTGGGGTTGGGCGCCACCCCTACCACGTGCGCTGAACGCGCAGAGCGAAACGTGCGCGGGCAGAGGCGGCGCCATCACCGTTCCGTGCCATCACAGGCTGTACGTCCCGGTAAGGCGTTGGGCGGGTCGGGTTACAACGTGATTGCACGCGCCGAGGCTGGTGGCGACGGGCCATCGCCAGCGACATCGGGATCGGCACCCCTAGCGGAGGCGGGTGGGTTGGCATTGCAGGGCCTGGGTGTGACCGCTACCCTTGCCTGCCATCGGATAGATGGCGGAGGCCATCAGCTCCGGGGGGGAGGAGCAGCGATGCCGAATCGCCCCTTGGGTATGCGGGTACCGGAAGCCGAACGGGCCGCATGGGAACGGCTCCTCAGACGCGCGCGGGAACTCGGCGTGGATGAAGCCGAACGGCGCATCGAGGGGATGGCGGCCGCGTCCCCGGCGAGCCGCCGCGCGGCGGCCGGCAACTCGATGGCGCGCTCCAACCCCTCTGCGGCCGGCGAACCGTCGGGCAGAGGTTCCCCCGCCTCTCGCAAGGCATAGCCGAGGTGGCGGCGCGCCGCCACCGCCGCCCGCCCGGCGCCCTCAGTCCGGCCGCGGCCACGCCCGCAACATCCCCGGCTCGCGCATGAGCCGCTCCACCCCGCCGGGGTCCTGGGGCACGAAGCC
>JAJZZC010000261.1 GCA_021797775.1 Bacillota bacterium
CCTCCCAGCCCTTCCCATTCCGGGTGCCGGGGGAGTCCATTCCTGGCACGCGAGGTGGGTCAATTACCTGGCGCCGGGTGGGTCAATTACGTGACGCACCCTGGGTCAATTACGTGACGCGCAACAACACCGCATCGCCGATACGCCGCGAGTACCGCGTCATACAGCACGGCCCGCTCCGTGTCGTCCAGCCCCGGCAGATACAGTTCCAAGAACGTCTTGACCCGCTGCAGGTGGCCGGCCAGCGGACCCCGCCCGCCTTTCCCGTCATCCGCGTCGGGCTCTGGGGTGCCACGTACCTGCAGCGGGTTGACGCGCCCATCGCCACCCGCGGCGTTGACCCACGTACCGCCGACCGCCTCGCAGATGCCCCGGTACTCCCGCTCCGGGTCGATCACCAGCACCCGGGCCCCCAGGGCGAACTCGCGGAGCAGCAGGACCTTGGCCGCGAAGGACTTACCCCCGCCCGAAGTCCCCAGGATGTTCACGTTGGCGCTGGCGATACCGCTGCCCTCCGGCGGGTCCCAACGATCGAGCAGGACGATCCCGCCCTGGTCGTCGCGCCCGAGGACGACACCCCGGCCGTGGTTGAGTCCCGAGGAGACCCACGGGTACGCCGCCGCGACCGTCGCCGCCGGCAGCTCGCGCGCCGCGAGGTCCGCCACTTCCTTGGGCAGGAGTCCCCAGGGGCCGGCCGCCATGAGCCCCTGCTCCTGACGGAACACGGCCGGCCGTACCCGCATGCCGGTCCCGGCGCAGACGGCCTCCACGCGCCGGCACCGCCGGGCGAGCGCATCCCTATCGGGTGCGGAGATCAGGAGCACCACCGTGGTGCGGAAGACCCGCTGCCCCTCCTGGTCGATCTGCCGCAACAGGGCCTGCGCGTCCTCCAGGGACCGCTCCCACCGACCCCGCAGCAGCGCGCTCCCGCCCAGCGCCAGCCGGCTCTGATACTCCGCCGCGCCGGCGTTGAGCGCCCGGAGCAACTCCAGGGGGTCCCCCGGGACCAGCTGGACGGAGAGAGACACCCCTGGCAGGTCCCCGAGCCGTGCCAGCCACGCGGGACCGACCCGGGGCGGATAGTCCACGATGGCCAGCACGCGGGCCTCGGCATCCCCGAGGGCGATGTCCTGGCGCCGGAACTCCAGGGCCGGAGGGGCCAGCAGGTCAGCGATCGGCATGTTCGGTGACCTCCCTGGGCGGGACGTACCGCGGGGCGGGCGCCGGTTCGTCCGCGGACTCGCTGCCGCCGCGGCCGGGATGGAGAAAGGCGAAGAGGAGGTCGGTCACCTCGCGGTCGTCACAGACGTGGGCCGCGAGGTCCGCACGGGCCAGGGCGGCCGCGAACTCCGAAGCGCGCTGCAACACCACCTCGCCGTCCGTCCGCCCGGCCTCGCCCACCAGCAGCACGTGGAAACGGCGTTCGGTGGCTTCGCCTCCCGCCGCCAACCCCCGGACGTATCCGAGGTACCCGCGCAACAAGGACCGGCGCGCTCCTTCCGCTTCCGCGAGCCGGCGCTCCAGGTCCAGCAGGTAGGCGTCCAGGTCGATGGGGCGGGAGGTGACGACGATCTGCGCCGGACCCGGCAGCCCCTGGATGGCCTCGTGCACGGCCGCGATGCGGCGCTCGCGCTCGGCGTCGGAGAGGAGCCCAAACGGCGCGGGCTCCACGCGCACGACGGCCACCGCCGTGCCGTCGGTGCGGAGGATCACGCCCCGCCGCACGTCGCGCACTGGCAGCCAGTCCTGCACGGTGGGGACTCTGCGTGCCGGCGGCTGTGCGGCTCCGGAGGGTTGGCGCCGGGCCTGGCCGCCCTTCAGGTGGCGGAGGATGCTCACCAGGCCCACCCCCGGTACCGGTACAGGTACCGCGCCGGCCGCCGGCGGAAGTCGCGGGCCGCCCGCACCTGCCCGAGCAGGCTCCCGCCCGTGGGGTCCTGCTGGGTGAGCAGGAGCGCTGATGCCACCGGCAACGTGAACAGGAACACCCGGCCGCCGAAGGCGGCGCCGCCGTGCAGCGGCAGCAGGGCCCAGAGCGCCTGCAGGCCGAATCCGGTCAGGCCGCCGGCGATCACGCCCCCGAGTTCGGGAAGTCCGAAGCCGGGAGCGAACTCGAACCTGGCCCGCACGGCGCGGGGCACGAGGTACGTCTTCGTTGCGGACACCTCCGGTCAGAAGGGGAGCTTGGTGAGGATCACCCGCGCGGCCAGGGCCCCGGCGGCGGAGGCCGTTCCGCCGGCCCCGGTGTGGTAGGCATATTGGCGCAGCACGTGCGGCGTCCGCCACGCGACCCAGACGGCGGCGACGAACAGGAACGGGTCCAGGAAGTTGCTCGCCGTCCCCATGGCCGGCGCCACCAGGAACGAGGCCGCGAGGTAGAGGAGGGTCAACTGCACGGACTGCGCCCCGGCCAGCACCAGCAACTCCCGCCACCAGACGTCGGCCGTGCCGCCCCCGCCGAGGAACCCCAAGGCCATCACCGGCGCGACGATGGCAACCAGCGTGACTTCCACCGTGCGCACGATGGCCTGCAGGAAGCAGAGGAGGACGAGCACCACCCCGCCCACCAGCAGCACCGGCACCCAGAGCGTGGCCAGCGTGAGGTTGGCGGTGAGCGCCGTCAAGTTGCCAGAGATCGAGCCAAGCCCCACCCCCAGCCCCACGTGCGCCACCGCCTGGGCCAGGTCGTTGCCCACCAGCAGCGCCTGCTTCGCCACCCAGGGCCCGCCGGCGATGGCGGCCCCGGTGAGCGCCACGCGCTTGAGCAGGCTCCCGGGGTCCGTCGGGGCGCCCTCGTTGCGCAGCGTGGCCAGTTGGAATGCCTCCCAGGCCGTGCGGGTGCCGAGGATGGCCCAGGCCACGGCCTGCACGCCGGTGATCAGGGTGGCGACCCCGGGGTAGCCGAGCAGGTCGTGGAGCTCGCCGGCCGTGGCGAACGAGATCAGCACCGCGTTCAGCGGCGCCAGGAACACGCGGATCAGGAAGGACAGGATCGCGGACACCACGGCGAGCACGGTTGCACTCCTCCCCGGCGGATCAGTGGAACTGGCCGAGGATGGCCGAGACGATGCCGCCGGCCAGAAGGCTGATGCCGCCGTAGATCACGGTGTTGCGCAGCCCCCGGGAGTGGTGGAGCATCGTCATCTCGTCCTGGGCGGTGGCGCGCATCAGGGCGTGCCAGCCGGCGGTGAGCCCCACCCCGGGCACGGCCAGCGCCGTGACCCAGCCGAGCGCGGTCGAGAAGAACCCCGTGATCTGCGTGACGAACGAGGGCATGCCGATCGCTCCTTTGTTGGGATGCGGGAGGTGTGCTGGCCCCGGTGTCACCGGCCGCGGTCGAAGGCCGGGCGGGAACGGGGCGCGGGTTCGGGAGGAACGGGAGAAGGCGCTGTGGGCGCGGGCGAGGATTCTGGCGCCGCGGCCTCGGGGCACCAGGTGGGTGGTGGCGCGACCGGGACCGCCGCGGCAAGGGGCTCCGGAACGAGGGCGCGGTGCGCGGCCATCCAGGCGGAGAGGTCGGCCAGTGGCAGGCGGGCGGGATACTGGCCGGACTGCAGCACCAGGGCGGCGCCGACGGGCCAGCGCAGGGCCTCGTCCACCGTGAGCAGCGGTCTTCCCGTCGCCGCCTCGGTGCCGCCGACCGTCGCGCCGACCCGCCGCTGTAGGCTCTGGGTGCGCACGGTGTATGTGCCGCAGAGCGCGGAGATGGAGCGGGCCGTGGCCTCGTCGCTGGTCCCCAGCACGAGCTTGGTGTCGCAGTTGCCCTCGATCACGGCACGCACGTCCTGCCCGTACTTCCCCAGCTGCGCCAGGGACTGCACGGCCAGCAGGAAGTGCACCCCGCGGCCCGCGCTGACCGTGAGCTTTTCGCCCATGTCCGGGACCTTGGGGAGGTTGCCGAACTCATCCAGCAGGAACCAGCACCGGCGGCCGAGCCGCCCGCCGTTCTCCCGGGCGACGGCGGCCAGGGCGGCGTAGGCCAGGTGCACGTACATCGCCGCGATCGGCCAGCGCTCCCTGGCCTCGTCGGGCAGCAGCAGGAAGATGGCCTGGGGGGGCCGGTCGGCGCGACCGGCGTCGGCTGGGTCGTGGGAGGAGGCGCCGCACAGCCAGGCCACCCCCGGATCCCCCCAGAGGCGCAGGTGCGCGGCGGTACCGGTGAAGATGGAGGCGCGGGTCCGGTCCTCGGACAGGCTCGCGGTACCGTAGGCCAGGCGGGCCGGATGCGCGGGGGGCAGGGAGCGGAAGTAGGCGTCCAGGGGGGAGACTCCCTGCACCTGGGGGCCCAGGTCGGTGAGCAGGCGGTAGGCGGTGGCCATGTGCCGGCAGTCCTCGGGGGCCTCCAGTGCCACCGCCAGGCAGAGGGCGCTGATCAGGCTCTCCTCGGCCTGCGGCCAGATGGGGTCGCCGGCAGAGCCGGCCGACCAGGCCAGGACGTTGCCGATGCCCCAGGCCAGGCGCGAGGCCTCCTCGTCGTCGCCTCGGGCGTGCGCTTCGGTGACGGCGGCCAGGGGGTTCCAGCGCCCGCCGCCGCGACCGGGACGCAGCAGGTCGAGCTGGGTCACCTGGTATCCCCGCGACCGGAGCCAGCCCGCCGTCATGGCGTGCAGTTCCCCCTTGGGATCACCGACGATCAGGGACTCGGCGTGGTGGCCCAGGGTCCAGATGGTGGGGAGAACGGTCCGCCGGGTCTTGCCGCGGCGGGAGGGCCCGACCAGCAGCACGTGCTCGTTGCCCGCCCCCCGGCGGGTGAGCCAGGCGGTACGGCCATCGGCGCCGATCACGACGCCCGGGGCGCCGGGCCGGTCGCAGGCGACGCGGGCGAGGGTGCCGGCCATCTCGCCCGCCTTCCGCCAGCGGGTGGAGCCGTGCGTTGCCGTTGCCGCCGCCAGGGGCTGCCCCCGGCGGGCGGGCCAGCCGCTGCGCCATGCCCAGCGCAGCACGCCGACCGCCGCGAGGACGAAGGGGATCTGGGTCAAGGCCCAGCCCGGCCAGGGCCGGGTGTGCAGGAGCTCGACCGCCATCCGCCACCAGAGGTTGGCCGGGCCGCCGTAGGCGGTGAGGCCGGCGGGGTGGTTGAGGCGCGCGAACAGCTGCCCCCAGGTGAGCGCGGGTCGCAGGGGCGGCCAGAGGGTCTGTGGGAGGAGCCACAGGACCGGGGTGAGGACGAAGTCGGCAAAGGCGAGCAGCCCCAGGGGCGCAAGCGCCAGAAGGCGCGCCGCGGTGAGGACCCGGGACCGGAAGAGCCGGCGCAGGAGCAGGTAGCAGAGCCAGTACGGGGCGAGGACGGCGGCCAGAACCAGGACGAAGGGCAAGCGGGCACCCCCTACGGGTCGTCTCCGAAGGCGCGATCCAGGGCAGACAGGCGTGAATCGGAAGTGGGAGGTGGTGCGGGGGCAGACGCGGGCACCGCCCCTCCCGCCATCGCCAGGCGCTCGATGGCAGAGGCGATACGCTCCAACACGGGCAGAGGGCCTTGGCCTGCGCCGGCGAGCCCGGCCTCCGCCAGGCGCAGCAGCGCCTGCGGGCGGGCCTGAGGCGGAAGGGGAGCAAGCGCCGAGTGCAGGGGGGAACGGACACCGATGCTGACGCGGAACTGCAGGGCGTTGCGCGCCACGCTAACCGACCGCCCGCAGCGCGCGCTCGGCGGCCCACGTGTAACCGAGGGCGTTGGCGAAGACGGCTTCCTCCGGCCGGACCGGGATCGGGCGGCCTGGCGCCAGTTCGGCGAGGCGATCGCCGAGCAGTAGCGCTCCACCCCCGACCAGGGCCGTGGCGGCAACCCGGCCGAGGTCCCCCCCAAGACGCCGGCGCAGCTCGGCGGCGATGGTCTCGGCCAGGGCATCCAGGTGTGGGGCGGCTTCCGCCGGTCCGCCGAAGGTCCGGCCGTGCCACGCGGCGGGGGCCATCAGTGCCGCCTGGGCGAGGTCCGGTGGCGGGAGATGGCCGGTCGCCCTCTGGATGGCTGCGGCGAGCGCGCCGGCAACCGTGGACACGCCGGATTCAAGCGAGAAGCAGAGCGCGGCGACCGGGGTGAGGTCCCGCAGTTCCAGGCAGAGGACATCGGTGGTGCGGCTGCCGACATCCACCACCAGGCCGTAGCCCGGACCCGCCGGCATCCGCCCCTGGGAGGCGAGGAAGAGCGCAGCGCCCACCCCCTTAGGCCGGAGGACCACTCGGGCGATGCGTACGGTGCGCTCCCTCCGGCCGTCGGACAGGTGCAGCGTGCGGCCCTCCAGCGCCGCTCGTGCCGCCGCGCGCTCCTGCGCGAAGGCGCCCAACGGGGTGCCGGAGCCCAGCACCACCTCGCCCTCGGTGCCGGCCTCCCACAGCGCCTGGGCCAGCAGTGGTAGGGCCTCCGAATCGGCGAGGCGCCCCGCACCGAAGGGACGATGGGCGCTGGGCAGCGACGCCGCCCGGTCGCCCGCAATCACGCCCTGGTCCCCGATGAGGAGAACCTCAGGTTGGCTTCCGATGCCCCAGGACTCGGCTCCTGGAGTGTACGGTGCCCAGGCCGCTTCAAAGCGGCCACGTCGGGAGCCCGCAACCCATTTGACCTGGCCGTATCCGACGTCGGCCGCAACCACCTGCATGCGCGCATCGCCTCCGAGTGCTGACGGGATGAATGGCAATACCACTAAGTTAGGTGGCCTAAGAGAGATTGGGAGCGTGAGGCTGCGAGCGAAGGCCTCCAACGGGCGTGGCGGGTGCAGAACAGGTGAAATCGGATGCAGTGGGGCTGGACAC
>JAJZZC010000262.1 GCA_021797775.1 Bacillota bacterium
GGTGCCTTCCGCTGCGGATGGGACGACTACCTGATTACATCCCGACCGCCGACCGCAAGGTGCGAGTGCCTGTTCACATTCCCGAGCGCGTGGAGTGGCGTCGCCCTGGTCCCCTGACGCCAGCCCCTCAGCCCCAACGCCCCTGCCCTTTCCGTCATCCCTCGCGTGGTGCTGCAGTGGGACGACGAGGGCCCCGACAACCCGGGCTGGGTGGTGACGGTGCCGGCGCTGCCCGGGTGCGTGACGCAGGGCGATACGGTGGACGAGGCGCTACGCCACGCCGAGGAGGCGATTGCCGGCCATGTCGCCGCGCTGGCCGACATCGGGGCGCCCATCCCGGAGGGGGATGCCACGGGTCCCTTCGTCACCGTGCCCGATCCCTCGGTGCGCCGATGAGTCGGCTGCCACGCATCACGGGGCGGCAGGCCCTTGCCGCGTTGAAGCGGGCCGGGTTCGTCGTCGTCCGCACCACCTGGAGTCACCGTCACCTACAGCGAGGAAACGAGCCCGTGATCGCGACGGTTCCCGTCCATGCCGGCAAGGTGCTGAAGCCTGGGACCCTCCGCAGCATCCTGCGACAGGCCGGGCTGACCCTCGAGGAGTTCACGGCGCTGCTGAGAGGACGCCGCGCAGGACGCCCCGGGACGCGAGAAAGGCGGGCCGGATGGGTCGCGAATAGCCGGCGCGGCTCGCCGTGCGCCTGCCGGCGCCGTGGACGCGCTGGCCGGTGGAGGGGCTGCCTCATGGGTAGGGCTTCGCGCGCGACCGCTGTAGCGGAGGTGTCGGGCCCGCGCATCGGCGCGTTCGGCAACGAGATTCGCCCGGGGACCGTCGATCGTGCGCGATGAGGAGGCCATGCTGCCAGGTTGCCTGGAGAGCGTGCGCGGCGCGGTGGACGAGGTTTGCATTGTGGCATTGTGGACACCGGGAGCGTGGACCGCGTTTGCACGGCCCACGTCCGTTGCCGGGATCGGCTCGGTTCCTCCCGACCGCCCTTCCCGGGCCCCCGGCGGCCTGTTAGGCCTTCGGCTTGATCCACCCAGGCGCCTCCCCTCGCCGCTTGATCCATATCCAGGCGCGGCCTCGGCCAGAGGTCGCTTCATGCGCACAGGCGCACTCCGCTCCCGTCATCCAGACCCCAGGTCGCCTCCCGCCGCCCACGCGGCTTCGGCTCCCCGCATCCGGCACCCCCTACGGGTTTTCTGCTGATCCCGCCAGCAGCGCCCTTCCCCACCGCGCCCGCTGCAGCGCCACCAGGGCCGCCGAGGGGCCATCCCGCTCGCCACCCCGCTTCCGCCAGCGTGGGAAGTCCCTGGCACGCAACACAGCCAGATCCTGCTCTGCTGCGCACGGGCCGGCCGCCGCTCTGCCCTCAGCCCCCCTCCGCCGCGTACAGCGCCGCCAGCCGCTGGAGCATCTGTGCCAGGGCGAAGCGCTGCAGGGCCTCGCGCCGGGCCGCCCGGGAGGCGTCCTGCCAGGCCTGGGTGTCGTACAGCCAGGTGTGGGCCCGCGCGGCAGCGTCCTCCCACGCCCTGCGGCGCACGAGGAACCCCGCCGCACCGCCGGCGAGGATCTCGGCGTGGCCGGGGATGTCGCTGGCCAGCACCGGGACGCCCTGCGCCAGCGCGTCCAGCACCGCGTACGGCAGCCCCTCCTTGCGCGACAGCGTCACGTAGACCGCGATGCGCCGGTAAAAGGGCTCCAGGTCGTCCTGCCAGCCCAGCCAGCGCACCCGCGTGCTCACCCCCACCCGCAGGGCGAGGCGCCGCAGGTCCGCCTCCAGGGGCCCCGTGCCGGCCACATGCAGCTCCACGCCGCCCTGCAGGCGCGCCAGCAGGCGGATGGCCTCCTTCAGACCCTTGCCGGGCACCAGGCGTGTCGCGACGCCGAGCGCGGGGGGGAAGCGGTGGGCGGGAGCCTCCGGGCCGCGCGCGGGCGGCACGCCGTTGGGCACATGGTGCACCCGCTCCAGCGGCACGCCGAGACCCGCGGCGTCCATGGCGTCCCGGCCGGAGACCGCGACCAGCGCGGCCAGGCGCGGTCCCAGCCCGCGGTGGACGACGCGCGAGGCCGCGCGCAGCCACGGCGGATGCGCGGGGTCCCGCCACTGAAAGCCGTGGGGGGTGTAGACGAGGGGCCGGCCGCCGGGGTGGCGGCAGGCCAGCAGGGCGAAGATGCCGTGGGCGTGCAGCACGCCGGCTCCCGTGGCCTCGGCCGCTTGGCGCACCTCCCGGGCGGCGCGCGCTGAGGCCATGGGGTCCACGGCGCGGCGCAGCGAGGGCGCAAGCACCACGGGGATACCCGCCTCGCGCAGTTGCGCGGTCAACCAGCCCTCCTGTCCCACCACCACGCCCGCGGTCCGGGCACGAAGGCCCAGGGCCACGTCGCGCACGTGTCGCTGGACGCCGCCGCGGTCACCGGACTGGACCACGTGCAGCACGTGCGGACCGCCCGCCAGCGCTGCGCCGAGGTCGGTCTCCTCCCTCTCCTCCAGGTCTCATGCGCCTGGTTAGAAAATGTGTACACACCGATCTCTCGGTGTTCCACACCGTCCGCCCGACCAGGCTTTCGCCCCTTTCGGCCTTAGATTTGCCCCTCGCGGGGCCTAGGCGACAGGCGGACTCGGGCGTGCGCGGCAGCACGTGCGGCGCACGCCGGGACTCCCACCCGGCCCGGAGAGCGCATCTTACGGCCCGCGCACAACGCGATGCGGCCCCCGGCTCTGCGCGTTCGGGCCCGAGGCCACATCGCTCGCCTGCAGCACCACGCGATAGCCGTTCAGCGCCGCCGCGCGGGTGCGCCCGGGGTTCCGCCTGGCGTGCGCGCCACTCGCTCCCGGGCCGGCTCCAGGGCCTGCGCGAGACGCACGGCGCACGCTCACGGCTGCCGCCCCGACGCGGCGCGCCGCAGGCCGTTCAGCACGCTGCGCGCCGTGCGCAGCAGGATCTGCACGTCCATGGCCGCGCTGGCGCGCACGGCGTAGAGCACGTCGTACTTCAGCTTCTCGTGCGGCTGGGTGTCGTAGCCCCCATGCACCTGGGCCAGCCCGGTGAGGCCGGGCAGGATGCGCAGCCGGGCGCCGAAGGCCGGCAATGCGGCGGCCACGTCCGCGTGGATGGCCGGGCGCTCGGGCCGCGGGCCGACCAGGCTCATCTCCCCGCGCAGCACGTTCCAGAGCTGGGGGATCTCGTCCACGTGCAGGTGGCGCAGCCAGCGCCCCACGCGCGTGGCCCGCGGATCGTCCCGGCTGGCCAGCACGGGGCCCGTGACCGCCTCCGCGTCGCGCCGCATGGTGCGCAGCTTGAGCACCTGGAAGCGCCGCCCGTGGAGGCCGAGCCGTTCCTGGCGGTAAAGGACCGGCCGCCCGTCGTCGAGCAGGATGAGCACGGCCGCGACCAGCAGCACCGGCCAGGTCAGCAGCAGGAAGAACACGCTGAGCGAGATGTCCACGAAGCGCTTGAGCGCCCGCTGGTAGCTGGCGCTGGCGGTGGCGGACAGGTTGACCACCAGCCGGTCGCCAAACGGGGCCGGATGGCTCTGCAGCACCAGCAGGTCCAGCAGCCGCGGCACCAGGAACAGCTCCTGGCGCCGCTCCAAGGCCCATAACGCCAGCTCTTCCTTGGCGGAGTCCGGCAGGGTGTGGTCCAGCAGCAGGCCGTCGGCTCGCTGGGCCGTGAGGGTCTGCTCCAGTTGCGGGCCCCAGGTCGCTGGCGCCGCCTCGTCCCAGGCGAACGCGCCAGCGAGGGCAAAGAGCGCGCCGGGCACCTCGGGCAACGCGAGCGACACGCCCGCCCCGGCGTGCACCAGCAACAGGCGCGGCGGGCCCTCGCGCGCCATCCAGTGGGTGTAGGCCAGGCGGCGGTAGCCGTAGAGCAGCAGGAAGTCCAGCACGGCGGCGATGGCGAGGACGCTGCGCGGGACCGCGAACGTGCGGGCGAAGAACGACGCCGCCATGGCCAGCACGCCGTCCAGCACCACGAGCAGGAACATGCTCTGCACCTGCTCGGGCCAGGTCAGGGGGTAGCGCTGGTAGAGCCCGTAGGCCTGCGCCAGGACCAGCGAGATGGCGACGAATAGCGGCAGGGCCTTGAGCATGGCCCGCATGTTGGAGGCGTGGTGGCCCGGGTAGACGGCGACGCCGTGAAAGCGCAGCGCAAAAGCAAGCACGTATGCCGCGATGACGCACAGCGCGTCCGCGGGCACAAGCCAGCCTGCCGCCCATCCGCGACGCCCGCTCTGCCTCACACCATGGGACCTCCGCCAGGATCGGGGGGCGTTCCCACCCGAACCCTGTCGGCGGGATTCCCGTCACCGGGGCGGGAGTCCTCCCCGCCGGCCGCCCGGGTGGGGTGGCCTCACTCCGCCACGGGGCCTGGGGGACACGCACGCTGGCGCGCGGCGCCGTGCGGTGGTGGGCCGGGGTACCCGCGGTACCCGCCACCGCGGCGGCCGCACGCTCTCGGCCGGCCGGGCCCCCGGTGGCCGTGCCCGGGTGGGCGCTGGAGAGGGCCGCGGTCGCCCCGGGTTGTCGCCACGCGTGGCCCGCCCGGGGCGCCCCGCCGCTCACCCCTGGCTGCCGCCTCGACCGTCTGGTCCAGGCCTCGGCTTGCCTCCCTCCAGGCGCCTCGGGCCCCAGCTTCCCTGCGCTCGCGTCATCCAGACCCCACTGCCCGGCCCGCGTCTGCCGCAGATCCGGGGCTGGCAACCGGCCCCCCGCTGGAAACCGCCAGGAAAAAGTGACGGTTCGTCGAAAGTCGCCGAGACGGTTCGTCCATATCCGGCCCCCCGCGGAGGAGATGGGGATCTTGGCGACCGCCGCTGGCGAGGCTTCCCGCGCGCCCGTGCTGACCGAGGCGCACGCCGCCGACCTGGTCTACGCGGCCCTGGCGATCCCTCTGTGCATCGTGGACGGTCAGGGGTGCCTCGTGGCGATGAACCCGGCGGCCGAGCAGTTCTGGGGCGTGCGCGCGGACGACGTGGTCGGGACCCGTGCCGCCGATGTCCTCGGCATCCGCCCCCTGGAGCAGGAGGGCGAGGCGGTCGATCCCCTGGCCCGGGCCCTGGAGGGCGCGGACCACCGCTTGGCTTGCCGCATCACCACGCGCGATGGGCTCACCCACAGCGTCTCGCTCGTCGGCACGCGCCTGCAGCACGTCCCTTACGTCGTGCTCGGCGTTGTCGCGGAGCAGGCCCCTCCGGCGTGGGCCTTCACCGACCCCGCCACGGGGCTCTCCAACCGCTTGGCCTGGGAGCAGGAGCACGAGCGCTGGGCCGGCCTTGCGGGGGCGGCGATCCTCTTCGACCTCGACGACCTCAAGGAGATCAACGACCTGCACGGTCACCCCACCGGCGACCGCGTCCTGGCGGTGGTCGGCGAGGCGATCCGCGCCTGCGCGCCGCGGGGCGGCCTGACCCTGCGCTACGGGGGCGACGAGTTCCTGGTCCTGCTCCCGGGCGTGTGCGCGGAGGAGGCCGAGGCGTGGAGCCAGCGGGTAAGCGCCTGGGTAGCCCAGCGGGGCGCCGCCGCGCTCCCGGTGCGGCCCAGCCTCTGCGCCGGTTGCGCCTCCTTCGCGCCCGGATCCGTGGATGCGGCGATCCAGCGCGCGGATGACGCGCTGTATGAGCGCAAGGGCGTCCTGCTGCGGGCCGCCTCGGGGTCGCGCCTGGTCCTCACCCGGGAGGGCCAGCGGTCGCTGCGCACCTCGCTCGACCCGCCGCCGGTTGCCCCCGCTGCCTACGCCACGCGGTTCACCGCCGCGTTCGACGCGCACTTCCGCGAGGCGCTGGCGCGCGCCTCCGAGCAGGCCAAGCGCTTCGTATCCTTGGTCGCCCCCAGCGCAGGCAGCGCGGTGGTCGAGGTCGGCGCCGGCTCGGGGCGCATCACCTTCGACGGCGGCCTCGCCGCGTGCGTCGGTCCCACCGGTCAGTTGCTGGTCACCGACCCCTCGGAGGCGCAGTTGCAGATCGCGCAGCGGCGCGCGGTCGCCGCGGGGTGTCCGTGGATCCGCTTCCTGCCCGCGCCGGCCGAGGTGCTGCCGGTCGCCGCGGGGTGCGTGGACCTGGTGCTGGGCGCCGTCTTCCTGCACTTCACGGACCCGGTGCGGGCGATCTCGGAGATGGCGCGCATTCTCCGTCCCGGCGGCACCCTGGCCCTCAGCGCGCCCCTGCCGTTTCCCTGGCCGCCCTACTGGGAGGACATGCTGCAGCCGGTTCGCGAGGAGGCCGAGCGCCTCGGGCTGCCGCACCGGCACGTCTTCGTGCCGGAGGAGCGGATCCGCACGGCGCTCAGCGCCGCCGGCCTGCGGGTGGAACGCAGCGAGTACCAGGCGGACCTGGTCGCTGCCCCACGCGCGGCGATTGCGCAGACGCTCGTCCAGCAGATCCAGGGCGTGGCCCTGATGCTGCGCGGCGCCCCGATCGGCCGCATTCACGACGTGGAGCAACGCGTGGTCCGCCGCATGGCCGAGGAGTGGGACGCCTACCCGGCGGCGGAGCGGGAATGTGAGTTCTCGTACCTCAACCTGGTGGCGCGCAAGCCGTAGGCGCCGTGGGCCCGGCGGGGCGCGGGGGGATCGGCGGCGTGCCCGGGCGCGAGTGGGGCTCGGCCGTGGGACGGCGGTGGGGCCCCGGTAGAGCCCGACGCTTGGCGGCGGCCCCTGGGGTGGTGGGCTGCTGCGCGGGGCCCGAGGCGG
>JAJZZC010000263.1 GCA_021797775.1 Bacillota bacterium
ACCGTCTCCACACAGAGGGAGGCAAGCGGTGTCACCGGCACTGGAGCGCATCGCCTCGCAGGGTGCGAAACCGGGGAGCCCGGTGCGGGAAATCCGCACGCCGGGTTCTGAGGGGGGAGGTGGCACAGGTGCACTGCGGCCACATGAGGGCACCGGACCTAAACCTCATCGTTACCCACATCTCGACCCCCGAGTGCGGTGGGGGCGTCAGTCCCCTAGCTGTTGCGCTTCGCAGCCCCTATAGACTCCAGGTGTACTGGATCCAGGACTTGTGGGTAACGGCAAGGACCCAAACGGGTTCCACAGCGACGCACGATCCGTTCGGCCCGGTGACACGAGGCTGCCTCCTACCTACCCAGTGTCAGGCGGACGCCGCTGGCGCAGAAGGACCCCGCGACGGCAGCGGGTGAGGTCGTGGCGAGGGGCCGGCCCCTGGGCACCAAGGCGACCGGCCGCCCTTTTGCGAAAGTCAGGATGTAAAGGAGTCTGGGGGGACGGGCGCGCACCCAGCCGTGCGATTGCGGGGCGGGGCGCCGCCGGGGCGGTGCCCGACGGGCGACCCTGCGGGACACGGCGCAATCGTCCAGACGGCGAACGAGGGGGGCTGGTTGGGACATGGGCACGGTCGCGGGTCGACGCAGCACGGCGTTCTTCGAGGCCTCGGGGATGTGGGGGTTCATCCGGCGCGCCTTCACCAAGGGGATGGGTTTTTCCCAGTCCGACCTGGGCCGGCCGCTGATCGGGGTCTGCAACACCTTCAGTGAACTCAACAAGTGCCACAGCCACTTCCGCGAGTTGGCCGAGGCGGTGAAACGCGGCGTCTGGCAAGCGGGCGGTCTGCCGCTGGAGTTTCCCACGATCTCGCTGGGTGAACCATTCGTCCAGCCCACGACCATGCTCTATCGCAACCTGATGGCCATGGACACGGAGGAGATGCTGCGCGCCCACCCGCTGGACGGCGTCGTGCTGCTGGGGGGGTGCGACAAGACCATCCCGGCGCAACTGATGGCCGCGGCCACCGTGGACATCCCGGCCATCCAGGTGACGGGCGGTCCCATGCTCGACGGTGACTTCCGCGGCGAGCGCCTGGGCGCCTGCACCGACTGCTACCGACTGACGCAGGAGCACGCGGCGGGCACCCTCTCCGGCGAGGAGCTGCAGGGCGCCGAGGACGGCATGTGCCGCAGCGCGGGCCACTGCATGGTCATGGGCACGGCCTCCACCATGGGCGCGTTAGCCGAGGCCCTGGGCATGATGCTGCCCGGCACCTCCTCCATTCCGGCGCCGGACAGCCGGCGCCTGCAGGCGTGCGAGGAGAGCGGCCGGCGCATCGTGGCCATGGTGGCCGAGGACCTGCGCCCGAGCCGCATCCTGACCCCGGCGGCTTTCGACAACGCCATCCGTGTGTTGATGGCCCTAGGCGGTTCCCCCAACGCCGTCATCCACCTGGTGGCCATCGCCGGGCGGCTCGGCATCCGCCTGCCGGTCGCCCGGTTCGACGCCCTCAGCCGGGAGACGCCCTGGCTCTGCAACGTGCGCCCGTCTGGCGCGCATCAGATGGAAACCTACCACCGCGCCGGGGGCACCGCGGCCCTGATCGCGACCATGCTACCCCTGCTCAACGGTTCCGCGCTCACCTGCACGGGGCGCCCGCTGGCCGAGGCGTACGTCGATGCGGGGGTGCGTGTGCCGGACGTCATCGCCGACCTGGACCACCCGCTGCACGCCGAAGGCGGCCTGGCCGTGCTGACAGGCAATCTCTGCCCGGATGGCGCGATCATCAAGCAGACCGCCGCCACCCCGGCTCTGCTGCGGCACCGCGGGCGGGCGCGCGTGCTGCGGGGGCTGGTGCACGGCGAGGCCGTGGCCCCAGACGACGCGCGGCCCGAGGACGTGCTGGTGCTGACCGGAGCGGGCCCGGTCGGCGCGCCGGGTATGCCGGAGGTCGGCCAAATCCCGTTGCCGCAGGCGCTCCTGCGGGCGGGGGTCCGCGACATGGTGCGCGTGTCGGACGCCCGGCTTTCCGGGACCTCCTACGGCACGCTGGTCGCCCACGTGGCGCCCGAGGGTGCCGTTGGCGGGCCCATCGGCCTCGTGCGGGATGGCGACGAGATCGAACTGGACGTGCCGGCCCGTCATCTGGAACTCCGCGTCGACGCGCGGGAGCTGCAGCGCCGCGCCTGCGAGCAGGCCGGCCCTCGCCCGCTGGCGCCGCGCGGGTACGCGCGGCTCTACCAGGAGCACGTGCTGCAGGCCGACCGGGGCTGTGACCTGGACTTCCTGCTGCCGGGGGGAGCCGGGCGGTGAGGGAGCGGGAGCTGATGCGGCTCGGGCCGCGGCCGGGTTACCGCGGGGGTGCCGCCGGGCGGGGGAGGCTCAGAGCGGAGTTGTGCCAGAGACCGCCCGCTGGGTGGCCAGGAGCCGCCCGGCCTGGGGTGCCGCCTGACCCGCGGGGTCGGCGCGGTGGGCGGCGTCCGCCAGGAGGTGGTCGAAGGCCGCCCAGGAGCTTGAGGCGTCGAGGAGGCTCTTGGGCTCGGCCAGATATGCTCCACCATCGCGGTCTTGGCCAGCCAACGGCCCGGAGCCGCGCCGGGTACCCTTGGGTGCGCCCGGCACCGCTCAGGCATGACCCTGGAAATGTGCGGCAAACCACGCCGCGAGGGCGGTGAAGTCCCGTCGCCCGGTCGCGACCGCGAGCGCGGTCTCCACCGCCTCATCCTGCGAGACCGTCGGGCTCAGGCCGTTCATGCGCAGTGCCGTGAAGGTGACGACGACGGCGGTGCGCTTGTTGCCATCCACGAACGGATGGTTACGGACCAGGCTCTCGAAGAGGGCGGCCGCCTTGCCAGGGAGACTCGGGTACAACGCGACGCCGTCTAAGGTGGCCAACGGCCGGTAGATGGCGGATTCGAGGGCCCCGTGGTCTCGCACGCCCGCTGCCGCCGCCGGTCGCCTCCAACACCAAGCCGTGGGCGGTTAGTAACGTCCTGCGCCGTGGGCCACGTCATTGCTTGGCCAGCCGTTCCAAGGCAGGTCGGTATTCCTCGATGGCAACCCTCACCTGCTCCGCCCATTCGCCTTGGCCCGGCGGCGGCAGAACCGTTTCCTCCAAGAGTTCCCGCAGAAGTTGAACCGCGTCTTCCGCCGAAAGGCTCCGTAGCTCGCGAGCAAGTTCCGCCCGAGTCATGGCGACCCTCCCCGCACCCTCCTACGGACAATGCGTATCATCATAGGCGCCCGCCATCACAGCGATCAACGGAGCCGGGGCGCCGTGCGCACGTGAGCCACCGGAGACACGCCGACGGCCTGATCCGGCGCGGCGTCATCCACCACCTCGACGACCCGGCGTGCCGCAAAGGCGCGGCGGGAGCTGCTCGACCGAGCCGCGGCGCCGAGGACCGGCGCGGGCCGTCCGCCGCCGGCGCCGGGGGTGCGACCCGAGCCGGCCGCCCGACCCGCATGCAAACCGAGGCGCGACCTCTCCTGCTGATGGTGCGGGCGCTCCGCAGGGTGAGGCTGATGCCGGGGGAGAAAGGGCGCCGCGGGTGTCTTGCGGTACGCCCAGAGGGAGGGGCGGCGGCCGGGGCGAATGCAATGCGGTCGTGTGCCTGGGACAGTCCTGGTCTCGCTCGGCCCGCACCTCCGCGCCGCTCTCCGGGAAGCAGGCACGTCCGCCACGGCGGGCATGAGTTCAGCGGGAGGCCCTGGCACAGGTGCGGGGCCACCGACAGCCTGACGGCCCAGACCGTCCTCCGCAGTGGATGCGGTGGGTCGGCGTCCGCCGCAGTGCGGCGGATGGTCGGGGCCGGCCGTTACCGGCGGCGGTGCGCGTGTCGCCGGTCGGGCCTCCGTCGTTCAGCAGCCGCTGCCGGGGCGGCGTCCCACACGTTCAGTGTGCGGATAGCCGGCCGAGCCGCCCGAGCCGGCTGGGTCGCGCGTGCCACTACCTGTCGGGTACCACCCGAGGCCGATGCCCGGCAGCCCTGGCCGGGGCGGCGTCCCGTGCGCGGCAGGCGCGATGGGCCCGGGTCGGCGCGTGTCGCGCCCGGGCCGCCGGGCCACCGCACGGCAGCCGCCCCGGAGCATCGCGCACCCGAGCGGGATCCGGGCCGCGCGCGGCTGGCGGCGTAGCCCGAATGGCCCATGCCCGACAACTGCATCCGCCGTAAGGGGACGTTCACCTTGCGCATCGATGTGCATAGCCACGTGTGGCTCCGTGAGCACCTGTCCTCGGCCTTCATCCGGGACATGGGCCGCGCCTACGGGGGCGGGCTGCCGCCCGAGCGCCTGGTCCACGTGCCGCCGGAGGCGCACCTGCGCGCCATGGAGGCCGTGGAGCGCTGCGTGGTCTTCGGGTTACGGTCCCGGCGCCTGGGTCTCGCTGTGCCCAACTCCTTTGTAGCGGAGTATGCGGCGGCGCACAGCGACCGTGTGGTGGGGTTCGCCTGCGTGGACCCCAACGAGGAGGATGCCCCTGGCCAGTTGGACGAGGCGGTCGCCATGGGGCTGCGCGGGTTGAAGCTTGCCCCCATCTACCAGTACTTCCACCCGCACGCCCCCGAGGCGGGGCGAATCTACCGGCGCGCGGCGGCCCACGGTCTGCCGGTGCTCTGGCACCAGGGCACGACCTTCACGGAGACCGGGCCCTTGGAGGTCGCTAACCCCCTGCTGCTGGAGCGTGTGGCGCTTGAGTTCCCCGAGCTGACGCAGATCATCGCCCACCTGGGCCATCCGTGGCACGCCGAGACCATCGTGTTGATTCGCAAGCACCCCCGGCTCTTCGCCGACATCTCCGCGCTCCACTACCGCCCCTGGCAGTTCTACAACATGCTGGTGCTGGCGCAGGAGTACGGGGTGGTCGACCGGCTGCTGTTGGGCTCGGACTTTCCCTTCACCACGCCCGCCGACACCATCGCGGCGCTGGTGCACGTCAATGATCTGATCGAGGGTACGGCCCTGCCGCGCGTGCGCCCCGACACGGTGGCAGGCATTATCGAGCGCAACGCCGCCGCGGCCTTGGCTGACATCCTCGGGCGGTGAGCGGGGGCGGGCCGCGGATGGCCGGGCGAGACCCCCCAGAGATGGGTCCAGGCGCCCGTGGGCCGGTACGCCGGGCCGGTGGGGGATCCCCCGGTGAGGGCGCGGCGCCGCTATGCGCGCCCCCCGGCGCCGGCGGCGGCATCGAGGTCCATGCGCAGTCGGTGTCGCTCCCCCGGATCGGCTGCGCATGGACCAAGGAAGCCACCACAGAGTTCCCGGGACGGATCCTTGCGGCGACGGCCAGCCGGGAGGCGGACCGCTGGTACGTAACCTTGACGGTGGAGGTGCAGCGGGATGATCCGCAGCCCGTAGACGGGCCGGCTTCGCGACCCTGGCGGGCCCGCTGCCGGCGCTCGCATATCGGGCGGGCGGCCGTTCGGGGACCGAGATACCGCCATCCACCCCTGCACGCGTACGCGGTCAACGCAACCGTCAAGGCAGGGCAGGTTCGGGGACCGAGATACCGCCATCCACCCCTGCACCCCTCAGCACGCAGGGTTACGACGAAATGATCACGATCGGACCCTGAGGTCTCCGGGGTGGTCCCCGGCCTCGTGCGGTCGTTCGTGGCCAGGGGGATCTGGGTGGCCGCCAGGGGTGGGTCGTCGTCCAGGCGGCGGCCTGCGCGAGCGGTGTGTCCCCTTGCCCCCACACGTGCCACACTATGCCGCGTTACAGCGCGCCCACGATGCCCCCCCAGCACACCACGGGGTCGAGGCCCTAACCACGGCCACGCCTGATCCTCTCCCGGGACGCACGCCGCGTGCGCGACCGCCCGGTGCAACCCCGGCCCCGCGCCGCGCTACTCCCCCGGGGGAGGGTGATGCGGACGAAGTCCGAGGACCCTTCCCGCAACCCCTGCGCCAGGTGCAGGTCGCGCTGCGTCGTGGTCAGCGAGGCGTGGCCCAGGTTCGCGCTGCACCTGGAGCAGCGCGATCCCGCCCGCCAGGGCCGGCGTCGCGCGGGAGTGCCGGAACCGGTGCGGTGACACCCTCCCAAGCCTGCGCTGCGCGCCGTCGCACCGCACAAGAAAGGTCAGGTGGCCGTCGCTGTGCCCTGGGGTCTCGATCGTCTGGATGGCGTACGCGCCCTTGACGAGTCTCGGGGCGGACGTCTGAAGCCCACGCGTCCGCTGCCGATGAGGTGGACATCGGGGGTGATCCACACGTCTGTCCCTCCCTGCTTTGGGATGTCGCCCTGGACGGGCACGATCCTTGCTCGGCCGGCCAGGGCCCACGCACCGTCACACGACCCACCTCGCCCGCTCCGGCGGCAGCCAGCGGTCCAGCAGGTCGCGGCCGTTCAGCACCTTCTCGCCCAGGTCCACGGGGACGCCCGCGTGGACCTGGGACGGTGGCCGGCGCGCCCAGGCCTCGCGTTCGACCAACCGCGTCCCCTGCCGCGCCCCGCGGCGGAGCGGCCCCCGCCGTTCCCATCGCACGGCCCCTAGCGGTACCGCCACCGCGCCCAACCGGCTGCATTCGGCCAGTACATTCAGGACGTGCTGCAGCAGGTGGTAGACGCGGTCGCCCTGCAGCACGTCGGCGGCACGGTCCAGGTGCGTGCGCACCTCGCGCCGGG
>JAJZZC010000264.1 GCA_021797775.1 Bacillota bacterium
TGATTTTCGCAAAGGGGCTGCCCGACGCCTTGGCGCCCAGGCGCCGGCCCCTCGCCACGACCTCACCCGCTCGTATGGCAGGGTCCTTCTGCGACAGCGGCGCCCGCCTGACACTGCGAGATTCAGGATAATGGCGAGGGACGCATGGAAGGCGGGTGTCAGTTGAGCATATCTATGCGCGCCATCGACACGCACGGGCGCGTCGTGGCCCCCAGGCATATCGAGACCGACGCGGATCTGCCCGTGGGGCGGCAGGTGCGCGTGCTCGTCCTGCTGTCTGCGACCGACGATGATTTTGACGAGGGCAAGTGGTTGGAGGCGGCAGCCAGGAATCCCGCCTTCGCCTTCCTCGCCGACCCGGCAGAGGATGTTTACTCGTTGGAGGACGGCGAACCGTTTGTCTGCCCGTAACCGCGTCGTCCTGGTGCCCTTCCCTTTCGACGACCTGACCAGCACCAAGGTACGCCCTGCCGTCTGCCTCATGGACGAGATTGGCCCCCACCGTCACGTCGTCCTGGCCTTTATCACGAGCCGGGTTCCCGAGCCGCCGTCTGTGACCGACGTCGTTCTGCAGCCGCAAGATCCGGAGTTTGGCGCCACCGGGCTGCGCGTGGCGTCGGCCATCCGTCTGCATCGGCTGATGACGGTGAACGTGCAGCTGATCCGCCGGACGCTGGCGCGCTGCCAGACGGGATCGCCCGCCGAGTACAGGACGCATTGCGGGAGTTGTTCCTCCTCTAATGCCGTAGTCAGGTTTGCGCGTTCATCTACCACCCGAAGGCGGTGCTCGCCGACAATCGTCTCCCATCTGTGGGGGCATCGCGGCCGAAACCTGATTGCAGTGCTACGGAGCCGCCGAATACTTAGAGGGCGCTGGTGGCGGGGCAGACGTACAAAATCGTCTCCTTCCTGGTGTGGTACCGCCGCTACGCGCCGCGCGGGCCGCGAGCGGGTGCCGCTCCTTCGCGAGATGTACGACGACCGGCTGGCGGCGGTGGGGATGTGGGGCCTGGCGCTGGCGGCGGGAGCGGCGGCAGGGAACCCCCGGTTGCAGCGCCTGGGCGCGGTATGCTGGCTCGTCGGCTACGGGGTGCTGGCCTGGAACCTCGGGCAGGTCCCCGCGCCTGAGTCCAAGGAGGGCGTACCGTGCTGCCACTCGCGTTCAAGCAGCGGCCCGACAGCGCCGTGCCCGTCCGCTTCTTTGTCCTCGGCCTGCTGGGCTTCCTGGCGCTCACCGCGGGCTCTGCGGCCTGGCGCCGGGAACCGTGGCTGTGACCGTCGGGCTCGGCGTGGGAAGCGCCGTGGTGGTCCGCGGCGGCGCGGCGCTGGTTCTGCTCGCGGCAGTGGCCTTCGTGGCGCAGGAGACGCGCGCCCTGGCGGCGTGGCGGCGCGCGAGAACCCCGGAACCGGGCTGAGCACCGCGGCCCCGGCGTCACGGGGGCGCGGGATCGGCCAGCGTTCCGCGGGCTCCTGCGTCCCGCGCGCGCTGGCCGATCCCCCAAGGCCGTCGTCAACCCGGAGATCGGCTTGAACATCGTCGACCTCGGCTTGGTCTACGACCTGAACCTCGACAAGGACGGCACCGTCGCGATCGGCTTGCTCTCCCACTTGTCCCACGTGAGTCGGCTGCGCTGGCTTCGCCCTCGCAGGGCTGCGTACCAGAGGCGTCGCACCTCAGCCCGTACCATCCCGAGCTTGGGCAGCATGAACGCTAAGGCGCCTCACGCGGCAACAGCGCTACGCATCCACCTTTGCCGCCCTCTTCTGCCGCGGCAGATACCGCCCCATGGCGTCGGCAGCGAGCCGACCGCCGCCGCCAAAGGCCCGTTCCCCGCGGGGCTCCGCGCCGACGGCTGGGGACGGCTGACGCTTACGCCAGTTCCTCCAGCCGCTGGCGCAGGCCATCCACCTTGGCCGCCAGCATCCTGGCGCGTTCCTCCTGCTGGGCGACGACCTCCGGGCGCGCCCGCGCCCGGAACTGCGGGTTGGCGAGCCGCGTGGCCGTATGCTCCACCTCTGCCGCCGCGGACGCCAGTTCCTTCTCCAGACGCTGCCGCTGCGCCGCGACGTCCGCCTCCGCCACCCCGAGATACACCGTCGCGCCGCTTGGCGTCACGGCACTCACCACCTTGCCCTCGGGCCGTCCCGCCTGGATGCGCTCGGCGCGGGCCAGGTCTCGCGCCAGCGCCTCGCCGCCCGGCGGCAGCACGCCGTCAAGCCCGACGCGCACGCGCGCCCCCGGCTCCAGGCCCTGCTCGGCACGCAGGGAGCGGATCGCGGCCACGACGTCCATGACCTCTCCGAAGGCGGCCTCGGCCTCCGGGTCGCGGTGCGCGGCCGCGGGCCAGCCGGCGAGCATGACCGTCGGCCCGGCGCCGGGGATCTGGCGCCAGATGGCATCGGTGACGAAGGGCATGACGGGGTGCAGCAGGCGGCACGACGCGTCCAGCACGTGCCGCAGCGTCGCCAGGGCGGTGCCGCGATCCGGCACCCGGCCGTAGAGGCGGGGCTTGACGGCCTCGATGTACCAGTCGCAGAACTCGCTCCAGACGAAGTCGTAGATGCGCGCGGCGGCCGCGCCCACATCGAACCCCTCCAGCGCATGATCCACGTCGCCGACGCAGGCAGCCAGCCTGGAGAGGATGTAGCGGTCTTCCAGGGCCTGCCCCGAGGTCGTGTCCCGGTCGGGCAGAGCGCCGGCCTCAGGCTCTTGGCCGAGGACGAGCCTGGCCGCGTTCCAGAGCTTGTTCGCAAAGCGCTGACCACCTTCCACCCGTTCCCAAGTGAACCGGGTGTCGTTGCCGGGGGCGACGCCCGTCACCAGCGCGAAGCGGAGGGGGTCCGCGCCGAAGCGGTCGACGGCGTCCATGGGGTCGACGACGTTGCCGGTCGACTTGCTCATCTTGCGGCCCTGCGCGTCGCGCACCAGGCCGTGCAGGAGGACGGTGCGGAAGGGCAGGCGGCCCGTGAAGCGCAGGCCGCTCCAGGCCATCTTCATGTCCCACTTCAGGAGGATGTCGTAGCCGGAGACGACGAGGTCGGTCGGATAGTAGCGCGCCAGGTCCGGCGCCTCCTCCGGCCAGCCCAGGGTGGAAAAGGGCCAGAGCGCCGAGGAGAACCAGGTATCCAGCACGTCGGGGTCCTGGCGCAGGGCCCCGGCGTCGGCGCCACAATGCGCGCAGCGGGCCGGCGCCTCCTCGGCCACCGTGACCTCGCCGCAGGCGTCGCAGTACCAGGCTGGGATGCGGTGCCCCCACCACAGCTGGCGCGAGACGCACCAGTCGTGCTCGTTCTCCAGGCCCTGCTCCAGCATGCGCGCGAAGCGGTCGGGCACGATGCGCAGCTCACCGGCGCGCAGGGCGGCGAGCACCGGCTCGACCAGCGGCCGGACGCGTACGAACCACTGCTTGAGGATCAGGGGCTCGATGACGCTGGCGCAGCGCTCGCAGCGGCCGACGGCCACGGTGTAGGGCTCCTCGCCGACCAGGTACCCCTGGGCGCGCAGGTCCTCCACGACCCGCCGCCGCGCTTCGGCCACCGGCAGCCCCGCGTAGGCGGCTGCCTCCGCCGTCATCCGCGCGTCGGTGCCAATGACCGTGTGGGCGGGCAGGTGGTGCCGCTGGCCAATGGCAAAGTCGTCGGCGTCGTGGCCCGGCGTGACCTTCAGCGCGCCCGTGCCGAACTCCGGCTCCACGTGCGGATCGGCGATGATGGGCAGCGCCCGCCCCACGAGGGGGAGGGTGGCGCTGCGCCCCACCAGGGCCTGGTAGCGCGGGTCGTCCGGGTGGACGGCCACCGCGGTATCCCCGAGCATCGTCTCCGGCCGCACGGTGGCGATCACCAGGTCGCCGCCGCCCTCCACCGGGTAGCGGACGCGGTAGAGGGTGCCGGGCTCGTCCTCGTGCTCCACCTCGATGTCCGAGATGGCGGTACCGCAGCCGGGGCACCAGTTGACGATGCGCTCGCCGCGGTACAGCAGCCCGTCGCGGTAATAGACGACGAAGACGCGCGCCACAGCGCGGCTGAGCCGCGGATCCATCGTGAAGCGCAGGCGCGACCAGTCCACCGACCAGCCCATGCGGCGGACCTGGTCGCAGATGGCCGACTCATACTCTGCCTTCCAGTCCCAGACACGCTGCAAGAACCCTTCGCGGCCCAAGTTGCGGTAGTTCGTGCCCTCTTCGCCGAGGCGGCGGGCCACCACGGCCTGCGTGGCGATGCCGGCGTGATCGGTCCCCGGCAGCCACAGCACCTCCGCGCCGCGCATGCGGTGCCAGCGCACCAGGGCGTCCAGGACGGTGTTCTCCAGGGCGTGGCCGATGTGCAGGCGGCCCGTGACATTGGGCGGCGCGATGCAGATGGAGAAGCGCCGCCGAGCCGGCGCGCCGCCCGTCGGCAAGTGTGCAGCGCCCGCCTCCGGCCGGAAGGCCCCCGCCTGTTCCCAGTCGGCGTAGAGCGCGGATTCCCACTGCTGCGGATCGTAGGTGGTCGGCAACATGGTCAAAGCCCCCCCGGCGGCATCGCCCGCCGGGACCGCCGGAGCGGCCGCGGCGGGACAGCGCGGCAAAGTCAAAAGCGCCCTTCGCTCCGGGCGAAGGGCGCTGCTTGCTCCGCGGTACCACCGGTGTTCCCCGCCGGGCAGACCGGCAGGGCGCTCTTCCGCGCTAACGGGCGGAACCCGCTTGGCCTCGGGGGCGACCTTCGGCGGCGCGCTCGACCGGGGGACCTTGCACCGTGGTCCCGTCCCCCTCGCTGCGGCGGCGCGCCGCCTACTCCTCCCCGTCCAGGGCTTCGTCGGCAGTATAGCACGGGGGGGGGCGGGCTCCGGCAGTCGGGCGGGGGGCAGACGCGCCACCCGCCATGCCCCCGTTGCAAGCCCCCCGCCCGCGTGTGGTATCCACCCGCCGCGACACAGCTCGGCGGTACCTGTTCGGTGAACTGCGTGGGGACCGCTACGTCTGGCGGGTCGACGGCACTCCCGCGGTGAGCGTGTACCACATCCGGTGGCTCGGCACGCCCAATGCTTACGCTCGACGAGACCGCGATCCCTCTGCTGCGCCCCCACAGAGCGCCCGGATGCTCTGGCGTGGGCGGTCCCTCCCCCCGGTGCGCGCGGCGCCTTTCCGTGGGCGCGGCCCCACCTGCGCGGCAGGGGTCACGGCGGGTGGCGCGACGCACGCGTCGGCGCCCGTCAAGGGGCAGCCTTTCCTCCGCGATGGCCCGCCTCAACCCCGCCATCGCCGCCTGCCTGCCACTGACTGAACATCCAGACCGCGCGCGGGGAGGGGATGCGCATCGACTCGGGTTGACGGCGCCACGACCTGACGGCGCCACGACCTGACGGCGCCACGACCTGACGGCGCACGGCCAGGTAGTGGCGCCGCGCCGGCGTCCGTGGCGGGCGCAGCGGGCGGTCGGTAGAGGGTGCGCCGCGGCGGCGGCGGTCCCCCGGGCACCGTCCTGCCCGTCCGCTCACGGGGGCGGAATGCGCCGGGCGAGCGCTGCCAGCGTCTCGTCATCCTCGAGCAGGGACCGCAGGACCCCGTCCACCACCGTCAGACTCTCCGCCCCCACGCGCGCCGCCACCGCACGGTTGACGGCGAGAACGGCATCCGCCACGGCCTCCGCGTACGCCGCGCCCGCGGGCGTCAACCCGACCTTGATCACCCGCGCGTCCTGGGCGTCGCGGCTGCCGGCCGCGAACCCGCGGCGCGCCAGTCCGTCCACGAGCTTGCGTGCGGCCTGGCGCGTCACGCCGAGGGCGGCCCCGATCCGACCGATCGCCACGGGCCCGCGGCGCAGAATGCGCACGAGGACCGCGTCCGTGGACAGGTAGCCCGGGTAACCGCGCTCCGCGACCGCGGCAGCCATGCGGCGGACCCAGGACGCCCTGGCCAGGGCCAGGAGGTCGCCCAACAGGTACACCGGCTCGCCCTCGCGCCCAGCCGGCGCCCGGTTGCCCTCGGCCTCTCCGGCCCCGCCCGATCGCCACGCCACGCCGGTCCCTCCTCGTCGGCACCCGCCACAATAGCCTTTGGAACCCCTCGTCGACAGCCGCGCTCCACCGCTATACACTACGCAACCAGGTTGCCTATTTGGGGAGGGAATCGGATGGAGACCGGAAGTGGCCGGGCGGTGTGGCGGCGCGTGCGTCTGGCGGTCGCCGGGGCGGCCGCGATCGCCGCCGCGCTGGGGGCGTCGTGTCTGCTCGCCGGGCAAGCCTCGGCGGCCCCGGCGGCCGGCCCGGTGGTATGGCTCTGCCGGCCCGGGCAGGCCAACGACCCCTGTACGAGCGGACTCCAGACCACCGTCGTCTGGGCGTCGGGAGCCCGGGCCGTTGTCAGCGCACATGCGGCCGCCGGTTCCGCTGCTTCTACGTCTACCGTTCCCCTTCTCATAGTCATTTGTTTCCAACCGCCGCAGCGGCCAGTTTCCGACTCGAAGGTTCCTGCTTCACAGCAGCTGGTTTCACCAGGCCGTTCTCCTGGCCAGAGCCTTCCGCTCCGCAGGCGTTTACCGTCTCCGGGGAACTCCCGGCGACAAGCGACGCAAGGTTCCGCGCCGCGTTCAGGTCCCGGTCGATCTCTGCCCCAC
>JAJZZC010000265.1 GCA_021797775.1 Bacillota bacterium
GCCGGCCCCATGGCGGGTGGTGGCGGCGGTCGCCGTCCTGGCCGGCGCCGCGTGCTGGGCGGCGTACCTGCCCTGGGCGCGCGCGGCGGGGGCCTGGCATGTGGAAGACTTCGGCCGCTTCGTGGCCCGGTACCTACCCGGGCGGTTGGTCCGATGGGTCCGCCGCTGGGTCGTCGCTGGCGACCACGCCACCCCGGACGCCAGCGCTGCGGCCGTGGAGGCCTTTGCCCGCGACGCGGCGGCTGCCCGCCGTTCCCGGCAGGTAAGGGTGTTCGCCCACCGGGCCGCCGAGCGGATCCATGCCACGCTGCGTGCCAACGGCGGCGGCGTGTTCGGCGAGGGCAAGCCAGCGGAGCACGTCGGTCTCGCGGCGGAACCGCGCCCGGACGACGGGTCCGTGGCGTTCCGCCTGATCTACCCTGGCGGCACGCCGCTGCTGCCGGTCCGCCAGCTCTGGCTGCGCCTAGCCCAATCCGGTGTCCTGGGCCACGCCCTCGCCCTTCCCGGCGCCGCGCTGACTATGGCGGAAGAGCCGGGCGGCGACGTGCTGGTCGTGCGCCTGCTCCCCGGCCTCGGGGAAGGCACGTCAGCGGCCCCGGCGGCTGGACCCGCACCGGCGGCGCCCGAGGGCCCGCTCTCGCCGCTCGGGATGAAGCAGGACGACCCCGACGCCAAGAGCCCCCTGGCATCCGGCCTACCGCCGCTATCCCTGCTGGCCACCGCCGCCCCCGACACGCCCAACCGCCCGGACGCCGCGCTGGCCCCCCTGGCGGCACAGGCGGTCGACGCGCTGCGCCAGTTGACCGGCGTGGCCCTGTCCCCACTGGGGTACGTCGCGGGCGCATCCGTGCTTCAGGTGCTGTGCCGCATGCCCGACGGCACCAAGGCGGACGCGCTGAGCAACCAGGCGGCCAACACGGCGGCGGCCATCGGCCTGCCGTCGGTGCGGGTGGCCCCGCACTTCCATCTGCCGCCGGGCGTGCGCGGGCCGGCCGGGAACGTCATCGGGATCGAGGTGGGACTCCCCGACGACCTGGCCCGGCCGGTGCTGCCGGCGACGGTGTTCGGCCGGCCGGTGGTGCGCCGGTTCGTGGGCGCGCTGCCGGTCGCCGTCGGGGTAGCCCCGGACGGCGGCCCCGTCGTGCGCGACCTGGCGCTCTTCCCGCACCTGCTCGTGGGCGGGCAGACCGGCGGGGGCAAGAGCGTGTTCCTGCACAGCCTCATCCTGCAGCTCATCCTGCGGTTGCCCCCGGACCGGTTGCGGTTGCGCCTGGCCGACCCCAAGGCGGTCGAGCTTTCCTTCTACGAAGGCCTGCCGCACGTGGACGGCAAGGTGGTGTCGACCCTGGAGGACACCATGGCCCTGGTGAACGCCGCGGTCGAGGAGATGGAGAACCGCTACGCCCTGCTCCGGTCGGCGCGGGCCCGGGACATCGCCGGCTACAACGCCGCTGCGGCGAAGGATGGCGCGGCGCCCCTGCCCCACGTCGTGCTGGTGGTCGACGAGTTCGCCGACCTGACGGCCCAGGGCAGGGGCAAGGCCCGCGAGGTGTTCGAGGGCGCGGTGCAGCGCCTGGCCCAGAAGGCCCGGGCCGCCGGGGTGCACCTGGTGCTGACCACCCAGCGGCCGACGCGGGAGGCCGTGTCGCCGGTGATCAAGGCCAACCTGCCGGTGCGTGTTGCCTTCCGCTGCAACACCGAGCTGGAGAGCCGCGTGATCATCGACCGTCAGGGGGCGGAAGCGCTGCGCGGCCGCGGCGACCTGCTCTTCCACGACGAGAGCGGCCAGGTGGTGCGGGCGCAGAGCCCGTGGATCAGCGACGACATGGTGCGGGCCGTGGTCGATTGGTGGGCGGGGGCGGGCAAGGGTGGGGGGCCGCGGGACGGGGGGACGTCCGCCGGACCCGTGGCCGAAGCGGACGCGGCCCCGGCCCCAGCCCCGGACACGATCCCCGGCGACGCCGCTCTGGCCCTCCCGGATCCGGCGGTCGACCGCGAGACACCGGACGTGCCGGTGAGTCCGGCGGTAGCGGCGGCCGCGCTCGACGCCGTGGAGGGATGGTTGCGGGAGCGACTGCCGACGCTGGTGAGTGAGGGGAAGGCAACGCTGAAGGCGGATGTGCTCGCGGTACGGCGGGAGGTCGTCTGCCAAGCGCTCGATGAGTGTGGCCTCGCCGCGCCCCGGGTGCTGCTGACGTGGGCAGGCTCGGGTGCCATCCGCGTGTCGGGCGCTCGGGACACCTCCCCGGTGCGCATGGGCCACCGGGTTGTGCGGGCAGTGGTGTTCCCGCTGGGCGGTGAGGCGGTCGAGTGAACCTCGCCGCGAAGGGGAGGCTGGCACAAGCGCCAACGGGTGGCCGCGCTCCGCCCGGGAGGGGAGGCCGTGGGCCAGGCTGGCCCAGCACGCCCGGTCAGGCCTTGTGGCACAAGGCCGGAGCCTGGGCCAGCGACCCCCTCAACCAGGGGCCGCGCGGTGCCCGCGAGGGCGACGGGCGCGTTCAGGTGGCCACGTCCCTGCCCAGGAAGGAACCTATGGGCCAAGCTGGCCCAGCGCATGGGGTCAGGCCATGTGGCACAAGGCCGGAGCCTGGGCCAGCGGCGCCCTTCCTCCGCACGCCGCGCGGTGCCCGCAATGGCGACGGGCGCGTTCGGGTGGCCGCGCCCTGGCCCAGGGAGTCCCTTCCTGGGCCAAGCTGGCCCAGGGCATGCGGCAACGCCTTGCGGCCCAAGGCGAAAACCTGGGCCAGCACCACCCTCCACCGAGGGCCGCAGATCCGCTCTCCCCCTTTGCGGAACCGCCCAGGCCCCCGGCCCCATTGCCCTGCCCGTCCCCCGGCGCTTCCTCATGGTTGACTGTCTCGCATGTAACACAGTACACTGCCACCGAGACGAAGGGGGCGTGCCCAACATGCTGAGTATCGGCGTCGACCTCGGCTACGGCGTGGTCAAGGTCGTCGGTCCCGCGGGCCGTGTGCGGTTCCCCGCCGTGTGGGCCCCGTATCCCACGGCCATCGCAGGGTGGGGCATCGGCACGGCTGGCCAACCGGTCATCGTCGACGGCGTGCCGGTGGTCGTTGGCGAGCGCGCCGCGGCTCGCCCCGGGGCCCACCGCCCGTTCGCCGACCATCGCCTGGCCGATCCCGATGCGCTGCCGCTCCTTGGTGCCGCGCTGTTGGCCGCCGACGCGGAGGGCGACGTCATCCTCGGCACCGGGACGCCGCTCGGCGCGTTCGGGCAGCAGCGCGACGGCGCGCGGGCGGCGCTGGAGGACCGGGTGCTGCTGCTCGGGGACGGGCGGCGGGAGCGCCGGGTGCACGTCCGCCGCGTGGTCCTGCGCCCCCAGGGCGTCGGGGCGGCGCTCTACCTGGCGAGCGAGGGGGCGCTGCCGTCCGATCCCGGGTACGGCGCGATTGTCGACGTCGGCACCCGGACGACCGATGTCCTCACCGTTGACCTGCCGACACTGACCCCAGTGCCCGAGCTGTGCTTCTCCCTCGAGGCCGGGGTGGCCACGGCCGCCGAGGCGCTCGCCGCGGCGGTCCAGGCCAAGACGGGCCGGTTGCCGCCGCCGGACGTGGCCATGGCGGCCCTCACCTCGCCGGTGGCGTGGGGCGCGGGCACCGTCGGCGGGTCCGCCGCCAAGGTGCACCTCGACGACCTGGCGGCAACGGTGCGCACAGAGGTCCGTCGGCGCTTCGGGGGCGATGCGGACCGGGTGCTCGTCCACGCGCTCGTCGGCGGCGGGTCCGTGCTGCTCGGCGACCGTTTGGCGCGTCTGCTGCCAGGGCGGACCGTGGAGATCGGCGCGGAGGACGCCGTGTTCGCCAACGCCCTGGGGTTCGCGGACGCCGCCGCCCACGCGGCCAGGAAGTATGGGGCCGTGCCGGCCCTCCCGGCCGGGGAGCGGTGAGCGCCATGGGTGATGGCAGGATACGCTGCCGGGTCGTGGTCACGCCCGATATGCCCCTGCATGGCGCGCTGGCCGCTCTGCCGGCAGACGCCCGCGCCGCTGCCGTGGTCATGCTGGCGAACGCGGCGCTCGCACGGCCGGGGCCCGCCGGAGGGGTCGGCCCGGCGGAGAACAGTGTGGCCGGCCCGCCCGCTGACCTCACGACGGCGGTGAGCCGCTTGGCGGAGACGGTCGCGCTGCTGGCGGCGGCACTCCCCGGGCCGGTAAGAGCGCCGGCCGCACCGACGGGCCAGGATACCGGCGAACCGGAACGCGCCGGGCCCGCGGAGGACCCCCGCGTGGCCACGCTCCACGCATACTTTGAGGACGATGCCCGCCCGTGACCACGACCACCGTCGCGTTCGACCTGGACGGCACCCTGGTCAGCGAGTGGAGCGCCCCGCGGACGGTCGCGCTTCCGGGGGCGGTGTCCGCCCTGCGCTGGTGCCGCCAGCGCGGCTACCGCGTGGTGCTCTACAGCTGGAACACCGAAGCGACGTGCCTCTGGCGCCTACGGGCCGCCGGCATCCCGCCGGGGCTGTTCGACGCCGTCCTGGCGGTGCCGCTCAAGACCGCCACGGTGTTCGACCGCGTGCTGGGCCCGTTGCTGGCGGACGGACCGCTTGTGGTGGTCGGGAACTCCTGGCGGCACGACGTGGTGCCGGCCCTCGGCCGGGCGGACGCCATCGTCTGGACGCGCGGCGGCCGTGCGCCCGGCGTGATGGGCACGCCCCCGGACACCTGGCGCTACCCCGTGCGGCGCCCGCGCAGCGTGGCCACGCTGCCCCGCGTGCTGCCGGTGGCGCTGGCGGACGGGTACGACAAGGCCGCGTGGCTGCCGTACCGGCGGGCGGTTCTCGAGCCGGAGGCCTGCGCGGCGGGGGCCGGTGGAGACCAGTGGGGCCGGCCGACGTTGTTTGACCGACTGGCGTCCAGCGAGTCGGTATCGCCGTGGCCGTGGGATGACGCGCGGCAGGGCGACGGCCGGGCGAGGAGCGGATAACAATGGCGCGTACCAACCGCGACCCGCTGGCGAGCGAGATGTTTCCGGCGAGCGGCATGCTACTGGTCCACCGGCGCGGCGGATGGTGGCGCAGTTTCTACAGGAAAGCGCTGCCTCCACTGCGGAAACGCGCACATCGTTCCTGGCACCCCGGCGGACGAGCACGCGCAGATGGAACAGTGCCGCCAAGCGGAGGTCGCGGCCATGCACGCGGAACAGGCCGCCATTGACGAGTTCGAGGCCCATGGTGTCTGACGCAAACGGGCCGAGGCCATGGACCGAGGAGCGATTGCCATGATCACCTGGGCGGACCGCGTGCGCGGCGCCCTCTATGGCCTCGCGTGCGGCGACGCGCTGGGTGCCACGACCGAGTTCATGAGCGCGGCCGAGATACGGGACCGGTACGGCCCGGACGGCGTCCGCGACCTGGTGGGCGGCGGGTGGTTGCACCTGCCGCCGGGGGCCACGACGGACGACACCGCCATGGCGCTCTGCGTGGCGGAGGGCATCGCGGCCGCTGGGCGGGACGCGCCGCTGCCGGCCATCGTGGACGCGGTCGGCGAGCGGTTCGTGCGCTGGTACGAGTCCCGCCCGCCGGATGTCGGGGCCACGGTCGCGCGGGCCATCCACAGTTACAAACTTCACGGCAAGTTCCATGGAGGTTGAAGCGGCCACTGCCGACGTGGCGGCCGCCCTGGGCGGCCGGGCGGCCGGCAACGGCGCGCTCATGCGCACGCTACCGGTCAGCTTCTTCTGGCCGGGCGACCTCGCGCGGGCCGTTGCCGTCAGCCGAGCGCTCACGCGCATGACCCACCCGGCGCCACACGCGGAGTGGTGCAGCGCCTACTACAACCTGCTGGTGCTGCGGTTGCTCCGGGGCGAGGGGCCGATGGACGCGGCCATGGCCGGGGCGGCGGCCGACGTGCGGCGCATCGCGCCCGACCTCGACGCCACGGATCTGTGGGCCCACGTGCGCGCTGCGGGGCGCCTGTCGCGCGGTGCCGTGGAGAACCCCACCGGGTACTCGGTCCGCACGCTGATCGCGGCGCTGTGGGCGGTGCTCACGGGGGCGACAGCCGAAGAGGCCATCATCCTGGCGGCGAACCTGGGCAGCGACGCCGACACGGTGGCGGCGGTGGCCGGCGGGATCGCCGGGGCGCAGTGGGGGTATGGGGCGTTGCCCCGGCGGTGGGTCGGGGCGGTGGGAGAAGTCGACGTGGGCAGGTTGGAGGCGGCGGTAGCGGCGGCCGCGAGCGCAGACGACGCTACCCATGCCTGATAGATCGCCGAAGCGGTTTCGTTTATTGCATTTGCGCCGAGGCTGGGGTAGGATTGCCCTACGGAGGGTCGGGCAGACGCTGGGTTGCAGTCTTGCCCGACGAGGGTCCCGCGTTGCGTCGGCTTAGCCGTCGGCTAAGCCCCTCCCCGACTGGGAGAAACTAGGATGGGCGGCGTCAAGCATCGGAGCGGTAGCGGACCGCCTCGGGCAGAGGAGTGGGGTGTCAACTGTTGACCTGATACATCTACATATGATATCGGGTGTGGTATAATGAAGGCATGAAACTGAGCGCATGGGCGAAGGAGCAGGGCATCAGCTACCAAGCCG
>JAJZZC010000266.1 GCA_021797775.1 Bacillota bacterium
GCGGGCTCAGCGGGTGCGCCTGCCCCGGGGCCGGGAGGGTTGGGGGCGCCGGCCGGGCGCGTGCCCCCAACCGCTCCCACCCCGCGACCCGCGCCAGCGGCGCCGGGGTCCCAGGCGCCGTCCGGCTGCCAGGCCGCGTCCGCCTCGCCGTCGGCCTCCAGGCGGTCCCAGGCGCGGAGTTCCAGCACGGCGGCGGCCATGGCGGACGTCTGTTCGGCCGACAGGGGCGGGTGGCCGTCCAGGGCCTGCAGCAGCCCGTGCACGCGCAGCACTGGTGGCAGGCCGGCGCTGAGGTGCAGGTCCGAGGCCCCGGCCTCCGCGGCCAAGCGGGCGAGGGTCAGCAGGTACGCGTGCGCCGGAACGGGGGGCGCACCCCCGGCCACCCGGGGCCAGGGAAGGGCCGCCCCCGGCCCCGGGCCCGCGGGCCCCTCACCGGGCGACGAAGGGGCGGGCTCGCCGGTGGGCGGTGCTGTCGCGGCAGCCGCCGGAGAAAGCGCCGGGCCGAGGAGGCCGCCGCCAGCGGGCGCCACCGCCGCGCCACCCTCGCCGCCGACGGGCATGGCCGGGCTCGGGCCAGCTGTGCCAACGCCAGCGACACCCTCGCCGCCGACGGGCATGGCCGGGCTCGGGCCAGCTGTGCCAACGCCAGCGACACCCGTGTCCCCCGGCCATGGCGGCGGGCCAGGCTCGCCCGCCACGGGGGCCGTCCGCGCGGGGACAGAGGGCGGCCCCGCGTCGCGTGCGCCCGCGGCCGGGGCGGGGGCACCCACCTTCGGCGCGGCCGCGCCGGGCCCCGCCTCGCGCTCCGCGTCCCAAGCGCCGCGCCCGCCGCCGCGGCGCCAGCGGCCAGACAACAAGGACGCCTTCCCCCTCGCGGGACCGCCCGGGACGGGACCAGCGACCGAAGGCCGCACCACAGAAAAGAGCCGGTGGGGCTCGCCCTCGCCAAGCCCGGGCCGGACTCCGTGGTGACGGGCGTTCGCGGCTTACGCGCGCGGCTCCTGCCATGGCTGGGCCTCACCGCCCCGCGGGCTACCACCTGGGGCCGACCGGCGACCCGGTTCGGGACGGCAGGCCCTGGCGCGCCCAGACCGAACGGCGCCGCGGGAAGACCCGAACAACCCGAACGCTCCGGGCCGACCGGCGGCGCGCCGCGCCCGCCCGCCGGTCGGCGACGGTGCGTGGACCCGGTCCGCCGGGAGGCGGGCCTGGGAACCCCGCGGAGCGGTGCGACGGGGGGATACGGGCCCGCTCGTAAGAGCTGCCTCTGATGAGGGAGATCGGCCGGCCGGCGGCCGATGCGTCGGCTGGCCGGCCCGCCGGTGGACCGGACCGCGCGCCCTACGGGCGGCGCGGCCGGGGCGCTTGCGGCTCTGGGCCTGGCGGCACGGGGCGCGTGCGGGCGCGCGGCGGCGCCCCGTGCGCTCGCGGATTGACCGCCCCACGGGCCCACGGCCCCGCACCCGGTTCCGGGGCGCGTGGGGGCCGCAGCCCCACGCCCGGCGGAGCCGGGCCGAGGCCGCGGCGCTGCGAGACGGGTCAGGTATGGCACTCTAAGGGGTGACCACCGGTAGAGCCAGTCAGGAGTCGTTCCGCCGGGCGCAAGCTAATACCGTAGGGTTATGGTCCCACGCTGGCAAGACGTGCTAGGTTCCCTGGGGCGCCGTGCCGGCCGAGCCAGATCGTCGAAACGGACCGGGTCGGCCGCCGCTCCGGCGCGCGGGGGCTGGTCGTGGCAGGTGGCTTTGCCCGCTCACGGCGTTTCGCCGCGTAACGGCGGCGGCACGGGGACGGCCCCGCACCCGGGTACCGGGGGAGCGGTCCATGCCGCTCCCTGCCGATGGGCGCGGGCGGGCCGCCGTCCCTGGGGGGGCGCGGCTTGGGGGGCGCGCCCCCCCAAGCCGCGAGGGGCGGTGGTGGGCGCCCCGGGGCGCGGCGCCCTGGCCGTCCCGAGAGACCGTCGTCGTTGCCCGCCATGGCGGGCGGGCTGGGCGGTCCGACCGCCCGCGTACGGCGGCGCGCCCGGCCGGAGCCCCGCGGCGCGCGCCCTCACGGCGCGCCCGTGCCCGGCACTCTATCTATATCGTTGTTTCACTGTTCACGGTGCCACGCGCCCGTTCCCAACCAGCAGCGGAGGTGGATGGCTCATGCCCTGGGGGAGGCCCTGTGACGCGCCTGAGCCCGGCCCGGCCCCGTCAGCGACCCGGCGTGGTCTACAGCGTATCGGCGCCTGGCGGCGCCTGCGCTCCTGGGCGAAGCGCTGGCCGGTCGCCGACGCCGGTTTCACCCTGATCGAGTTGCTCGTGGTCGTCGCCATCATCGGTATCCTGACGGCCTTCATCGTCCCGAAGGTCATCGCCGCGCTCAGCTCCAGCGTGGCCAACACGGCCGTCAACAGCGCGCAGGAGTTGGCGGCGGCGATGGAGAGCTTTTACAGCGCGAACGGGTATTTCCCGGGGTGCAGCAAGAAGTGCCCGATCGGGAGTGGAGCGGTGAGCAATTTCGACATCACAAACGGCTACACGGACAGTCTGATCACATACCACCACCTGATGCACGACCTCCAACCGTACCTGGCCCTCTCCACCACGGAGAAGAACGCGGACTTCTGGGTCGTGCAGGGCACCAGCACCGCTGCTCCCGATCCGTCGGCCGGCAACGGGGCCAGCGACGACGATATCACCTACGCGGCGACCGCGAACGGCTATACGCTTCTCGTATACGCCAAGAACGGTGAGCAGTCGCCCATCGTCATCGACGTGACCGCGGGAACCGGAGGGGACATCTACGCCGGGGCGGCGGCCAATACCCACTATGGGCTCCTCAGCGGAGTGATCAAGACGGCTCCGGCGTGCGTCGGGGGAACCTGCCGCTTCAACGACACGGTCCCCGTGACCTGGTGAGCGGCGGCCGCGGGGATGTAGGGAGAGGCGCCGGGCCCGCGGGCCCGGCGCCTCTCCCCGTTCACCCCGGTCTCCGGCGTACGCCTGTTCGCCCGTCCGGCGCGTGCCCGGAGGCGCGCGTTTCGCTTCGCGGGCCGCGCGCGGGCCGGCGCCCCGGCGTGAAGCAGGTCCACGTCCACTTGGCCGGCCGGCGCAGGATGCCGCCCGTGTGGATCTCCACCCTGCAGTGTCGCCTCGTCGCGCGCCTCCGGCCCTTGTAGTCCCGGGGGCTCCCGCCCGTGTGGATCTCCACCCTGCAGTGTCGTCTCGTCGCGCCGTGGCCTCTTGCTGGGCGTGGCGCGGCTGGCGGGCTCGCCCGCCGGGGCCGGCGGGCCGCTGGCAGGTCCCGTGGCCAGTCGGGACGGGCACCACGGCAGCCATGGCCAGGAAGGGCACGGGCCCAGTCGACTGCGGGCACCCGCCGCGCTGGCCCGGCGGCCTGCTCCACGACCAGGCGCACGTTGTCCACCCACGCCGCAGGGGCTGTGTTTCCTCCTTCCACCTCCAGGCTCACCCCAGGCGCCACGGAGCCACCGTCCGCCACGTCGCCGCCACAAAGGCACACGGACCCGGACGAAGGCGGCGTTGAGCGCCTGTACGAGACCGTAGCCCGGGTACGATCACGCCCCCACGGCCACCAAGGGGCAGGTCAGCGAATCGGTGCCCATCCCGGGGAGCCGCACGCCGGGGAGTCGCCCGGTGGCCGGCGCCGTGGCGTGGCGCGGCCCTGGCTTCGGCCAATGCGCCCGCCACCCCCTGCACCCAGATGGTGCGGGTGCCGCCCAGAACGCGCCGCCGTGGCTTGTGTGCCACGATGCCCCGGCGCGGCCTGATGCGGCTCCAAGACCGGGGTCCCGGCAGGATTCGCCTCCGCCGTGTAGTACGCCCGGTTGCCGCGTCCCCCTATTTGTGTAGGGGGAATTAGCAGTTGGCGACCTGGTGGACGGCGCGCAGAGTGGACCTTCCCCCGCGGCGCTGGTGCGGGACGCGCCGGGACAGGGCGTGCAGCCCGAGACCGCCGCGCCAGGCGGCTGGTACCGCTCGGGGGTGGCTATATCCGCGAGCGGTACCACCTACCGCGAGCCCAGCCAGGGTGGCCAGCCGGCTGTATACCGCCGGCCGCAAAGTCCTCCCATCTGTTACGGCGCCGCAGGTGCGCTGAAAGCTAGCATGCATGCGGCCGTCTATGGGGGTTGCGGATGGAAGCGGATGTCTCGCCCCAGACGCACGACACGATTCTCCGGGCGATGGGGGAGGTCTTCGTCGGAGTGCCCCTGTCGGCCCTCGGCCTTGACCTGCCCCCGGTGGTGGGTCTGGTCTCGCCCGACCTTCCGCAGATCACCGTTCGCGACCACCGCGCCGACACGGTCTTGAATGTCGGCGGCAGCGTATACGTGCATCCAGAGTACCTGGCCACCCCGGTGTCCAAAGATGACCTCCTGCGGTTCGCCGAGTACGACCTGCTCCTCTGCCGGCGGGACGGGTGCCGCGTGCACACGGTCGTTGTCTATACTGTGCCTGTGCCGGGCGACGCTCCCGCAGAGGCGGATTTGGGCTCGATCCTGTACCGGCCGCACGTGGTCCACCTGGCGCGCCTGGATGGGGACGCGGTGCTGGATGCGCTGGGCGCCAAGGTGCGGGCGGGCGGTGTGCTGGATGGCGGAGAGGAGATCCGTCTCGTGCTGTCGTGCCTCATGCGGCACGAGGCCCGGACGGCGGAGAGGGCGGCGCACGACGCCCTCGACTTGGCGCGGACGATCTCCCATGAGCGCCGCAGGGAGATCTGCACCGCCGCCATCGGCGGTTTCGGCGCCAAGATCCTGGGGGACGAAGCGCTCTGCGAGGCTGCTGGGGAGGGTGGCAGACATGACCAAGGCCGCTGAGGTCTTACGCGACATGGGCCGGGCGGAGGGAGAGGCCACGATCGTCTTGCGGGTGCTCCGGCGACGGTGTGGCGAACCCGCGGAGGCTGTGGTCCGTCGAGTGTTGGCCGAGCGGGACGCGGTGACGATGGAGCGGTGGTTGGACATCGCCCTCGCCTGCACAAACGTCGAGGAGTTTCAGCGTGCCGTTCTGGGAAGCTGACCCCGGTGGTCTGCCCCCAAGATCCTGGGGGACGAGGCGCTCTGCGAGACCGCTGGGGAGGGTGCCGGATGTAGCGGCTCACCGTAAGGGACTGTGCGCGCCCCGGCCATACGCGCCTATCCTTGGGCGACAAGGCGTCAAGGACAAGGGCCCGCGGCCCGCTGCGCGCCCTTGACGCTCCGCCGCCCAAGGGGGACAGGCATTGCGGGGCGCCGTCCCCAACAATGCCGTTAGGGTGCGTGAGCAGGATTCGTTCACTCGCACGGATCGTGAGCGCCTGTCCCCCACCGGCTTGGCGCACCTGTGCCGCATGTCGGCCGCCGTGTCCTGGAGCGCGCCCTCCCTACCGCTCTCGCCACCGGCGGTGGTGGAGAGTGCCTGTTGGCTGCGGGCGTCAGGTTTGCCGGACGGCGCCCACACGGCCGGCCAAGGGCTTCACGGACAGATTCTCGGTGCGGATGGCTCCGGTGGCACCGTCTTGTACGGGACGCCGCACAGCGACGGCGACATCGTGTTCGAGTTCCACCTCGCCGCACCGTTCGCCCAAGCCCCCTGGCGGAATGCGGTTGCCCTGGCGGACGCCGCCTCGCGGCAGGGCTTGCGGTCGGCGCGCTGGAAATACGCGGCTCCGCCCGGTGAAGGCGGCCGCGGCGAAGCGCTGGCCGCGCAAGCGGTTCGGACCACAAGGCCACAGGGCGAGGAACGGGGAAGCCCACCGATGAAGCTGCTGGAGGTCGTGATCGCCTTCTTCATCGCCCTGGGCGCGACCGCGGTGCTGCTGGGGGCAGTCGACGCGGAGCGGCGCGCGGCGGTGGCGGGGGCCGCGCAGGCGGCGGCCGTGGCGCGGGCGCAGCAGGACCTGGGGTGGTTGCGCCTCGGCGCGGCCGACGGGGCCCTGCGGCGCTGCGGCCGGCCGGCGGTCGGCTGGGGCCTTCCGGCCACGCCGCAGCCCCGCGGCCTGCCCGCCGGCACCGCCTTCCAGGTCCAGGTGCGCCTGTCCCGCACCCGCCTGACGCACCTGTGCCGCGTGCGGGTCGCCGTGTCCTGGAGCGCGCCCTCCCTACCGCACTCGCCGCCGGCGGTGGTGCAGAGTGCCCTTTGGCTGCGGGCCTGACGCCGTTCCCATGGCCACAGCCGGGGGATCCCCCCCGTGGGGCCGCGGGACCCGCACCGGCCCCGCCGGTTCCCACTGCCTCGGGAGGCTTGCGCCCGATCCCTCCGCGGGCAGCCGCACCGCCTGCCCGGCGGCGGGCGCGGTCCCCGCGGACCGACACGGCTTCGGTGCGGCACACGAGTTCGGGTCCGCGGCGGATGCTCGCGGCGGTTCCGCCCCACGGCTGCACACGGGGGCTAGCGCGCCGGTCTCCGGCGGGCGGTATCCCCCCGGCCAATCAGGAATGGGGGCGCG
>JAJZZC010000267.1 GCA_021797775.1 Bacillota bacterium
CTGCGCAAGACGTACGGGGTGATCAGCCGCTTCCGGCGCCTGCGCGCCCGCGGGCTGCTCACCCTGGACGAGGTCGCGGAGACCCTCGGCGTCTGTCGCGCCACCGTCTACGCCTGGCGCCGCGCTGAAGCATGAGTGGGCCGGGAGCGGGGTGTTGGGGGCCAGCCGGAGCGGGGGCGGCGCAGGTGGCGGCAGCGCCTGTGTAGAACACCGCCGGCCAACAGGCTTCGGAAGGATCCGCTTCCCAGACACAGCCTAGCGAGCAATCGGGAGTGGGGTATGCGCGAACACGCATACCCCACTCGCAGCCGTCTATTCTTGGTATCCAGCATCCAGGCCGCCTGGAGCCGAGAGGGCGCATGCAGTTGCTACGATCTCCCAGCCGATGGTATATGGCAACCACCAGATCCCACGCCACGGGTTGTACGCAGGGGTGCACTGGTCGATCGTCACGCTGTAATCCGCTGCCGCTGCCGCGGGAGCAGTGCCGAGAATCGTCAGGCCTGCGATGAGGAGCGCAGCGATCACGGGCCTCTTGACTTTGGGCCACCCACTCTTCAGGATGTAAGGAGCCTTTGGCATATGTAATCCTCCTTTCCCTCTGGGGACGCTGTCAAGCCGCCCCGGGGCCGTCCCTGGGTGAGGTTCCTTGGGAAGCATATCCTCATGGTGGGTTGTGGGGGGATCGCCCGATGTCGACATCCATGGGGGAACAAAACCGGGGGTGCAGGCGCGGTCGGAGACGTATCTCCTGGACGGCTATCGTGGACCAAAGGGAATTCGTCAAGCTCGAGCAGAGACGTAAGGAGATCGGGAGCCCATCCCGCGCGGACTTTGTCCTAATGCTGTGTGATGGCAACAGCGTAAAGAGCCCGTGCCAAAGGCCAGAATCTCCTTCGACGCCACCCCCAGATGGTCGACGGCGCTCAGACCGGCACTTATCCGAAGCCGCACGGCGTAAAGTGATCCAAGAGGTACGCTTTGCGACGCAGAGCCTTTCCGTTGACGACGCGAACAAGGCCGGGCAGATTCTCGAGGGTGTAATGAACGAATACGACATCCGCCGATTGCTCGAAAGTGAGTGCGCAACTGAAGTGTGGGCAGCCGGGGAGGTTGTGGATCGATACGCATGGGCCCAATCGGATCTTAAGCGTCCGTCGACGAGCCTGGACAGCTATGACCTGATGGAGCGCCTCATGCGAGCCGCATGCCATCAGGCTCCGCCCATTCGGTACCGATGGGAATACAATGTCATGGAATTCCTCTTCCAGAACTTCCCGGATCAGCGCATTTCCGGCAAGACACCGCACGAGCACATGAGTGACTTGACCACTGGTACTCCGGAGCCGGTAGCGTGGAGGGCCTACGCCAGGTTGCTGCGTGTCTACCGGACAGCTGACGCCAACAGCTTGGCGCGCGACAGGCTCGAAGGCGAGGCGCTGGACTCCCTGACGGAAGGTTACGATCGTGCGACTGCAGATGGCGCTACTGTCGACGAGTGGGCCGCACTTGCGTGGCTGGCGTATGCAGTGGCCGAGCAAACCACGGATGAGCGCAAAGCAAGGAGATACGTGGAACTAGCGCGCGACGCGCTCTTCAAGAGCCAACGGGACCCAACATGGGGCTCGCGTCGCCTCGGGAGGCGGATTGATGAATTGTCGACCCGCCTACGGTGCGTATCCGCCGCGGGTGACATCCCGAGGACCAACAAGTTGCCTAGTGGTCGGATGCAGAGAGCCATGCCGTAGCCGTGCCGCTTCGTGCCCGGGCGAGAGGAGCATGGATCGGTACATTTGAGTCTGTTAGGCACGGTCACGTCGATCGCGCCTGAATTGCGGACGAAGTCGCTCAACTACTACCAGGAAGCCGTGGCGTTCGGCTATCCACACGAGTATTTCCGTTACGAGCCCGTCCAGGCCAATACCCTGATTGGATCGGCGATGACGCAACTGCCGCCGAACGGCGCATCGGAAGTCCGGGCGGTTTTTAGCAACTCACGGCGCGTTTGAACCGCCAGACGGCCCGGCCCCTGCCCTTCGTCATATCCCTTCACAACCGTTCTCCCGTCCGGGAGCATCGGTGGCTGCCGAGCTCGCGCGGGCAGTAGCGGTGTAGGCCCGCCGGCGCCCTGTTGCGCCGCGGGCTGAGGGATTGCGCCCGACTGGCTGTGCGTGGCATGCTCCGGCGGAGAGCCGCCGCGCTCCCCGCGCAAGGGCCCCCCGGCGGCCCGGTTGCCCGGGAGGTCATGCCGGTGTTCACCAGCCCCGCCTACCCGACCCCGAGCGCACAGGAGATCGACGCCTTCGTGGGCGAGCAGTTCTGCGGCAGGCTCATCGCCACCGACGCCCAGGGGTACCCCCAGGTCAGCCTCCTGCCCTTTGTGCGCGAGGGCGACGCCTTCGAGGTACACATGGTCCAGGACGATCCGACGTGCGTGGCGCTGCGCCACGCGGGGCGCGGTGCGTTTCTCTTCGACGAACCGCTGGCCTTCACGCCGCACCACGTCGTATCTGACGCGGTCGCCTCCTTTGCCACCCTGCACTTCCGGGCCGTGCTCTTCCGCGTCGACGCCACGGTGAGTCTGGATCCGGCCGACGTCGCAGCCGCCCTCGAGCGACTGCTGGCCCGCTACGAGGCCGGCGCGCGCTGGGAGACCGTCGCGGACGGCCCCACTTACGGGCCCAGCCTACGGCGCCTGGCCTGCGCCCGCCTGCGCATCATTGGGGCCGAGGCAAAGTTCAAGGTCGCACAGAACCGCACGCCCACCGACCGCGCGCGCCTGCTGGCCTTCCTGCACACCCGAGGCCTGGAGGGAGACGCCCGCGCCGCCCGCCTGATCCGCGCCGCCGCCCCCCGGCCTGGGGATCCAGCGTAAGAGTCTGCGACGGGATAACCGGCTGCGCTCTCGGCACCAGGGATCGGCCCTCTCCGCCCGCCTCTCGCATAGGGTTCGAAGGATCCTGTCAGAGCCCGCACCGTTATCCCGGGGCGCGCAGCGGCCGTCGTCATGCCCCCGGGCTGGCTGCCTGCGGCGCCGACCCCGGTGCGGCGCCAGTCCAATACCACCGCCATGTGCGCATCCCGTTGCCGTTCCAAGCCCTCGTAAGCCCTGGCCAGCCCATCGGCCCCCAGGCGAGCGGCGCGAGGTGCAGGCGCCCCGCATGGGCCCAGCCGTAAAGGTCGTCCAGGTTCCGCCGCGCAGAGGGCGCGTGTGCGGGCGCCCGGACCGGCAGGCTGTTGCCGTGGGCGCCGATGACGTGGAGCCCAGCGGAGTGCACCCGCCGGAAGAAGCGCGTCACGTCCTCCGCCGGCTCCGGCACGCGGGGCGTGCCGAGCAGCACCACCTCGCCACCCCGCGTCACGGCGGGGGAGGCCGCCAGGATGATAGAAGAGCGCCCCACCGCATCGACCACGCTGTCCGGGTCACCGCCCAAGGCCGCCGTCAGGGCCGTCGCCTCGTCTGCCGAGAACAACGCGGCCCTGGGGGCGAGGGCAAGCGGTGGCACCGTTCCCCCTCTACCGCCAGCGACATGCGGCACCGCGGCCGGCTTCCGGCTGATCAAACGGCCCCGATCGCCGTCCGCTTGCCGATGTCCCCCCCTCGCCGCCGCAACCGGCCCTCCCGAGGGCCCCGAGGTCGGCGGCGCCCCGGGCGCGGCGCCGATCGAGCATGCGATCGAGGCCGTGCCTGTGCTCTTCCGCCGCATCCCCGAGGGTGTGCCGGGTTGCCGCCCCCGCGCCCGCCCGCAGTGTCCCGCCCCCCGTACGGAGAGGCTGCCACGGCGCTCCCGCTCGGCGCACCAGGGGACAACCCGTGCACCCGAGAGCGGGGGCAGGCGGCTTTGGCGCGCGCCACCCTGCGCACAGGGGGCCGTCGTCGCCGGGCCAACGCCTGCCTGGCCTCTGGCTGGCGTTGGCCGTCTTCGCGGATGGTGCGGCGTGGCATTCGACGCGGCGGGAGGCTGGGGAGCGTCCGTCTGCGGGGCGGCGGTCGACCGGCCCCGTAGAGGAGGCCGCCGGTCGCGGCCGTCCCCTGCGGGGCAGGGCCCGTGGCGCTGCGGTCTCAGATCTCCGGGATCTCGATGGCGACCTCGCGGCCCTCGGCGGATGAGCGGAGGATGCCGTCAATGATCGCCTGGTTGCGGAGGATCTGCTCGCCCGGGATGGGCGCGGGCTTCCCCTCCTGGATGGCGACCACGAAGGCACGGACCTTCTCGTAAAAGATCCGCACGTTGTGGTTCTGGAGGGGGATCGGGCTGGCGGTGTGATGGCCCAGGAGGTCGTGGTAGAGGGTACACGAGCTGATGGTGCCGTCCCATGCGCCGCTGCCCGCCGGCCCCACCTTCAACCCCGCGTCCGTGCCCAGGAACATCGTCGCCCCGAGGGAGTCCATGTGCATTGCCCACGAGACCTTGAAGTTCAGCGTGATGCCGCCCTCCAGGCGCACCAGCGCCACGCCGAAGTCCTCGACCTCGAACCGCGCCCAGTCGGGGTGGTACTTGGGGGAGGTGCCGAAGTAGTTGGAGGTGTAGGCGGAGACGGTGAGGGGCCTGGGGTGGTCGAGGGCGTCGAGCACCATGTCCAGGGCGTAGCAGCCGATGTCGGCGATGGCGCCCGAGCCCGCGAGGTCCTTGCGGATGAAGGTGCCCCCGGGCGCGCCGCGGCGGCGGCCGCCGCCGGTCTCCGCGTAATAGACCTTGCCCAGTTGGCCGGAGCGCACGATGTCCTTGATCATCTGCATGTTCGGGTCGTAGCGCGGTTGGAAGCCGATGGTCAGGATCCGGCCGGCGCGCTTGGCCGCCCGCGCCATCTCCACGCCCTGTTCCAGCGTTACGGCCATGGGCTTCTCCACGAGGACGTTCTTGCCGGCGTGCAGCGCGTCCACTGCGGTGCGATGGTGGGCGACATTCGGGGTGCAGACGCTGACACCGTCCAAGTCGAGGTCGAGCAGGCGCAGGTGGTCGTCGAAGGCCTGCGCGGATGGAAGGCCCTGGCGCTGGATGAATTCGGCTGCCTTACCCGGGATGACATCGGCAACGGCGACGAGCGCGACGTCGGGCATCTGCTTGTAGGCGTTCGCGTGGGCACCGGCGATGCCGCCGCTGCCGATGATGCCGATGCGGATCTGCTTGTCGGCCATGGTCGGGGCTCCTTTCGCGCGTGGTGGACCCGGGGTACCGCGGGCCGGCCCGGGACCGTCATCGCATTCCGAAACGGGGCCGTGACTCCTGCACCGAGCAGACCAGGACCGGTAGGTGGATGTGGGCAATGGCCGCTCCGGTCCGGGCATGCGGTGCCAGCGGAGGCCCTTCGAGCCCTGTTTCTCCCCTGGTTGGAGGCGTCCGCGCAGTTGGGGCTCGAAGCAGTCCGACACCTACTGCGGCTGGCCGGCGCCTTTCCGCTCGCCGCCGTCGACCTGGCACGGGAGCGCCTTGCCAGCGCGAGCGCCTCGGGGGCTGACCTGGCCCTCTGCCCGGGGGACGGCGATGCCGCCGCCGCGCTCCGCCAGGGTAACGCCGGCCGGCTGGCCGATCTCGTCATCGACGTGACCGGCGCACCGGCGTCTTTTCCGCTCGCCACGCGGCTGGCCCGCGACCTGGGGCGGGTGGTGGTGTTGGGCTCGCCCCGCGGCCCCGTCACGATCGACCTGCATGACCACGTGCACACGCGCGGGCTGCACGTGATTGGGGCCCACGCCAGCACGACGCCACCGCGTCGCGCCCCCCCAGAGAGTCCCTGGAGCATGGACCGCGACGTGGAGGTCTTCTTCGCCCTCCTCCGGGCGGGCCGCTTGGCGGTGGCGGACCTCGTCACCCGTCGCCTCCCGCTCACGGGGGCGGGAGAGGCCCATGCGCTGCTGGATCACGAGCGCACGCGGACGATGGCGGTGTTGCTGCAGCTGGATGCCTGACCGGCGGGTTGCGCCGTGTGGCCGCACCCTGAGGGGAAGCGGGTACTTCAGCGGCGGTCCCGGATGACCGACGGACCGTTGAGATCCCCCGCACTTCTCCTTGTACACCAGTACGATGTGGTCGTCCACCGGACGGCGCTCGCACTCCCGGTACCCGAGCCTGGCGTACAGACGTAGGTTCTTGGTGCTCAGGTAGCCGGTAAAGCGTTCATCCTGAATCTCGCAGTGTCAGGCGGACGTCGCTGGCGCAGAAGGACCCCGCGACGGCAGCGGGTGAGTTCGTGGCGAGGGGCCGGCCCCTGGGCACCAAGGCGACCGGCTGCCCCTTTGGGTAGGTAGGAGGCAGCCTCGTGTCACCGGGCCGAACGGATCGTGCGTCGCTGTGGAACCCGTTTAGGTCCGGTGCCCTCATGTGGCCGCAGTACACTTGTGCCACCTCCCCCCTCAG
>JAJZZC010000268.1 GCA_021797775.1 Bacillota bacterium
GCCGGGTTCTGAGGGGGGAGGTGGCACAAGTGCACTGCGGCCATATGAGGGCACCGGACCTAAACGGGTTCCATCGCAACGCACGATCGGTTAGCCCAGCGACACGAGGCCGCCTCCTACCTACCAGGTTGGGGACGCGCGGATTCGGTCCCCAACCCCCGGGCTGCCGGGGCGGGACATCGAGCGGGGCGGGCCTGATCGGGATCCAGGTCCCGCCGCCGCCCGGGCCCCGGGCGGCCCCCCGTCAGTCGGCGGCACCCACGCTTCGCGGGGCGGGCCGGGCCGCGTACGCGGGAACCCGCACGTCCCTGCCGTCCCCGACGAACTCGCTCTCCGGGAGCGGGTCGTCCGAGGTGCCCGTTTCTCCATGTACCGCGAAGTCGCCGGTCTCCAGTTCGCGCTCCGTCATGCGCAGTGGCGTCACAAGCCCGACCAGCTTCAGGATCAGGAAGGTGGCCAGCGCGTCCCAGCACACGATGACGATCAGCGCTACCAACTGGTGCACGAACTGCGCCGGGTTCCCGTAGAAAAGCCCCGTGACCGAGACGTTGGAGACCTTGCCGCCCCCGAAGTACTGGATAACGTTGCCATCCGCCAGCAGGCCAGTCATCAGGCCGCCGACCGCGCCCGCGACGCCGTGGGTGTGCAGCACGCCGAGCGTGTCGTCGACGCGGCGGTTGATGGCCGGGCCGAGGTAGGTGAGGGTGAGCCAGGGGATGACCCCCGCCGCCACCCCGATGAAGAACGCGCCGAAGCCGTTGACATAGCCGGCCGCCGGCGTGATGGCGACCAGCCCGGCAATCATGCCGTTGATCGAACCCACCAGTTGTGGCTTCCCCGTCTTGAGCACGTCGGCCAGCAGCCAGGTCAGCATGGCCGCGGCTGCCGCCAGGTTGGTGTTCAAGATGGCGAGCCCGGCGTTCTGGTTGGCGAAGTACGGATCGCCGCCGTTGAACCCGTTCCAGCCGAGCCAGAGGATACCGGCCCCGATCATAGCCATGGCGAGGTTGGACGGCCGATTCTCTTGGCGGTCGCGCGCGAGGCGCGGTCCCACCATCGCCGCGGCGACGAAGCCGGACACCGCGGCCGCGACGTGGATCACGTATCCGCCGCTATAGTCCACGGCCCCCAAGTGGGCGAGCCAGCCGCCGCCCCACATCATGAAGGCGTTGATCGAGTACACGAAGGTCGCCCAGAGTGGGACGAAGAGGGCCCAGGCCTTGAAGCTCATGCGCCCGAACACCGCGCCGGCCAGCAGGCACGGCGTGATGGCCGCGAAGACGAACTGGAAGAGGATCATGGCGGATCCGGGGAACTTGAGCCCGGGGATGCCCCCGGCCACCAGCGGAACGAACGCGCGGCCCTGTTCCGCCAGGGGCGTCAGGATGGCGCGCGGGATACCGACGATGCCGGAGAGGATGCCCGGGCCCAGCTTGAGGGGATCCCCGAAGCCCATCGAGTAACCCCAGAAGCACCAGACGACCAGCACGACGGCAAACGCGTAGAAGGTCATCATCATGCTGTTGACCGACCACTTCTTCTTCATCAGGCCCGAGTACAGCACGGCGAGCCCCGGGATGCTCATCAGGCCGACCAGGGTCGCGGCGGTCAACTGCCACGCGGTGTCACCCGGACTCAACCACGGTTGGGCGGGCGTCAGCACCTGGAGGCACACCCCTTTCCCAATGCGTCCATCTCAGCGACCACTGGCGCCGGGCCGTACGCGATCGCCCCGTGGCCGGACCGGATCCTCCCTTGCCCACGGCGCTCGGGATCGGCCTAGCCGAGTGCTGCCCGTGACGATAGGGCGCACAGGCGTGTGGACGCTAATCTGTGTCAGCATTGTGGATATCAACATGACACACATTTGTGTGTGGCTCCACCGAGGGTGGATGATCGACACGGGGGCGAAGGGGAGGCTAGGGGTGCCTCCACGGTGCCCTGACCGCCGCCAGGCAGGGGCAGAAAGCCGCCGGGACAGTCAGCGCGCGGGGTCCGGCGGGCCTCGGGTGCGTGAGCCGTTGTCCCCAACCCAGGCGCAGGTGCCGGTGCGGCCCCGTCGCTCGCGCCCCGGCGGTCCCTGCACGACGCGCCCGGTGTCCGCTCCAATGCCCGCGACCACCGCCGGGGAGCGCGTCCGCCCCAGGGCGGGACTGCCCCCTGCGAGAATGGCCCCCCTGGTGTCCCCTCAGGGCCGCGGCGTTCTGGGCAAGCCTCCTCAGCGGGAAGGCCCAGCCGCAGTGGGTCGATTGGGGGGATCGGGCGCCCCGACGCGATGGCCGGGGGCGCCACAGGGGGGCGCCGCTTCACGGTAACGCCTGCGGTCCAAGGGGATGCGCGCACCCGGGGGCGCGCGTCCCGGCGGCTGGCGGTTGACCCGCGTCACCGCGCAGGGCCCTAGCCCCTCTACCGCCAAGACGCTGCCCGCGGTGCCCCCCTGGCACCGGCAGGTGCCGGCCGGCCGCCAGGGAACGGCCCGTCCGAGGCGCCGCGGCGCCATCCAATGGGGGAAAGGGGCGAGGGCCCTCCTGCCGGTGACGGGCGCATCCCGAGGCGCGGGCGCCGTGGGCGCGCGCAGGCGCCCGCTCTGGCGGACGGGCGAACGGTGTGGGCAGCTACCTCCTCGCGTTGGACCAGGGCACCAGCAGCAGCCGTTCCGTCGTCTTCGATCAGGAGGGCCGGGCCGTCGCCTTCGCGCAGGAGGAGCTGGAGGCGCGCTTCCCCGCGCCCGGCCTGGTGGAACAGGATCCCGAGGCCATCTGGGACACCCAGCTGCGCACCGCGCGCGCCGCGCTGGCCCGGGCCGGGGTGGAGGCCGCCGAGGTGGCGGCCCTGGGCATCACCAACCAGCGCGAGACCACCCTGCTCTGGGACCGCGCCACGGGTCGCCCCCTGCATCCGGCCATCGTCTGGCAGGACCGGCGCACCGCGGCCGCCTGTGCCGACATGCGGCGGCACGGGCTGGAGCCGTTTTTCACCGAGCGGACCGGCCTGCTGCTCGATCCGTACTTTTCTGGCACCAAGCTGGAGTGGCTGCTGGGTCACGTGGACGGGGCGCGGGCGCGTGCCCAGGCGGGCGAGCTCGCCTGCGGCACGGTGGACAGTTGGCTCCTTTACCGGCTCACCGGGGGGGCTGTGCACGCCACGGACGTCACCAACGCCGCGCGCACGCTGCTCTTCAACATCCACACGCTGCAGTGGGACGACGACCTGCTCGCCGCCCTCGGGATCCCGCGGGCCCTGCTGCCGGAGGTGCGGCCCTCGGCCGCGGCGCTGGGCGCGACCGCCCCCGCCCTCTTCGGCCGCCCGCTGCCCATCACCGGCGCGGCGGGGGACCAGCAGGCGGCCCTCTTCGGCCAGGCGTGCCTGCAGCCGGGCATGGCGAAGAACACGTATGGGACGGGCGCCTTCCTGCTGCTGCATACCGGAGTCACCCCCGTGCGCGCCGAGGGGCTGCTGACGAGCCCCGCGTGGCAGATCGGCGGGGAACCGGCGCACTACGCGCTGGAGGCGGCGATCTTCGTCGCGGGCGCCGCTGTGCAGTGGCTGCGGGACGGGCTGGGGATCATCCGGCGCGCGGCTGAGGTCGAGGCGCTGGCCGCCAGCGTCCCCGACAGCGGCGGCGTCACCTTCGTCCCCGCGCTGACCGGGCTCGGCGCGCCCCACTGGGACCCGCTGGCGCGTGGGCTGATCGTGGGCATCACCCGGGGGACGACCGCCGCCCACCTGGCGCGCGCGACGCTGGAGGGCATCGCCTTCGCCACGCGCGACGGCGTGGAGGCCATGCGCCGCGCGGCCGGCATCCCGCTGCGCGAACTGCGGGTCGACGGCGGCGCCGCGGCGGACGACCTGCTCCTGCAACTGCAGGCCGACGTCCTCGGTGTGCCGGTGCTGCGTCCGGAGCGGACGGAGACCACGGCGTTTGGCGCCGCGGCGCTCGCCGCGGTCGGCGCCGGCCTGTGGGATGAAGCGGCCGTGGCGCGGGCCTGGCGCGCGGAGCGGCGCTTCACCCCGCAGCTCGGTGAGGACGAGCGGGAGCGGCGCTACGCAGGCTGGCAGCGGGCGCTCGCGTTGAGCCGGGGGTGGGCGGAAGGCTGAGGCGGGCAGAGCGGTGCTCCGCAGCTGCAGGCCGACATCGTCCTCGGCGTGCCGGGGCCGTGTGGGGAGCGGACGGAGAACGCCGGGGCGGTGCTCCCCGATGGGGGGGGCAACCGCGCGGGGGGGCGCCCAGCCCTGCGGCCGTCAGGGTGAGGGTGACCGGCGGCACCGCAGGGGCACGGGCAATCGCGGCTGCGGCCGGGGGAGCGCAATCGACCGCCCGCCTGCAGGTGCGCTACCCTGGGCCGAGGGCTCTGCCCGCCTGGCGCAATGCCGTGTATGGGGCGCGTGCCCGTGTGCGCGGCGCGGAGGCCGGCGCGCGTGCGGTAGGGGTGGCCTGCGAGGCTTGGGGGATGCGGGTGGAAGGGAAGCGCGCGCAGGGGGCTGGCGACGCGGCGCGGCGCCGCCGGGCGGACTGGGCGGCCCTGGGCGACGGCGTCTTCGACGTGCTGATCGTCGGCGGCGGTTCGGTCGGCGCCGGGATCGCCCTGCAGGCCGCCGCACGCGGGCTGCGCGTCGCGCTGGTCGAAGCTGCCGACTTCGCCAGCGGCAGCTCCAGCCGCTCGACCAAGCTCATCCACGGCGGGGTGCGCTACCTGGAGCGGGCGGTGACCCACCTGGACCGCGCGGAGTTCGCGCTGGTACGGGAGGCGCTGCACGAGCGCGCTGCCTTCTTCCGCCTCGCGCCCTTCCTCAGCCGGCGCCTCGCCATTCTGACGCCGGCGTACAGCCGCGGCAGCCAGCTCTACCTCGCCGCCGGCCTGGCGCTCTACGACCTGCTTGCTGGGCCGGCGAGCCTGGGGCGCACGCGCGCGCTCTGCGCGGCGGAGGCCACGCGCACCTTCAGCGCCCTGGGGACCAGGGGGCTGCGCGGCGCCGTCCTCTACTACGACGGCCAGTTCGACGATGCGCGCCTCAACGTGCTGCTCGCCCTCACCGCCGCCTCGCTGGGGGCGGTGGTCTGTAATTACGCCCGCGTGTGCGCGCTGGTGAAGGAGCGGGGCCGGCTTGCCGGGGCCGCGGTGGTGGACGAACGGGACGGCGGGGAGGTGACCGTGCGGGCACGGGCCGTGGTCAATGCGGCGGGCCCCTTCGGCGACGAGGTGCGCGCGCTGGACGACCCGGCGCGGGAGCCGTTGCTGACGACCAGCAGCGGGGTCCACCTGGTGGTCGGTGGGGGGCTCTGCCCCCCCGACACCGGCCTGCTCATCCCGCAGACGGCAGACGGGCGGCTGATCTTCGTGCTGCCCTGGCTGGGGCACACGCTCATCGGCACGACCGACCGCGCGGCCGCCGCGGCCGCCCGACCCGCCGTGGAAGCGGCCGACGTCGACTACCTGCTCGCCCACGTGAACCGCTATCTCGCGCGGCCGCTGGCGGCCGCCGATGTCCTGTCCGCCTGGAGCGGCCTGCGCCCGCTGGTGCGGGACCCGCAGCGCCAGGGCACGGCCGCCCTGGCGCGCAGCCACGTCGTCGTCGAGAGCCCCTCGGGCTTGGTCTCGGTGCTGGGCGGCAAGTGGACCACCTACCGGCGCATCGCGGCGGACGCCATCGCCCATCTGGTGCGACACCACGGGTTGCGCGCCGGACCCAGATCCCAGGGGGAGGAGGTCGCGATCCTCGGCGCCGCGGGCTATACCCCGGCACTGCCCCGGGAGGTCGGCCGGGCCCACCACCTGGAAGACGATGTGGCGGAGCACCTGGGGCAGAGCTACGGGGCGCAGATGGCGGGAGTCGCGGGCCTGGCGGCCGAGGACGATACGGCCCGCCTGGCCGGCGGGCTGCCCTACCTGGAGGCCGAGGTGCTCTGGGCTGTGCGCGTGGAGCGGGCGCAGCGCGTGATGGACGTGCTGGCGCGCCGCCTGCGCCTCGCCTTTCTCGATCGGGCCGCGGCCGAGCGCGCCGTGCCCCGCGTCGCCGCCCTCATGGCGGGGGATCTGGGCTGGGATGCGCAGCGGCGGGCGGCGGAGGAGGCGGCGGCGCTGGAGGAGCTGCGCACGGCGATCTGACGCCGCGGACGCGGCGGCGTCCGGGGGGAGCCCGGCGACGAGGATCGCCGGCTCGGGCGGTGAGCCGGTGCAGGCGGGCCGTTTGGGGTATCGACCGCCGCGAGGGCGTCCGTCAGCCTTGCGCCGGCGCATAATCCTGATTTTCGCAAAGGGGTTGCCCGGCGCCTTCGCGCCCAGGCGCCGGCCCCTCGCCACGACCTCACCCGCTCGTACGGCAGAGTCCTTCTGCGACAGCGGCGCTCGCCTG
>JAJZZC010000031.1 GCA_021797775.1 Bacillota bacterium
GACTTTCGCAAAGGGGCGGCCGGTCGCCTTGGTGCCCAGGGGCCGGCCCCTCGCCACGCCCTCACCCGCTCGCGTCGCGGGGTTCTTCTGCGCAGCGGCGCCCGCCTGACACTGCGAGATTCAGGTTACAAACGGCAGCGATGGTTCGTCAAGCAAAGCGGGTTGTCGCTGACACCACCTGTATGGCGCGGCAGCCGCGCCGCTTGGTGATGGCTTCGGGCGTCTTGGCGGAGATCTTCCACAACCCGCCGGGGCAGATCCGCCGCCATTTCGAAGACGAAAAGGAGGAGGGGCCTCCGCCCAGGGCCCCCGTGCGGCCTGGGCGCCCGCCCCTCCCCGGCCCCGTGGCAAGCCTTCCCTGCGGCATCTTCTACGGAGTGACGGCGGACAAGGCGCGCGCTCCCGGGGGCCCGGGGAGCCGGCGATGCCCTGACGGTCGCGGCGTGCCGGTGGAAGTGGTCGCGGGTCCGCTGCCCCCCCTCATGGCTCTGACCACCCGCTGAGGGTGCGCCGCGCCGCCGCCAGCGCGCCTGCGGGGTCGGGCTCCTCACCCTGCTCCAGGGGCACCGGGCCCTCGACGAAGGCGTGCGCCACCTCGCGATAGGCCGCGGCCAAACCGTCGGCTCCCGGGTGGTCGGCGGGGAAGGGCTTGCCCGCGGCATCCTGCAGCCGCCGATCCAGCGCCTGCAGGTAGAGGCGCAGGCGGGCAGGTAATAATGGAGGACGAGTTCCGCGCGATTCCGGCGCGCGTAGTCCACAAGGAACGGATAGCTGTCCCAGCCGACGCCATAGACGATGCCGAGGTAACTGTACCGGGCCTTCACCTGACGCGCGGCCGCCGCCGGTTCCAGGCCGGCCCGTATGGCCCGCCGCACTTCAGCGCCCAGGGTCCATTCCGGATGCGCCCGGAGCAAATCCACCAGCACCTGCAGCAAGTCCGCCAGGACCTGCCCTTCTGCCGCCACCGCCGCCGCGTCGTTGGCATCGAAAGCATCCAGGAGTCGCAGCCAGTGCGCGTTGTACAGCTCGCCCAGGAACTGCGCGCCGATTTCCACCACGTCCTGCAGCAGCAACGGGTCCGCCGGCCGACGGCCCGCCTCGTCCACCGCCAGGGTCAGGGCCTGGCGCAGGCGGCGACAGAACGGCAGGCGCGTGCGCAGCCGGGTGTCGCGGGTGGCGCCCGGCCCCTGCTGGTACTGCGGTCCGGTCCAATCCTCGCGACTGTAGACGCTGTCCAGCAATTCCCACGTTAGCCGCGCCGTCCGCGGCAGGGCCTCCTCACCCCAGCGCCGGCGCGCGTAGTCGAGGGCGAACGCCGCCGGATCCACCGCTTCGGGATCCCACGCCAGCTGCGCCAGCAGGTCGTAGAAGAGGGGATTGTGCCCGATCGCCTCCGGGAGCACCGTGAAGTGGCGTAGTTGTCCCGCGTCTGGGCTCCGCGCCAGGGACTGGACGCGCCGCACCAAGCCGTGCACGTCGCCATGGAGTCCGGTGTTGCCGGCCATGCACTGCAGCACGGAAAAGGCCCACGGTCTCCCAAAGAAGAAATCGAGGCCCTCTGCCAGCGGGTAGGCATCGGCCCAGGTGTCGGAGATGAAGGCCGCCTCGTCGGGCACGCCCGCCAGCACATCCCGGACCTCCGAGGCACTGAGGTTCGGATGGCCGAGGAAGGACCAACTGTCGATCTGGGCCACGCCCTGCGGGTCCGCCGCCCGCATGCCCGCGCACCAGGCGGAGGCGCATGCGGCCCGCACCGCCTGCGCCTCCGCCCGTGTGGCCGCCGGGTTGACCTCGGCGTAGAGTGGCATGACGTACAGGTGGTCCGTGCCGAACATGGCGGCGTGTTCGCGGACGAAGGCCTCGGCGATCCGCGCAAACATGGGATCGCGTGGGTCCAGATGCACCTCCGGGGAGGTGCGTTCCCAGCGCATCTCCAGATACCGGCACTCCGGATAGCGGTCGCGGAAGGCGGCCGGGACTGCGCCGCCAAACAGCCACGGGGTCAGGATCCGCAGGCCGCGGGCGCGGGCGTAGGCCATGACCCCGCGGCAGAGCGCCACCGCATCCCCCACGCCCTCGTCCTCCGGCGGCTGATCCAGGCCGAATGCCCGCCACACGCGCCAGCCCACCGGGTCCAGGCTGTGGGCCCGGCCCCGCACCCAGCCCACGTGGAAGAACAACACGTTGAACTTCTTGCGCGCCAGCCAATCGATCTCCCGCTGCCAGTCCCGCAGCGACCAATAGGGCGTGGAGTAGATCTGCACGCACCCCTGCGAGAAGGCGCGCCAGGCAAAGCGGGGACGGTGTACCGCGCGCAGGGTGGGCAGCGCGATGTCGGCGCGGCGGGGCACCCGCTCGCCACCCTCGAAGAAGCCGCAATGAAGGTGTGTCTCCAGGAAGTCATAGACGGCGTGCAGGGTCGCTGCAGGCGCCTCGCCCACCAGCGCCAGCCGCCCCTGGCCATCGGGCCCTTCCCGGCTGTCCAGCACGAAACCCTCGGCGCCGTCCAGGGCGGGGGTGCCCAGCCCAGCGGCAGCGACCAACCGCCGGGCGGCAGGGGATGACAGCGCCGAGGCGACGAAGACACTGGCAGCGGCTGCCTCGATCCCAGGGTCTCCCTCCACGGCCTGTGTCGGCCGCTGCCCCGTGATCGCCTCCAGGTAGCGGCAACATTCATCGGCGGCGAGGCGCTCCAACGGGGTCGCGTCGGGCGCGGTGACCACCATGGGCGTGCGGCTGCTGCTCGCGAGGAGCATGACGGCGCCTGGTCGCGCTGCTGGGGGCGGCGGTGCCCGGCACTTCCCCGAGCGGCCGTCGTCCGGCGGGTCCGTCCGCCCGACCAGGCACTGCCCCCTTCCGCCCCCGGCCCACCCGTGTGGCAGGACCCAGGGCAACAGGCGGACCCGCGCGGGATCGTTCACCACGGAACCCACACCAAAGGCCCATCACCGTTCCGGGGTGCCGCGCCCCCCACCGGTGCGTTGCTGCGCCGCGACCCGCTCCAGGGGGAAGTCGCGGACGGCGAGGGGCAGTTCCACCACCTGGCCACGGGTCGCCGACTCGTAGGCCGCCATCACCATCTCCGTCACGGCCCACGCCCCCCTCGGGCCGTGGGCCGGCTCGCGACCCGCGGCCACGGCGGCCAACAGCTCTCGGATGGACAGCAGGATGGCGTCGGGGGCATCCCCCTCGGTGTCGGGAACAGGATGCCACCCCTGGCCGCGGGATCCCAGGAAACGGCCTCGGCCAGAGCCGTCCAACTCCATCAAGCCATCGCTGCCCACAATGCGGTTGGCTGGCTCGCGCGAGGCATGCTCCCCCATGAACAGCAGGGCCGTCGCCCCGCCGCGGAAGCCGATCTCCACCAAGGCGTCGTCCTCTACCAGGTGCCCGTAGCGCCGCCGACCGGTCCGGGCGTCCACCTGGGCGACCACCCATTCCGCGGGCACGTCCCCGGCGAAGAAGCGGGCCATGTCGACCCAGTGGGTGCCCCATTCCATCAGGTCCCAGCCGGGGCACGACCCCTCGAAACGCAACAGCCGCCCCACGGCCCCACCCTCCAGCAGGGTGCGGGCAGCACGCCAGCGCGGCGCAAACCGCCGCTGGGTGTTCAGGGCGAGGCAGGTTCCCGCGGCGGCGCACGCCCGCAGCATGCCTTCGGCCTCACCGAGGCCTAGGGCCAGGGGCTTGCCGTTCGCAGAGGATGGCCCGTACCCCCGCCGCCGCACAGGCCTCCACGATGGAGGCATGGTGTCCCACCGGCACGCACACGCTGACGATGTCCGGACGCAGGGCCGCCAACATTTCGCGCACATCGCGGTATCCGTGCGGGACATCGAACCCCTCCAGGAAGCGCCGCAGGTTGTCCGCATCGACATCGCAGGCAGCCACCAAGGTGACGTCAGGTAGCTCCCGGTAGGCCCGGCCGTGGGCGCGACCGATGGCGAATCCCTCGTCCCCATGCCGCGCCGCGGCGCCGCAGCCGATCACCGCCGCCCGCCAAGGCACACCCCCCACCTCCCGATCGGCGCACGGCGCGCCCGCACACGTGGATCGGCACGCAGCGCGCAGAAGACCCGGCACCATCTGCCCTGACTAGGGCTTGACTTGATCAGACCGTATGCTAATCTGTTTGGCAGTCATTATGGCCGCCATCGGCGGCGAGGTCAATGGCCGCGCGTGCTCCGCCTCGGGCCGCGCGGCGAAGCGACGGGGGCTGGGCCATACCGCCCCGTGGCGTCGGCGGCGAGCGGGATCGGCCGGTGCGGGCGCAGGGCTGCGGGGAGAGGGATGGTGCCTTGGCCAGAGACGGTGCAGCGAACCTGCCGGCGGTCGAGCGCAAAACGGTGAGCACACAGGTCGGGGAGCGGCTCCTCGGGCTGATCCGCGACGGGCGCTACCTCCCGGGCCAGCGCCTGCCGACGGAACGCGAGTTGTGCACCACCCTGGGGGTGGGACGCTCCACCGTGCGCGAGGCCATGCGCTGGCTGGTGGTCGCCGGTGTCGTCGATATCCGCCCCGGACGGGGGGCCGTGGTCACGGCCGTCTCGCCCGACACCCTGCCCGTGGGCGTGGCGGTGTCGGCCGTGCTGGACCGTCAGGCCCTTGAAGAGCTCGCCGAGGTAAGGCGGCTGCTGGAACCCGAGGTGGCGGCGATCGCGGCCCAAAGGGTCCGCCCCCCACAGGTGGAGCACATGCGCCGCTCCATGCGGGAGATGCAGGCCGCGGCGGCGGCTGGCGACGAAGAGGCTTTCGTCATCGGGGACCTCGCCTTCCACGACGCCCTGGCGGAGGCGGCCCAGAACGTGGTGCTGCGCCGGATGCTGGGCTCGGTGCAGGATCTGCTGCGCGCCAGCCGCGTCCGCACGATCCGCGTGCCGGGCGCCACGGAGCGCGCCCGCCTCGGCCATGCCCGCATCGCCGAGGCGGTGGCGGCCGGCGACCCGGAGGCCGCCCGCCAGGCGATGCGGGCCCACCTCGCCGATAACCAGTCCGACCTTGCGCGTTCGTTCCAGGCGGAAGCAGCGACGGGCGACTCAGGGAAAGACCCGACGCAGGGGTGAGGGCGCTGTGCGCATCGCCACAGTGCGGACCCGCTGCCTCCGTTGGTTGCGACCGCCGACGCTCCTCCGTCGCAACCTCGCCACTCCGACGCACGACCTGAACCCAGCGGAGGCGGACACAGAAACCGCCGGGCCGGACCCCTGGGGTCCGGTGGCCCTGGTGCTGGTGGAGATCAGCACCGACGACGGCGTCACTGGCTTCGGCACCGCCGGCGGCTTCACCGGCGTGTCGGCCGCCATCGTGTCCCAGCACCTGGCCCCACTGGTCCACGGGGCGGACCCCTTCGACTTGGAGCGGCTCTGGTCCCGCATGTACAGCGCCACCCTGCGCTTTGGCCGCGGCGGCGCCACCATGGCGGCGATCAGCGCCGTGGACATCGCCTGCTGGGACATTGTGGGCAAGGCCCTGGGTCAACCGCTCTATCGCCTGCTGGGTGGTCAGACCAAAGACCGCATCCCGGCCTACGCCAGCCGCCTGTATGCCCTCGAGGACCTCGATCAGCTGGCGCAGGAGGCCCGCGGCTACGTGCGCCAAGGCTTTCGGGCCCTCAAGCAGCGCTTCGGCTACGGACCCGCCGATGGGCCCGAGGGGATGCGGCGCAACCTGGAACTGGTGCGCACGGTCCGGGAGGCGGTGGGGAACGACATCACCCTGGCCGCCGATGCCTACATGGCATGGGATGTCCCCTATACCCTGGCCATCGGACCGCGCCTGGCCGAGTTCGATCTGCCCTGGCTGGAGGAACCCCTGCCACCCCACGACCTGGGGGGCTACGTCCGCCTGCGGCGCGAGCTGCCGCTGCGCCTGGCCGCCGGAGAGCACCTTTACGGTCGCCACAGCTTCCGCCAATGGCTTGAAGCCGGCGCCCTGGACGTGTTGCAGCCGGACGCCAACCGGGTCGGGGGCATCAGCGAGTTGCGCAAGGTCTGCGTGCTGGCAGCCAGCTGGGACCTGCCTGTCCTCCCCCATTCCAATGAAGCGCACAACCTGCATGTCATCATGTCCCAGGTCAATTGTCCGATGGTCGAATACTTCCCCGACGTCGAGCCGGACACCGGCAACGAGCTGTTCTGGAAGGTCTTCCGCGGTGAACCGCGGGCGCGGGATGGCTGCGTCCTCCCCAGCGACCGCCCGGGACTCGGAATCGAACCAGACCCCGACGTGGTGGCGGCGTTGGAGGTCCACCCCGTGGGATAGCGACGGTGTCGGGATCGCCGTGCGGTGCGGGGGAACGGGGGCAGGTGCGGTGGACTTCCGCGTGGATGTGGCACGACTGGGCGGCTGGGACGCGGTGCCGGGGCCCGAGCTCGTCGCTTGGTACGAGCCCGCCCGCTGCGGGGTCGAGAGCCCGGACCGTACCTCCGCTACACGGTCACCGCCGACGAAGGGGGGCGTGGACATCTCACATACGAGTGGGAGGACCGGGGTCTCCAGGAGATGGTCGATCTCTACTTCGGCAAGACGCTGTTGTTCACCGACCAGCCCAAGTGGACGGATGAGGAGATCATAGCCGCCTACCGCCGCCAGGCCGAGATCGAAGATGCCTTCACGCACGTGGAAGGACCCGCCGGCGGCAGCCTCCAGCGCACCGGCGCGGCTTCGACGCACCGGGCCGGCTTCAGCGATTCGGTCAGCAACGGCACCTGGCGGGCGAGGATGGCCGTCGCCGCCGGATCCGCGACCTGCACGTCCCACGAGTAGTCGGCATAACGGGTGGCGATGGACGGCCGGTGCGGGGCGCCCTGGAGCTCCATGGCAGGGAGCCAGCCGTCCCCGTCCGCTGCGGGGTCCTGCCCCGTGGTGGTCCGCTCTCCGCCCGTCAGCCAACGGGGGTCAGCCAACCGGAGGTCGCATTCTTCCTGCAGCGCGCGCAGATACCAGCGGCGGTGCGCCCCGGGGCGGTGGGTGCGGTCGAGGGCGCACTTCCAATCGCCATCGCTGACCAGGGTGCGCCGCGTGCCGTCGGCACAGTGCAGGTCAAGGCGAAGCAAGAGGCCGGGCTTGCCCGCAGGCCAGGTGCCGTCGCCGGAGCCGAAGAACAGCACCTTGACGGCCAGCAGGTTGTCGCCAGCGTGCAGGAAGCGCTCCAGGGCCAGGGGCCCGCCTCGGGCCAGCGGGGGTAGGTCTCGAAGGAATGTGGCGTGGGCGGGAGACCAGCCTGCCTGGGTGTGTGATCTCCCGGGCCGAGGCGGCGGCAACCTCGCAGGGGCGGGGGCACCGGGGACCGCGCAGCGGCGCGACCGCACCCCCCGGGTCCAGGCATCGACCTGCCGTCAGCCCCATGGAACGGGCCTGGCGCGGGACACGGCGGGCCCCGCGGCATGACGGCTGCGGAGGGGAACGGCGCACGCCCGAGGGCGGGAGGGCAGCTCGCTGCCCGACGGAGGCGAAGCGCTGTGTCAGCGGAACAGGGACCGCAACTGCTGGGCACTGGCGGCGGCGAAGGCCTCAGGGGAGGATGCCGGGGCCCGCCAGATGCAGGTGGCGCGGGCGAGGGTGGGCACGTGGGCATTGAAGCCCTCGACCACGGCGCGACCCGAGTAGCCGGCGGCGTCCAGGACCGCAGCCACGCCCCCCCAGGGGATGTGCCCGCTGCCCACCGGCCCGCGGTGGTTCTCGCTCAGGTGCACATGCCCGACCCACGGCAGGTGGCGCTCCAGGGCGCCCAGGGGATCCTGCTCCTCGATGTTCTCATGATAGGTGTCCGCCAAGAGGGCCACCCCCCCGCCGCTCTGGCGGCAGAGGAGTTCGCCTTCGGACAAGGTGTGCAGCACATCGGTCTCGTAGCGGTTCAGCGGCTCGACGCACAGACGCACGCCGTTGGCCGCCGCCGCCTCCGCCGCCGCGGCCAACGGCGCAACTGCCGGCAGGGGATCCCGGCCCTGCGCCGGCAGTTCCCCCACCGGTGCGAGCAGGGGGCCGCAGAGGACGGGCGACCCAAAGGCGGCCGCGACCTCTGCCGCACGGTCCAGCCACTGCACGCCGGCGGCGGCACGGTCGGGGTCCACCAGGCAGGCCTGCGGGGGCAAGGCGGTGGACACGGTGGCCCACAGGCCTGCCGCCGCCACGGCCCGGGCCGCTGCCGCCACCGCCTGCGACGGCAACGGACGCAGCCAGGGCAACTCCACGCCGGCAAACCCGAGGCGGCGGCACGTTTCCAGCACCCGCGGCAGGTCAAAGGCCTCGTTCTGCCACTCCGCACCCCAGACGAAGAGATGGATACCCAACTGGGCCGCGCGCACGCCTCACCCCTCCTGCGGCACACCGAGTTCGCCCGGCGCCAGGCGCAGCAAGTGCGCCGCCGTGCGCCAGAGGATATCGCTCCGCGCCGCCGGCGGCAGGTCCGGTGCCATACGGACGATCTCGGTGGGATCATCGGGTCCGATGTCGAAAGGGTAGTCGCTGCCCACAGCGACGTGGTCGCTCCCCAACTGGCTCGCAAGCCAGGTGAGGGCGCTGGGGATGAAGCACATGTTGTCGACGTAGACGCGGTCCAGGAAGGCGCTCGGCGGGCGATCCACGGCGTAGCGGGCGTGGCGCACCCGGTGAAAGGCGTGTTCCGCGCGCCCGCGGAGCCAGGGGAAGCTGCCGCCCCCGTGGGCGAAGTACGTGCGCAGCCGCGGGAAGCGTTCGTAGATCCCCCCGAAGATCAGCGACTCGATCGCGACACAGGTTTCGGTGACCATGCCCACGACATTCCAGAGGTAGTAGCGTTGCAGCCGCTCGCTGCCGAGCACCTGATACGGATGCACAAAAACACAGGCCCCCAGGGCATTCGCCGCTTCCCAGAACGGGAGGAACGAGGGGTCATCCAGGTTGCGCCCGGCGACGTTGGAGCCGATCATCGCGCCGCGGAACTCCGGACGCGCCAAGGCGTGTTCCAATTCCCGCACCGCGGCGGCGACATCCTGCAGCGGCACGGTGCAGAGCGCCACGAAACGGTCCGGCGCCCGACGCACCGCCTCGGCCAAGCTGTCGTTCATCGCCCGCGCCAATTCCGCGCCGAGACCGGGGGCCGCCCAGTAGGACAGCGTCGGTGGGGCCACCGAGAGGGCGGCCGCGCTCACGTGGCGCGCCCCCAGGACCTGGATCAGTGCCGGAACCGACCAGAGCGCCTCGCTCACTGGGTAATCGAAATCCCCCGGCGCGCGCAGGAACTCCCGCCCGTCCGGGCGGCGGTAGAACGCGGCGCCGATGCGCTCGCCGTCGGTCCGGGCCATCTCCAGCCAGGCCTGGGGGAAGATGTGGCAGTGCAGGTCGATCACCGGTTCTGCGCTCATGCGCCCACCACCCCGTCCCGGATCCGCCGCAGGCTGGCGTAGGCGGTCCGCGTGGCCTGCTCCCCGGTACCACCCGCCGGGGTCCAGTGGGTCTCGACGCAGAGCAGACCCTCGTACCCATCGGCCGCGAGCGCCCGCAACTGCCCCGGCCAATCCACCGCGCCGTCGCCAATACAGGCCCATGCCGTCTTGCCGCTGGCCAGATCCACCAGGCGGGCGTCCTTGCAGTGGACGTGCGAGACGAAGGGCTGCACCGCGGCATAACCGTCGGGGAAGGGGCGCTCCTCCCCGGCGACAAAGGCATTGGCCGGATCCCAAACGATGCGCAGGGCTGGATCCGCCACGGCCCCGACCACGGTCCGCAGGTTGCGCCCGGTGTTGCCGTAGGAGGCGCGGACGTTCTCCAAACCGAGGAAGCATCCGTGCGCCTTGGCCCGGGCGCACGCCGCGCGCAGGCCGGCGGCGATGGTCGGCAGCACATCGTCGGGGATCTCCCCACCCCCTGGGCGCCGACCGGGGGTGCCCGCAGGGCCACCGGGGACCGCCGGCGGCCAGGCAAAGGCGTGCACCCGCGCGCAGGGCGCCCCCAGCGCGGAGGCGATCTCCAGCGAACGCTCCAGGATCCGCATGTGGTCTGCGAAGGCCGGGGATGCCACCAGCGCCTCCGGCGTGAGACCGGCCACGGGCAGGGTCTTGAAGGGCAGCCCCGCCACCATGAAGGGACGGAGCCCGAACGCGTCCAGCAGTCCCCGCAGCCGCCGCACGGCGGCATCGTCCAGGTCCGTCACCTGCCGGTCCCACACGCTGTTGAGATCGACGGCAACCATACCCAGTTCCCGCGCCACGGGAAACGCCAGCTCCGGGTCATCGCTGATCTCATCGCTCACGACGCCGTAACGGTTCAAGATTCCCGCACCCACTGCGGCGACCACCTCGTGGGAGGCAGCCCAGCCTCCCGATAGATTGCCTCGACGAGCCGCTGTGTCTCGAAGGCGGCCTCGGCGTCCGGGACATCGCGTCGCCCCGTCCGCACCACCTCGGCGAAGGCCCGCAGTTCCGCGTCGAGGTCCCCTTCGCCGCCGACACGGTAGCGCCCGTCGCCCTGCTCCGCCAGGGCGACTCCCGCCGCGACGGCCGCCGCGTGCAGCCGCTGGGGTTCGCCCTCGTAGCGCACCAGGCCGCCGAGGTCGCCGCGCAGGGTATAGTCCTCGCCGTAGACCTCGACCCGTTCCACGGCACCCTCGCCCGAAGTGACCATCTGGAAGCTCCCCGCGCCCCCGTGGAGGAATGCCACGCAGGCCACCATGTGCGCCTCCGCCTCGGTGACCGGGTCCTTGAACCTGATTTTCGCAAAGGGGTTGCCCGGCGCCTTCGCGCCCAGGCGCCGGCCCCTCGCCACGACCTCACCCGCTCGTACGGCAGAGTCCTTCTGCGACAGCGGCGCTCGCCTGACACTGCGAGATTCAGGTTGAATGCCCCCACCGCCGCCACGCGCTCCGGAATGGAGCCGGCCAGGCACAGCAGCAGGTCCACCGCATGCACCGAGTTCTCCGCCAACATGCGCGAGTATGTCATGGGGCGGCTCTTGGAGGTGTGGACGAAGCGCGGGGGCATGCCGGCCGTCAGGGCCCGAGCCAGCCGACCGACCGGGGTGTAGCGACGGTTGAAGCCGAACACCGTCCGCACCCCATGCGCTGCGGCGGCCCGCCGCATGCGCTCCGCCGCGCGCAGGTTCATGTCCATGGGCTTCTCGCAGAAGATCGGCAGGCCGCGGGCAGCACAGGCGACAAAGGCGTCGGCGTGAAGCCAGGGCGGCGTGACGATGAAGGCGCAATCGGCAAAGTCCGCCGCCGCTGGCACCTCGTCCATGTCTGCGAACACGCGGCCCACACCCAGCTCTGCCCGCGCCGCATCGCGCCGGCCGGGATCCGGCTCGACCACCCCTTCCACGCGAAACCCCGTGCGATCCATGGCCGAGACGATGCCACGAGCACGCCGGCCTGCGCCCACCAGCAAGACACGCAACACGAGCGGCACCCCTTCCCCGCACGCCCCTCGGTCACCGGGCCCCGGATCCCCCACCACCTTACGCACGGGCCGCCGGACAGGCCCGGGATCAGGGCCCCGTCAACCAGGCGATGGCCTGCAGCCAGAGCCGCCGCAGGGGCAGATCCTGCGTCTCGCCCGGGGGACCGGCTGCCGGCCGGGCCGCGAAGGCCCGCAAGTCATGCCCGTTGGCCAGGTAGACCACCCTTCCTCCAGGTCCATCGGCGCGGCCCTGGAGCGTGCAGACCATCGGATGGTCCCGCCCGTCCCAGGGGGCGACAGCGTGCACCCGCACGCCCGGATCGAACCACAGGTCGTAATAGATCTCGTCTTCGACGACAAAGTCCCCCACACCACCGGTCACGGGATGCTCGGCGTCGACCACGCGTACCGTGTGCTCGCCGAAGCGCGAATGGTTGGAACGGCCCCAGATCCACGCAAATCCCAGCAGATGCCGAAATGCCTCCCAATCATCGTAGCTGGCGATGCCGCCGTGGTGCGCGAGGATGGGCCCCCCGCGGCGCACAAACGCGGCAAAGGCTTGCCGTTGCGCCGGTGTCGGGGAAACGTAGGGCACCGGCCCGTCCTGCCCTGTATGAACCTGACTTTCGCAAAGGGTTTGCCCGTCGCCTTGGCGCCCAGGGACCAGCCCCTCGCCACGACCGCACCCGCTCGTACGCGGGGTCCTTCTCGGACAGCGGCGCCAGCCCGACACTGCGAGATTCAGGATGAAAGAGGCCCATCAGCACCAATAGGTCGTACGCGGGCAGCAACTCCAGCGCGGCGTTGCCTTCGATCAGCGTTGCCTCGTGCCCCGTGCCGGCCAGCCAGGAGCGCACCACCTGCGCCTGCTCGGCCACGGGGTGGAAGGCCGGTCCCCCGACATGAAACAGCAGTCGCGCCACAACCCTTCCCCTCCGCCAGGGACACCGCAGACAGGCGTCGGCCGGCCGCGATCAGGCCTCGGCCAGGATCGGGAACGCCTCACCGGCCAGGGCCTGCCCAGGGCGCAGGCCCAACGGGTCGGTCACGATGTGGCCCTTGTCATTGAAGGTGGTGCCCTCGGGCATGTAGATGGTCACCATCGCCCGCCGCGGCGCCGCCGTATGGTTCGCGCCGGCCGCGTGGAAGGTGCGGCCGTCGTGGAACGTGCAGCTGCCCGCGCGCAGGCGACAGAGCACCGGCTTGACCCCGGCGAGGGCACCGCCGGGCACCATGGCAAAGATGTCCTCAGGATGCACGAGATTGATTCCGGGCAGCGATCCCACCCGCCGCGAGCCCGGGACGAAGGACATGGCGCCGTTATGTTCGTCCACATCATCGAGCGCCAGCCAGAGGGAGAGGGCCCCGGGCTCTGCCATAGGCCAGTACGGGAGATCCTGATGCCACGGGGTGGGCTTGCTGTCGCCGGGCTGTTTATACAGTGCCTGGTCGTGCCAGAGCCGCACCGCCCGGACACCGGCGAGGCGCCGCGCCATCTCGGCCAGCCGCCGGTCGAACACGTGCTCCCGCACGACGGGATGGTCGCGCCAGACGTTGACCCTTTGGTCCAATACCTTGGCATAGGCGGAGTCCCGGGCGCTGGTGTGGATGCCGCCGGCGTCGTCGCGGTAAGTGGCATCCAGGGCTTGGCGCAAGGCCGCCACCGTCGCTGGCGAGATGACATCGTCCACCTGGACGAACCCGTTCTCCCGATAAAACGCCACCTGCTCCTCGGTCACGGCGGCCGTTACCCCCATCGAGGCCATCACCCCCACCTTCCAAGGCGACCGCGCCCCCGGGCGCACCCGAAAGCAGCCAGGAGTCGCCATCGTCCCCGCGGCCCCGCCGCCGCCGCGCTGCTTCGGCCCTGCGAGGCGCGGCCGTGCCGCCCATCCCCCCGATACAGGACGAGCGCATTATCTGTTGATCTGCTGTATCTGTCCATCCCTCGGGATGGTGATGGCATCGGGCGCAGGCAATTGCTGCGCGGGGACGCCGCCTGCCCCTCTGGTGCCGCGTGCGCCAGCGGACGCGAGCCGCCCATGTGGAGCAACGTGCGCCGGGGCGCCGGGCGGCAGCACCGTCCGACACAGAAAGGGAGGGGGCGACGGCAGATTGGCGCCTCTCTGGGGGCGATCGCCCCGCGCAGCCTCGTCCCCCACGGCCTCTCGCCACCCGCGGTGTGCCCCCGGCCGGCCGTCATCCCGGGTCGCGGTCCCCGCCCATCCCCCTCGCCCAGCCCCACGGGTGGGACCCCGGGGTCGCCCGCGGAGCGGCGACCCGGGCGTCCGGATGTCTGGACACACAAAGAGCCCCATGGCCTGTAGCGGCCTGCGGTCGGCAGCGGACAGCCTCGGCTCCTCCGCGCCCCGCCGGTTCCAGACACGCCCCCGCGTGCAGCATGCCGACCGCGCAAGATTCTGCCTTGGCCCAGCGCCTCCCCATTCCGGGGCAGCAACCGCCCGCAGGGATGCAGGGCGGTGCAGAGCAACGGCCTCGCCACGGGTCTCACAGGGCGCCGAACGGTCCCGCTGGCCTGACATGCCGCAGGCGGCGCGCCCCAGACAGGGCCGTGGCGGAGCTGTCGGCCCACCGATCGCCCCCGGGGCGACGCCTGCCGCTGCGGAGACCATAAGGGAGGGAAGCGAGGGAACTGAGACCCGGGGGCCGGCCGGTGCACCGCTCGGCCCGCCAGACAACGCGGTCCCCCCCGAGGGCAGCCGCCCATCCAGGATGGCGCAGAAGACGGCGGGACCCCGCCGCGGTGGGTGCCGGCACCGGGGGGGCCCTGCCGGGGCGCCACCGGCTACGCCACGCAGAGGCATTCCCCGGCGTGCCTCGCTCATCCGGCGGGCACGCTGCCCCTGAAGACCAGCGCCACCAGCCACCAGGGGCGCCTCAACGACCACGAGAAGCGCATCAGGACCGTGGAGAAGCGGTAGCCCCGCCTTCCGGCGGCCACCGCACCGGCACCGAGTACGCCGACCCTTAGGACACGCCCCCCCCGCTGCCTCTCGCATCTCCAAATGTCCGTGCCGGCGCACAGGTGACACCCCCGCCGCGCCTTTGGGGCCGCGCCTAGGCGCGACTGGCCGGGGCGCGCGGGGGCGCGCGGGGGCGCATGCCGGGCAGGTGCCCGGCTGTGGGGCCGGGGGCCGGGGCTGTATGGCCGGTGCCAGCCGGACCTGGTCCAGGCCGCAGTCGTGGGCGCGCCGGCCGCTGCCCGCGAGCGGCCAGCGCCTTGTGCGGCAAGGAACCCCGCGGGGGGAGACCTTGCTGCCGCAAGACCGCCTCCCTACGACGCCGGGGTCACCAGGGCGCTGTATAGGCCGAACAGCGCCCAGGCCAGCGCCACCGCCGTCAGCAAGACGGGCACCACCCGCAGCGCGCCTTCCCGCTTGGCGAAGAGGGGGTAGACCGCGAAGACCATCACCTGGGAGACGAACAGTGCCACCAGCGACGGAATGATGGAGACGTTGTAGAAGCGGTGGGGGTGGATCAGGCCCAGGGCGTCGGTGGCCACGAACCACGCGCCGATGGCGAGGATGGATCTCCGGGTGTCGTACCCGAACATCTCGCGCCACAGCCGGCTGAGCGCCACATACTCGGAGACGATCAACCCCGCGACGCTGAGAAGCGTGAGCAGGCCGACCGCCGCCGCGGCACCCACGCCGCCGTCCAACCGCGCGAGCGTCACGCCGGGAAAGCTGCTGGCCGCCACCGCGGGCGTGGCTCGGGCGGCCAGCACCGCGGCCGCGAACAGCGACGTGGCGGCGACCGCGGCGAAGGCGCCGAACAGCGCCCGCCGCAGGGCCGGGGCTCCGCCCGCGGCCTCGTCCCCCAGATACAGCACGAGGCTGATGCAGACGAAGAGCGAGGCCATCTGCACCCCGCCGGCCAGCGGCAGGGCGGGGCCGGTGGGGGCGCTCGCCGTAGGGTACGCCGCCACGGGGTGCAGCAGGGCGAGGAGGCCGAAGACGGCGACGGCGCCAATCTGCAGGACGGAGGAGATCAGCAGCAGGCCGAGCCAGACGCGGCGGCCTGAGGCAACCAGCACGGAGATGAGCACCGGCAGCCCCAGTTGGAGCACAATGTCCGCACGTGCCGAGAGGTGCGTGAAGGCTGGCAGGAGGTAGTAGACGATGTAGGTGACGGTGTAGGGGAGGTAGAGCAGGTAGCTGAAGGACCAGACCACGCCCTGCCACCAGGCGAAGGGCTCGCCAGCGGCGGCGCGGGCGAAGGCGTAGAGCCCGCCAGCGGTGGCGAGCCGCCGGCTGTAGGACAGCCAGATCCAGAGCGGCGCCGCGAAGATGACGATGCCCAGCACCATGGCACGCGGCAGCGCCCCCGGGGGCAGACCGGCGCTGGAGAGCGCGTACAGGGTGGCGATGGCCAGGGGGCCACCCGAGGACGCCACGGCGAAGCCGCAGAGGACCAAGGGGCTGATCCCACCGTTTTGCCCGCCCTGCACCTGTGCCAGCTACCTCCCAGTATGGATGCGTGCCCACCGTGCGAGGGGCATGCATCCCCCCCCGTTCCTTCCACGCGAGGGGCGCGGGGTCCCGCCCGATGCGCCGCGCAGAGGGTCGAATCCCGCTGCCCCGCAGCACGGTGTCTCTCCGGGGGGAAGACGCGAGCGCGGAATGGCGGTTTCAGGGCGGGCGTGGCGGCGCTGGGGCGCTCGTCGCGGGCGTGGCATCGACCTGCTGGCCGGCTTGGTCCCCGCGCCGCCCCGCCCCGCCTGTGGAGCAGCCGGGCCGTGGCCGCGTGTGGACCGCAAGGCGCAGCGGCCGCCGTCCCCGGGGGAGCGGTGTCGTTTCCCCCGTACGGGGCACGCCTGGCAGGAGATCGAGGTCTGGGTGCTGGCCGGCACCTGCGATCCCCGTGGGTTCGGCCACGGGGATCGCAGGTGGGGCAGCGGGGGGCACCTCCTGACCGAGGCGCGCCCCCGAGTGTTAGGGCGTCAGCTGGTCAGGCCCAGGCGCTCGTCTTGGCCGTGGTGGTGGTAGTCGCCACCTTGCCCTTGGCGGTGGCCGTCGTCTTGGCGGTGGCCGTCGTCTTGGCGGTGGCCGTCGTCTTCGCCTTGCCCTTCGCCGGCGTCTTGGCGGTGGCCGTCGGCTTGATCATGGCCGGCGTGGCGACACCGTAAGCGGTCAGGAAGTCGGTGCTGGCGAACCACGCCTTCACGCTCTTACCCGCCGTACCGACCCCAACGAGCACGATGGGGTCCATGCACTGTGCCGGCACCTTCACGGAGGTGCTCAGCGAGAAGCTGCCCTTGGCGCTCAAGGGTGCCGCCCCGGTGACGATGCCCGGCTTGCCCGCGCAGGACACCTCGGCGACGACCGACTTCACGCCGATCGTGGTGCCGACCACGGCAGCGGGGACCGGGGTGCCGTTGATACCGGGGCCCTGGGGAATGACAAACTCTGTGCCGCTCACCGTCAGGTGGGTCGCCGTCAACTCCGCGCTGCCCTTGATGACCCAAGGCAGCTTCCCGGCGGCCACCCCCCGGATTGTGACCTGCGGGATGTTCCCATACAGCGGACCCTTGAGCAGCACCGTGGGCGCCGCGGTGGCCGCCGTGGTGACGGCCATGGCGGCCACCGCACCCGCAGCCGCAAAGGCGATGAGCGCCCCTCGCGTGCGCGTGGCCATAGAAAGACCCCCTATATTGCCTGCGTCTGGGACCGGAAGCACACGGGAAGCGCTTCTGCCCGATGCGGCCCGGCGGCGCCCGATCGGCCCGTGGGGACGCACCCGCTTCCACCTCCCCCTGCCATTGCCAGTCTGGTGCCACGGTTATGACATTTCCATGACACGGGACATGCGCTTCGCCGGGAAGCGGGCGGGGCCTGCCGCGTACGGGGTCCTTCCTGGGGAGAACGGAGGGGCTGAGGCGGCAGGCGGAAGGGGAGGACGACGGCGCACGGCATCCGCCCTGTCGGCGCGGCCGGAGCGGGATGCCGCACGCCGACACGCCGATCCGCAGCACGTAGGCGTGGGCCGCCCCAGCGGGAGGTGGGCCGAGGACTGGGGAGTGGCCTTGGCCTCGTGAGACGCCCGTGAGCACGGGGGCATGTCTGCACGGCGGGGTCTCGGCGCCCGCGAGCCTGGCTCGTGCCAGGGGCCGTCCCGCCGCCGCGCGCTGAACGGTGCCGGACCCGGGGCGGTGCGAAGCGGTGGCGCAAGCGAGGGATGTGTCTATGGACCGCCGAGGGTGGCCACGGATCGGCCCATGGTGGTCTGGCTGGGGGCGGGCCGGGTCACCGGCGGCCACGGGTTCCGCCTGCGTCCCTACAGACGGGTCGGTAGTCCCGAGCCGTCACCCCTGCCCCGTCCGCGAGCTGGGCGTCGCGCGGCCGGTCCCTGATGGAGCCACCGGCGCGGTCACCAGCCGGGCTGCCTCCGCCAGCGTCGTCCTAGCGAATCCGGGCTCGCTCACGCCGCCGGAGGGTTCAGATTCACCTCGGCCGCGCCTTGGCCGCGCGACCGGCTGTCGCCGAAGGTGGGGGCGGTCCCTCATCGGTGCAGCACCAGCGGGGGCGAGGAAGTGGCGCGACGGCACCGCCCGCCGGTCCGCTTCGGCTCGGCGTGCCGGCTGCGGTGCAGCGGGCGCGGCGCACGGTTTGTCCTTCGAACGGGGACGGGATGGAGGCCGCCCCGTCCCCGCGGCCCACCGGTGCACCGATCACGGCCGGATCGCCGGCGCATCCGCTCGGCCTGAAAAGTGCGTCACTGAGGTCGCTTGACCGGGGAATCCTCCGCGCTGTCGCGGGGAGCAGGTCCACGCTCTGCCACGCGATAGGCATGCACCTCGCAGACCGTCTCGTACCCGATCCACCGCGGCCTTTGCCCGGACCGCCGTCCATGGGTCGCAGCGCCCGCGCCAGCCCCTCTGGGCCCGCGATCTCGGCGAGCGTGGCGAGGGCGCTCGGCAGTGGGTCTGCGCGCAGCCACTGCGGCCGCAGCCAGAAGCCCGGCAGCACGGTGGAGGCGACCACGCCGTCGCTGCTCTTGGCCGTGGCCTGATACTTGCCATGTTCGTCCAGCACCCAGCAATCCTCGCGCTCGCGGCCCGGGCGCGCGTCGATCAACCAGTACTCGCGTACGCCGAACTGCTCGTATTCGTCGAACTTGTCCGCGCGGTCGCGCCGGACGCTGTCTTCGGAGATGACATCGATCACGAGGTCGGCCGGGCCGTCGAGGCGGTCCCACAGCACTCGGGAGGCGTGCTTCTTCCTCACCAACAGCACGTCCGGTTCGCGGGCGGGCCCCTCGGGGGACAGCAGCATGAGATACGGCGCGACCAGGACCAGCCCGCCGTCCGTGAGTTCCGCGTAGAACGCCAACAGGATGGACAGGAAGTGCGCGACCTGTTGGTGCCGTGTGAGGGGAGGCACTTGCTCGATCACCTCCCCGGCGGCCCATTCGACCCGAGGGTCCTCCGGGCACTGGCGGAGGAAGTCCGCCAACGACACGCGAGGTTTGGTGGCGCTCACGGCGCATCCCTCCTCGGCGCCGATTGTATCGCGGCGCCCAGTGCACCGCTCAAAGCCGCCGTCACCGGCATCCACGCGCGGTTGTGCGCCGTTTGGCCGCTCCCGCAACGCCGCGAAGGGCAGTGCCCCGCTCTACACCAGCGCGGGGCGAATCACGAGTTCCGGGATCAGCACGTGCGGCGGTTGGTCGGCGATGAAGGTGCAGCAGGCGGCCACGTCCTCCGGCTGCAGGCAGGCGGCCAGTCGCTCCGGCGTGGGGACGACGGGGCGCTCCAGCACCAGTGGTGTGTTGACCATACCCGGGAAGACGACGCTCACGCGGATGCCGTGCCGCTGCTCCTCCACGCGCACGGCGTTGGCCAGGCCGGTGATGCCGTGCTTGGCCGCCTGGTAGGCGGCGCCCGAGGCGTCGGCCTGCAACGCCCCCACGGACGAGATGTAGAGGATCAGCCCTCCGTCCTGGCGGCGCAGGTGGGGGAGTGCGGCGTGTGTGCCGTAGTAGGCCGAGTCGAGGTTGGCGGCGATCATCCGCCGCCAGTCCTCCGGCGTGAGGTCGGCCAGGGCGCGGTGGCGGATGTTCAGGCCGGTGTTGAGCACCAGGGCGTCGATCCGGCCCATGCGCGCCACCGTGCCGTCGACGAAGGCCTGCACCTCTGCCAAGCGCGTGGCGTCGCCAGCGTGGGCCCACCCCCGATGGGCATCGGCTGCCCCCTCGGCCTGCAGCAACGTATCCAGCAGCGCGCCCCGCCGCGCCATGACGGCCACGCGCCACCCCTGGCGCAGAAACCGCACGGCCGTGGCCCGCCCGATTCCGCTGCTGGCGCCCACCACGGCCGCGACCCGTTCTCCGCTCACGGTTTCCGTATCCCCTTTCCTGATTTTCGCAAAGGTACAGTCCGTTGGCTTGGTGTCCAGGACCCGGACCCTCGCCATGGCCTCACCCGTTCGCGTCGCGGGGTCCTTCCGCGCCGACGCCGTCCGCCTGACGCGGGGGGATTGAGCCTGACTTTCGCAAAGGGGCGGCCGGTCGCCCTGGTGTCCAGGGGTCGGCCCGGTGCCACCATCTCACCCACTCCCGCCGCGGGGTCCTTCTGCGCAACGGCGCCCGCCTGATACTGCGAGATTCAGGTTGAGTTCCATCCTGGACCTCGCCAACCGATCCACCGTGGAAGCGCCCGCCGACGGCAGCACGGGCCGCGCCCCTACCACATGGGTGCGGGAGCCTCGCTGCCACCCGACCAGGGATCGCCTGCGCAGGATTGCGGCGCGGCGGCGGTCCGCCGTAAAGAGGCCGAAGGTCAAGGAATTGGGGGCGCAGTTCCCGATCGGTACGAGGGGTCGCACAGCCGGTCACACTCGCAAAGCGGCCGCGGCGACTCGCCCGCACCGCAACACGGCCGAGCCGCTGGACCCGACGCTCCCCCGCGCGGTGGCGGTGTGCGGTCGGCGTGGGGCGGTGCTGCCATCCATCCGTCCCCCAGGGTACGTGCCAGGGCAGGCGGGGAGACCGCACCCAGGGCGCCTCCGCGTTGCGCCGCCCCGCCTCCGGTGGCCGAGAGTGGCCCCGGTCCCGAGACTCAGCCCTGCTCGCCGTCTGGGAACAGCACTGCTTGGAGCCACGTGGCGAGGTCGTCCACCTCGTCTGCGGAGATTGCGTGCCCCTCTTCGTACTCATGGTGGGTCACCCGCGCGCCGGCCGCCTCCAGAGCCGCCCGCAGCAGGCGGCCCGCTTCGACGGGGACGAGCGGATCCTGCCATCCGTGCCCGACAAAGGCTGCGGGCGGAGGGGAGCACGGGGCCGCTTCCGGGGTACCCCCCGACCGTGCGGGCGCAGCCCCCGCGCTCGGCGCGGCCAGCGACGCGGGCAGGAACCCGCTGAGCACGCCGAAGCCGTCGGCGCGGGCACCGGTTAGCAAAAGGGCCGCCACCATGGCAGCCCCCTGGCTGAAGCCCACGACGGCCAGGCGCGGGGTGGCTTCCGCGGGTCCGCGCAAACGCGCTATCTCCGCTTGCAGGGCTTGCAAGGAACGGGCGAAACTGGCCTCGTCCGGGAGCCCTTCGTCGTCGTGGTCGAACCAGGCGAAGCCGCCGTAGGGGAAGCGCAGTGGGGCGCGCAGGGACACGTACGCGCACCGCCGCGGCAGCATGGGGACGAGGGCGAGGAGGTCGTTCTCGTCGGCCCCGCGCCCGTGCAGCAAGACCACGGTGGGCGCGGCCGTCGAGTCCGCCGCCGGTGCGGGCGGCAGGCGGCGCTGAACGAGGGACGGCGGGTCGAGGGCCATTGCGGCTAGCCTCCTCCGAGTGGTGGCCGGCGGCCCGCGCCGGCCACCCCGGGCGATATGCCCCGTAAGCGCCGTATCCTGCCTGCGGAGGCCCGGCACCGGAAACAGCGCGCCGATGGGCCATGTTATCGTGGTCTCTCCACGCAGCGTCGGCGGCGTTGGCGTGGGTGATGGCGGCGATCATGGGGGCAGAGCGTCGCCGGCAGTGCCGTACCGGAGTCCGCCAGGGGGGCAGATGGGCGTTCCGGACCCGCCCCGCCCGGGGGGTGGGCGCTCGCCTTTCCCTGCCGTGTGGCACCGGCCCTCCGGCATGCGGACTCAGGCCGCAGGCGTGCCGCGCGGCAGGCGAAACGCCTCCGGCCGCCGCCGGCGGACACCGGGGTGCCCCCCGCCGCATCCCAGGCCGTGCCTCCCGCAATGCCCAGGAGGGCGCAGGGGGGGCTGGGAGCGCGCACGGGGATAGCGACCGCCGCCGCACGGCTCTCCCCCCCAACCCGCCGGGCATGCCCCGGCACACCGCGGTGGGGATGCGGACTGGCGGGCAAACCCTGGCGCGCGGCGATCCCCGCGTCCTGCGGGGGAAGGGTGCGCTGTTCTGGCGAGCAGCTGCGCGGACGGTCGCAGGGGGAGCCGCTGCGGTGGAGGTAGCGCCCGGAGCCCGTGCCGACCGGGCACGCGTCTGGATCGCGAACGGCCTGGACCGTTGGGCTGGGCGCGGGTTCCCACCCACCGCCGACAGGAGTCCTGCGGGCCGCGTGCAATGCCGAGCGCCGGACCGCGCGGGTGGGCCCGCACCCGGCCCTTTGGGAGGCGCACGCCGCGCCGGTCGAACTCGGGGCGCCCCCGCGTCCCTCTCGTGAGGTGGATCTGGTTGGCCGAGGAGATCCGGGCCGCGATCATCGGATACGGCGGCGCCTTCAATATGGGCCGGCACCATGGCGAGGCCATCAACCGTGAGCCCGGCATGCGGACGGTGGCGATCTGCGACCTCGACCCGAAGCGTCAGGAGGCGGCCAAAGGCGACTTCCCCGGCGTGGACGTGTACGGCGACTACCACGAGATGCTGAAGCGGCAGGACATCGACCTCTGCGTGGTCGTCTTGCCGCACAACCTGCACGCCGCCGTGGCCATCGACTGCAGCACGGCCGGCAAGCACGTGATCACCGAGAAGCCGATGTGCATCACCGTCGCCGAGGCCACGGCCATGATTCAGGCGGCGCGGGCCAGCGGGCGCATGCTGACCACCTTCCACAACCGGCGGCACGACGGCGACTACCAGACCCTGCGGCGCATCGTGCGCCAGGGGCTGCTCGGCGACGTCTTCCGCGTGGAGATGTTCGGAGGCGGCTATGGCCACCCCGGGACTTGGTGGCGTTCGGACAAGAAGGTCTCCGGCGGGCACTTCTACGACTGGGGCGCCCACTACTTGGACTGGTTGTTGGGCATTGTGCCGAGCCGGGTGGTCGAGGTGCGCGGCTTCTTCCGCAAGCTTCGCTGGATGGACGTGACCAACGAGGACGACGTGCACGCGCTGCTGGTCTTCGCCAACGGCGTCACGGCCGATGTGCACATGTCCAGCATCGCGCGCCTGGGCAAGCCGCGCTGGCGCGTCCTCGGCACATTGGGCGCCGCCGAGGACACGCAGGGTGCCTTCCGTGTGGAGACGGAGCTGGACGGCCTCGCCGCCAGCGCGACCATCAAATTCGCCGAGTCGGGCTGGGCCAACTACTACCACCAGTTGGCGGATCACCTGCTGCGCGGCGGCCCGCTGGACGTAAAGCCGGAGCAGGCGCGGCGCGTCATCGCCATCATGGAGACGGCGGAGCGCAGCTCCCAGTCCGGGCGGGCCGAGCCGGTGCCCTATGAGGACGAGATCGACCCGGCCGACCGCATGAACTGACCCTGGAGGGGCAAGGGGGAGCCACGCGGATAGCTGCGGGGGCTGCGGGCCGAGGCTGAGGGGCGTTCCGCGGGCGTGGTGCCCGGTCGGGGGCGCCCCTCGTTCCTTTTGCGGGGCGCGGGGGCCGGGCGGTGACGCAGGCGGGGGCCGGATCCCGGGGGTGTTCTCGCAGCCGCACGACGGGCCGGCATCCGCCAGCGGACCAGCAGGGCGAGCCAGAGAATGCCCTTGCGTGCCGGAGCGGAGCCGCCGCTGGCCCTGAACGCCCCGCGCCGTACACGTCGCTCAACATCCGCAAGCAGGTTACGCGGCCCGGGGTGACGGGCGCCCGAGACGCGCTTCTGCTGCCGGCAAGCGAGGGCCACACCTTCGTGTACCGGGGTGTACCGCCGGGCGCGTCAGGACGCCCGCGCGCGCCGCGGGACTGTCGGTGGCGCTGGCACCCCAGGTGGCGCGTGGCGCATACCGCCTCATTGCGCACGCCGGAAGCCCCCGTCTCCCTCCCTCCACCCGGGCTCACGACACACCCCGCTCATCCCGATATAGAGAGACGGGGCGCTTGTCCCCGTGCACAGAGAGAGACAGCCGCGGGGGATGAGCGATGGTGGCCTCGGTGCGGATCCCGCGCCGGTTGGCGGTGGCGTGCGCGACGGCCTGCCTGCTGTTTGCCTCCGCCCCGGCCTCCGCGCAGGGCGGGCCAGAGATCACGGGCGTCGACCCAGCCGCATGGGCGGACGTGATCTTCGCGACGTCCAACTCCGCGGCGCCAGCGCCGGCCCTCTACCCCCCGGTGGTGATCACCGGGGTGGATTTCGGCGAGCCGCCCGGACGGGTGTACATCACCGAGGGCGCCACGAGCCTGGTGGCCAGCGTCCAGGCTCCGGCCACCGGTACTAGCGGGGCCGCGACCGCGCCCGCCTGCACCTGGACGCCGACGGCGATCACCCTGACGGCGTCCTGTGTCTCGCCCGCCGCCTCCGGCGGCGCGGGCGGGTCGGTCCTCGCGCCCGGCACCGGGTCGATCCAGGTCCAGGGCATCACCGGGACCAGCAACGCCTTTCCCGTAACGGTGCAGCCCCGGGTTTCCAGCCTCTCCGTGGCCGTGTCCCCGGGCAGCGCCCCGGCGGGGACGCCAGAGGCCGTGACCGTGTCCCTTCAGGGGCCGGGCGGCTCCGTGGACGGGGCGGTCGTCTCCTTGAGCGTGAAGGGGGAGGGCAGCGGAGGCGGCCCGCAACTGGCGGCTGCGACGCTGACCACCGGCGCGGGCGGCTCTGCGGCGACGACGATCACCGATAGCGTGCCGGAGGCGGACCTGATCACCGCGACCTACACGGACGCCGCCAACCAACACACGGTGACGGCGACGGCCACCGCGACTTTCACGGGGAGTTGCGCCAACATCTCCGCGATCACGGTCGCCGCGGCGGGACCCGGCGGGGGGGGCGCCGCGGCGGTATCCGGGCAGAGCCAGGCGGTGGCCGGTGGCGCCACGCTGCCTGTCGTGGCGACCTTTGCCGCAGGCGGGACCGTGGGTGTAGCGGGGCTGCCCGTCGTGTGGAGTGTCACGGGCGGGACGGGGGCCGCACTCACCGCCGCGACGGCCATCACGGGGTCGCAGGGGACGGCCGCCAACGCCTTCGCCGCAACGACGCCCGGGACGTACACGGTGACGGCCGCGTGCCCTGGCTCCGCGGCAGCCCCCGGCACGCTGCAGGTCACGGTCGCCCCAGCGGCGGCCGTCCACCTGGCCTTGGCTCCGGCCGCTGGGCGCGCACTCCCGGGACGGCCTGTGGGGCTGCGCGTGGTCGCCACCAACCCCCTGACCGGGCGCCCCCTGGCCGGCCTGTCCTTGCGGCTACGCGCCCTCGGCTCCGCCCAGTTCGCTGGCGGTGGGCAGGGGATCACCCTGACGACCGGGGCCACCGGCGTGACGACGGTGGCCGTGACGGACCCGGCCTGCCAGGTGGCGGACGTGACCGCCGCCCTCGCGCCGGCGTCCTCGGCTCCGGGGCAGGCCGCCTACGGCGCGTCTGCCTCCTCGCTTCCGGCGCTGGTCGCGCCGGCGGGCATGACGCTGACCGTGGCCGGCTGCCGTTCGGTGCCGCCGCCGTCCGCGCGCTCGGGGCCTCGGTGCACGGTGCGCCAACCGTTCGTCGATGTCGCCCCGGGGCCGGTGGGCAACGCGCTCTGCGTGCTCTACACGCGGCACCTGATCGCCGGCATCCCCAGCGGCGGCAGGCTGCTCTATGAACCGACGCGCCCCGCTACCCTCGCCGACCTGGCCGCGCTGGTCCCGGGCGTGCTCGGGGTGTATACGGGCCAGGGCACGCCGCCCTGCGCCGTGCCGCCCGGCTCCTGGGCCAGCAGCGCGGCGGACCAGACCGCAGAGGAGTTTGCGGGGGTGGCCGCCGCCTTCCCCCATTGCGCGCTGAGCGATCCCACGACCCTGGAGGACGCGGCCTCTGTGTTAGTCCGCGCCGTGGGCCTGGAGGGCGCCCCGCTGCCCGCCTCGCCGCATACGGTCCTCGCCGCCTTCCCCGGTGCACTCGGCGCCGCCCCGGCCCTGCGCCGGGATGTCGCCACCGCTCTAGAGCATGGACTGCTGCCGCTGGCGGGCCGCGCCGTGTCGCCCGCCGCTGTGCTCACCCGTGGCGAACTCGCCCTACTCGCCTTCCGCGCCTGGTCGCTGCTGCGCGGCGAGCGGGCCGAGGTGCCGGTGGTTAGCTCGGTGTCGGTGCAGTACCAACTCGGCGGCGGCGCGGCGCTCACGATCGTGGGATCGGGCTTCGGCTGGCAGCCGGCCTTCGCGGGATCCGGTAACGGCACCTTGCTGATCACGGTGTGTCCTACAGCTGGCCGTGCAGGGGCGGCCGTGGCGGCTGCGGGGGCCTCCGGGGCGCCCTCCGCGTGTTGGACGGCGGGCGGCGGGGCGAGCACCGCCGGCGCTGCGGCCGTACCCGCCGCGCTCACCGGGTCCGGGGCGGTGAACGTCGCGCAGTGGGGGGACGGGCGCATCGCCGTGGCGGCCATCTGCCCGTCCGGCGGCACGGGATCCGGCGCGGGCTGCGCGCAGGGGGCGGGGCTCGCGCCCGGCGACACGGTGTCGGTGCAGGTGACGAACCCCGTGTCGGGACGGCAGGCGGAGTATCGCTGGGAAGTCGGGGGGTGAAGGGGGGCGGGCGAGAGGAGCGCGGGCCGCGCCCCATCCGAGGGCGGCCTCGCCTTGGAAATCATCAATTCACAGCCACTCTGAATGCGTGAGCGCCCAAGGAGAATGCGAACATCCGGTGCGCCGCGTCCGGTCGGTGAGGGCTGACGACCGACCTGTGACAGCGATCGTACGCACCTTCTACGCACGGCAGGCGAATCGTCCGTTCTCCGCGCAGTTGCTCAAGTTCGCTGAGACCTTCCTCCTCCGTTGGCTCAGCACGGCGCGTAGTCGGTGGAGAAGCGCTCGTAATCCTGCGTGTCCCTGAGCGCCTCGGGGCTCTCCGCATGGCGGGTGCACATAGCACGCCGCGGTTCGCGCGCGCCACGCACAACCGCTGGCTGGTGGACGGGGAAGAGCAGCGGTTCTAGCAAGCGGCCGAGGCCGCTGATCCGGAGGAGTGTGCGCCGAAATGGCCCCCTTTACTCCAGCCGGTGCGCCGACCATGATGGGGAGAGAAACGGGGAGGGATCGGCGTGGCTACACGGCGGGTGCGCACGGTCCGCTGGCCGCGTGTGCCCGGCGCCGCCGAGGTCCTCCGCCTCCGCCGCGAGAACGCGATGTTGCGGCTCGCCGTCGCCGCCGCGCCGCCCCGTCGCTTGGCGGCCGCGCTCCTGCGACTTGTCGACGCCTTGCTCCCGGGTTGTCCGTGCGAAGTACTTCTGGGCGACGGTTCGTCCGGGTTCCTAGAGGTCATGGGAACCCGCGGCTTTCGGCCCGACCGCGGGTTGGGCTGCCGCATCCCGCTTGGCGTCGGCGTCACGGGAGCAGCCGCGCGTGCGGGTCGGCCGCTCTGGGTGCCCGACGTGACCCTGGACGACCGCTACATTCCCGGTGTCCCCGGCGCCCGCTGGGAGTTGGCCCTCCCGCTGCGCGCGGGCCGCCACGTCGTTGGTGTGGTGGACTTCGAGTCGCAGCGCATCCGCCGGCCGAGCGTGGCCCAACGCAGGCAATTGCGCCGCCTCGCTGCCGTACTCGCGCCCGCCTTCGCCCGCGCGTTGCCCGGTGACCGGCTCGCGCCCCCCCGACTGTCGGTCCTGGCTGGCCAGCGCGTCGGGCAAGCGAGCGGCGAGGCCGTCGATGGCCTCGCCACCCTGCTGCAGGCGGGCCAGTTGCGGGCGCTCTACCAACCCGTCGCCGAGATCCAGGGGCGGCGCGTCATCGGTTATGAGGCCGAGATCGCCGGTCCGAGGGACTCTCCCTGGGAGAGGCCGGGACGTCTGTTCGCAGCGGCCAACCAAGGCGCGGAAGGGGCGGGGATCGACCTCGCCCGCCTGCGTACGGCGCTGGCGGGCTGGCGCTCCGCCGCGGGGAGGTTGTTCCTGGACGTGCACCCGGAGTCGCTGGGGCGCCAGGGGTTCCTCGCGGGGACGGTGGCCCTGCTGCGGGAGCATGGCCTCACCCCGGCCGACCTCGTCCTGGAGGTGGCGGTGGCTGGCGCGCAGGTGGAGACCGTGCGCCGCGGGCTGGCGAGGTCGGGCGCCGGGTTCGCCTTGGCTATCGACCGCTTCGGCGCAGGGTCCGCCGCCCCGCAGGCCTTGGTCGACCTCCGCCCTGCCTACCTCAAGCTCGACCCGGTGCTGGTGCGCGACGTCGACCGCGACTTCGGCCGCCGGACCTACGTCGAATCGCTTTGCTACTACGCCCGCCGTGCCCGCACGGAGGTCATCGCCGTCGGCGTGGCCACACCGGCCGAACTGGCCGCCCTGCGCCGGCTGGGCATCGCCTACGGCCAGGGGGAACTGCTCGGCCCCGCCGCGCCGTTGCGGGCGTGAGCCCGGGAGTCAACCCCATGCCGGCGGGGCGGCCGGCTGGACGCCCTTTCTGGGATCGCCACGGGGAAGTCAAACACGGGGGACAAGGATGAGCTCCGGTCCACCCACCGCTGCACCGAGTGCGCGGGCGAAGGCTTCGTCGGCCGTCAGCACTCGGCTGCTCGTGTGGAGGGCGAGCGTCGCGTACACCGCGTCGTAGAGTGAACAATGCACCGTGCTCGCGAACTCGTAGGCCGCGGGCAGGAGATGCTGCGTGGGCACCGTACGGATCGGGGGACGTACCGCAAGCAGCCCAATGGCTGCGCGGGCCTCGTCCCCGTCCAACTCGCACCGCCGCACCTTCTTGAGCAACGCGCTCGACACCTCGACGAACGCCAGGTCCGGATCGAGGTGCTGGTCGAAGTCTGACCACAGCCGGCGCACCCAGGAGGCCCCGGCCTCCGGCACGTAAAGGAGCAGGAGGGCGCTCGCATCCACGACGACGGTGCTCAGCGGTAGCGGTCCTCGCGGATATCCGCTGCCCCACTGGCGGCGAAGGTGCGCCCTTCCAGCTTTGCGCGGAACACGTCCGCCATACGCAAAGCGTCGCCTTCCGCATCGACGGCCGCCTGCAGGATCGCGTGCAACTCGTGCTGGAGGGAGCGGTGCTTCCGAGCCGCCCGTTCCTTGAGCGCCGTCACCAGCTCAGGGGGCAGGTTGCGGACGAGGACGTCGGACAACCGGATCCCTCCCGGTTGAAACGATACCACAATGATATCCTGAATATCGCAGTGTCAGGCGGACGCCGCTGGCGCAGACGGACCCCGTGACGCGAACGGGTGAAGTCGTGGCGAGGGGCCGGCCCCTGGGCACCAAGGCGACCGGCCGCCCCTTTGCGAAAGTCAGGATGATAGCAGGCTGCGCTGTGAGACGCCAGCGTGGACGGCGGGTGCCGTGCCATGTATCACGCATGGGCGGTTTCGGGCGCCGCCGCCCAGTGATCTGCGCCCTTGACGCAGGGAAGGCGCTCGCCAGCCGCCCGCGGCGCGCAACCCCGAAGGACCGCGCGCCCAAAGGCGCTTTTGGGGCCGAGGGCTCCTCGTCCCCGCCGACCTGGGGTGAACCAGCGAACCCGCCGGCCCTGGATCGCCGAAGCCCCATCCGCTCGTTCCAAGCAGTCAACGGTTCAAGTCGCTTGACCCGGGAATCCCCCGGTCACAGCGGCACGTTGTGCCCGTGTGCCGTGCGGGGTACGGGACGGTCAGGAAATATGTCCGCGGTATTTCGGAGCATTATCCTTCCGTCTCGTGTGTGGATCAGCCGCATAGCGCCGATCGGGCGCCGCGCGGTTTCCATGGCCCGCCTGGGTGAACATGCCTATCGCCTCCAAGACGGTGGGTCGCGCGCGACGCCCTGGCAAGCCACTCTGACGCTACGGTACAGGCCCGACATCCCCTTGTCCGCTGTCCGTCCTTTGATCCGTGATAGTCCCTTAGTACTACCCTGAGCACTTCCTGATCCTGGGACGGGCCGCTGCCGTCGAGGCCGCGTGCATACCCGTTCACCGCCACCGAGTGCCTCTTGCCGAGGGCATGACCACTTCTTCATAACCGCCTCGGTCCCCAGTCGCTACCAGTGCTAAGGACAGTATTAGGATCCGCGAAATATTAGATTTAAGCCCGGGCGTGGCCGGAATGCGAAGTTCCCAGCGACTCTCCCCAAGAGAACTGGTTCGGGGCCTCGCGTGCCAGTCCAAGGCCAGACGCGCTGAACTTGTCCTCTCCGCCCCAACGTGTCAGCTCCCGGCGCGAGGTCAAGGTCCAGCATCCCGACGATGCCATCGTGCACCGCCCGCCGCTTGTCAACCGAGGAGCTTTGATGATGCGCGGCTCCTTAATGGGGCACTAGGTCCGGGGGGGGGCGGTGCAAACTGCGCCGCCGCTCACCCCGCCGCCAGCCGGGCGGAGAGCCACAGACTGGGGTTGCGCCAGAGCGGGAAGTGCTCGCCGAAGGCGAGGTCCTGCACGCCGTAAACCGAGCTGCGCAGGCGGTAGGCCAGGGCGACGCTGGTGGCCTCCAGCGGGGCATAGCCGGCCAGGACCTCGCGCGGCAGCAAGAACTCCAGCGTATAGCCGCCGCGCCCCACCTCCGCCTTCGCGCGGATCCGCTGGATGTCGGCCATGTCCTCGGGCCGCTTGACCCCGCCAGGGTTCATTTCCTGGACGTAGCAGGCGCGCCCGCGGGGGCCGTGGCCGCCGGGCAGCAGGAGGAAGTGGTGGCAAAAGCGCGTGGGCTTGCGCGCTTCGCGCGAGTCCCGCGTATCGACCCACACCTCGATGCCGTCGCTGCGGAATGGGTGCTCAGGGTCGAGGCGCAGGTCGTGGCCGACGTCGACCTCCACACCGAAGGCCAGGCCGTCCAGCGTCCAGCCGGCCAGGACCCGGCCGAAGCTACCCTGACCGTGTAGGGAGCTGAGGTCCGGCAGGAGGGCGGCGCGCGGCCAGCCCTGCAGTGACCCGTCCAGCGGGGGCAACGGCTGCAGGCGCGGCAGCGCGAGTTGGAGCCGGAAGAACGCATCCAGCGGCACCTGCCAGATGCCGCTTGCCGAGGGGTCCTCGGCGGCGGCGGACGGGGACGGGGGATCTTCCTCCTCGCGCTCGCTCATCCTCGGGCTGCCCCCTCCAGCGTCCGCTTTGATCCTGATTTTCGCAAAGGGGCTGCCCGGCGCCTTGGCGCCCAGGCGCCGGCCCCTCGCCACGACCTCACCCGCTCGTATGGCAGGGTCCTTCTGCGACAGCGGCGCCCGCCTGACACTGCGAGATTCA
>JAJZZC010000032.1 GCA_021797775.1 Bacillota bacterium
GTCTGGACGCTGGCGGGGAAGCGGGGGGACGAACTGCGGTCCCTTTTGGAGCGGCGCCCTGTCGACGACAAGGTGGTGGCTGACGTCCTCCGGTTGCTGGAGTCCACCGGGGCATTGGCCTACGCGGCACGGGAGGCCACCAAGCTGGTGCAGGACGCGCAGGCGGCGCTATCCGCCCTGCCGCCCAGCCCGCAGCTGGACACGCTGGCGGCGCTGGCGCAGGCTCTAGTGCACCGCGTGCGGTAACGCGCGGGGGAATAGAGAAGGTTCAACAGTAAGGATGGTCATGGTGCCGGGAAGGGTGCGGGGGGTGCGCCCAGGCGCGGTTGCCGGGGGGGCGGGCAGTGCCGTGCCGCGCCGCGCGGGCGGCGCACCTTCGGCGGCAGGGGGCACGCCGGTGGCGTCGGAATGCCCGGCGTGGCCCGGCGCGGGTCGGTCGTTCTTCCCGGGGGCCGTGCTCGGAGCGCCTCACGGGGTGGGCGGGCCGGGGCGCCGCGCCAGGCGCTTCTTCCTTTGGGGGCGTTCGCCCGTCGTCCGGGACGGCCGGCGGGCTTAGAATGGCAGGCGGCAGGTGAATGCTTTGGCGCAGTCACACGATGTCATTGTGGTGGGTGCGGGTCTCGCCGGCATGCGCGCCGCCCTGGCCGCGCAGGCCGCGGGCGGCGACGTCGCCATCATCAGCAAGGTCTACCCCGTGCGCAGCCACAGCAACGCCGCGCAGGGCGGCATCAACGCCGCTCTGGCTCCGGAGGACTCGTGGGAGTCGCACGCCTACGACACGGTCAAGGGCTCCGACTACCTGGGCGACCAGGAGGCTATCGAGATCCTAGCGCGTGAGGCGCCCGGCGCCATCATCGAGCTGGAGCACATGGGGGTGGTCTTCAGTCGGGACGAGGAGGGGCGGCTCGGCAGCCGCAACTTCGGCGGGGCGACCCACGCCCGCACCTACTTCGTGGGCGACTTCACGGGGCAGGCCATCCTGCATGTTCTGTACGAGCAGTTGGTCAAGAGCGGGATCCGCACCTACAACGAGTTCTTCGTGACGCAACTGCTGCGCGATGCGCATGGTGCGGTGGCTGGCGTGCTGGCGTTGGATATGCGCTCCGGCGAACTGCATCAGTTCCACGCCAGCGCCGTTGTCCTCTGCACCGGCGGCATGGGGCGCGTCTTCGAGCCCTCGACCAACGCCCTGATCTGCACCGGCGACGGCACTGCCCTCGCGTACCGCGCTGGGGCGCCGCTGATGGACATGGAGATGGTCCAGTTCCACCCCACGACGCTGAAGAGCAACGGGGCGCTGATCTCCGAGTCGGCGCGCGGCGAGGGCGGCTACCTGATCAACCGGCTGGGCGAGCGCTTCATGAGCAAGACCGCGCCGAACAAGATGGAGCTGGCGAGCCGCGATGTGGTCAGCCGCGCTGAGCAGGTGGAGATCAACGAGGGTCGCAGTGTGGACGGGTGCGTCTTCTTGGACCTGCGCCACCTCGGGGCGGCCAAGATCATGGAACGGTTGCCCCAGATCCGCGAACTGGCCCTGGAGTTCGCCGGCGCGGACATGATCACCGATCCCGTGCCCATCTGCCCGGGGATGCACTACCAGATGGGTGGCGTGCGCACCGACGTGCACGGAGCCACCGCCGTTCCCGGGCTGTTCGCCGCCGGCGAGTGCGCCTGCGTCAGCGTCCACGGTGGCAACCGCTTGGGCGCCAATTCGCTCCTGGAGACGGTCGTTTTCGGCCGGCGCGCCGGCGTCGCCGCGGCCGCCGCGGCGGCGGGGCGGCCGCGACCAACCCTCTCTGAGTCGCTCCTGCGGGACGGGCGGCGGGCCCTGGACGGCCTGCTCGCGCGGCCGGAGGGCGAGCGGGCGGCGGCGCTCCGTTTGGAGATGGGCCACACCATGACGCGGCAGGTCGGCGTCTTCCGCACCGAGGCCACGCTGCGGGAGGCCGAGGGCAGCATGGCCGAGTTGCGCCAGCGCTGGGCGCGCGTCAGCGTGGGGGACAAGGGGCGGCTCTTCAACCAGGCCTTGGTGGGGGCGCTGGAGCTCGACTTCATGCTGGACCTGGCGCGCTGTGTCGTCGCCGCCGCGCTGGCGCGCACCGAGAGCCGCGGCGCCCACACGCGCCTGGACCACCCCGCACGAGATGACGCCAATTGGCTCAAGCACATCCTGTGCTACCCTGGCGACGGCGGGCCGCGGCTAGAGACCGCGCCGGTCAGCATTACCCGCTGGCAGCCGCAGGAGCGAGTGTACTGACGCCGCAGCGCGTGGGCGAAACCCTGGCCGAAGCGAGGTGGGTGGGGCATGCAGGTGCGGCTGAGCGTCAAGCGCTTCAACCCGGAGGCGGACCGGACGCCCCGCTGGCAGGAGTACGCGGTGGATCTGCCCGAGCACGCGACCGTGCTCGACGCCCTGCTGGAAGCGCGCGACTTGCAGGACGAGACGCTGGCGCTGCGCTGCAGTTGTCGCAGCCATATCTGCGGCAGTTGTGCCATGCGCATCAACGGCCGCTCGGGCCTGGCCTGTAAGACGAAGGTCGAGGAGGCTCGCCGACGGTTGCCCGATGGCGCGGCCATCCGTGTGGAGCCGGCCGGCAACATGCCGGTGGTCAAGGACCTGATCGTCGACCTCAACGGCTTCTTCGGCAAGGTGCAGGCCATCCAGCCCTACCTGCAGCCCACGGGCCCCGAGCCCGAGCGCGAGTATATCGTCCCCAACGAGGCGATGCTCACCGTCCGCGAGGCGATGGCCTGTATCCTCTGCGGGGCGTGCATGTCGGCCTGCAACGTCCTAGAGGTCGACGACCGCTTCCTCGGCCCCGCGCCGCTGGCCAAGGCCTGGCGCTTCACCGAGGATCCGCGCGACGGTAAGGACCATGATCGGCTGGAGATGCTGTCGGCGCCCGGCGGCATCTGGGACTGCACGCACTGTTTTCAGTGCGTCGAGGTCTGTCCCAAGGACGTCAAGCCCATGGAGCGCATCCTGGAGTTGCGGCGGCGGGCCATGGAGGCCGGCTTCACCGACAACAACGGCAGCCGGCACAGCCAAGCCTTCGTCGAGACCATCGCGGCGAGCGGTCGTCTGGACGAGACCCGGGTGGCCATGCGCTCGCTGCACGGGTTCGACGAGATGCTGGAATGGGCGGGTGTCGGCGCGAAGTCGCTGCTGCGCGGGAAGGTGCCGCTGCGGCACAAGCCGATCCCCGGGGCCCTACGGGTGAAGGAGATCTTTCGCGCGACCGCCCCCGCCTCGCCGCGCCGGGTGGCCCCGGCCGCTGGCGGGGGGCACGGCGGCACGGGGCACGGAGCGTAGCTGTTGGCCGCCGCGTCGCGCGCCGGAGGGCCGCTGATCACGCGCGCCGCGGGGTGCGGCAGTGGGGGGACGGGGGCTGCCAGCACGGGTGGCGTGGCGCACTGCGGCGACCGCTCGTGGGGGCGAGGGCACGGGGGGCAGCACCGCGCCGCGCGCCTGAGGGCTGACCGGCCACGAGGGCGCGGGGCCTGGCGCCGCGGAGCGCGGCGGTTCCGCGGGGCTTCCCAGCGGCGTCGTCCCGTGCCGGGTGCGTCGCGGTCGCGCCCCAAGCATGCCGGGGCTCCGGTCCTGCCGGGGTCGCCGGTCAAGGGAGGGAACGGCGGGTGAAGGTTGCCTTCTATCCCGGGTGCGTTGCCAAGGGCGGTGCGCCGGAGCTCTACCAGTCCGTGAAGCGGATCGTGGAGCCGCTGGGCATCACGCCCACGGAGCTGTTCGACGCCGCCTGCACCGGCGCCGGTGTGCTGACCGAGCGCAACCCGCTGCTGGCCGACACGCTGAACGGGCGGACCTTTGCCATGGCCGAACGCCAGGGCCTGCCGATCATGACCATCTGCAGCACGTGTACGGGTACCATGCTGGCCTGCAACGCCCGCCTGCAGGATCCCGAGCGGCGCGGGCAGGTCAACGCCCTGCTCGCCCCGGAGAAACTGGAGTACCGCGGCACGACCGAGATCAAGCACCTCCTCTGGATGCTGGTCGAGGACGTGGGTCTGCAGCGCGTGGCGGCTCTGGTCAAGCGCCCGCTCACCGGGCTGCGCGTGGCCCCCTTCTACGGCTGCTACCTCGTCCGGCCGTCCGCGCTGGTGGATGATAGCCGCCGCGACCGCGACACCTACTTGGAGCAGTTGATCGCCGCCCTGGGCGGCGAGCCGGTGGAATACGACAGCGCGCGCAAGTGCTGTGGCTTCCCGATCATCACGATGAATCGCGAGAACGGCCTGCGCATGACCGGCCGTAACATCGCCGACGCCAAGGAGCACGGGGCGGACGTCATGGTCACGCCCTGCCCCCTCTGCCACCTCAACCTGGACGGTCAGCAGCAGGAAGCGGCGCGCGCGCTCGGCGTGCCACTTGGCGTGCCCATCCTGCACCTACCGCAATTGATCGGCTTGGCCTTCGGCCACACCCCCGCCGAGCTGGGCATGGGCCACCACCTGGTGGGGCCGGGCTCCACGTTGCACCGGTACGGCCAGCCAGCGGAGGCCGCGGGGGCCCGCTGACGGCCTGTTGTCCCAAGGGTCAGGGGCGCCGTGTCCAGCGTCCCATGGCGCCCCGCCGCCCTCGTGGCTGGCTGGCTGTACGGGGCGCGCGCCCGTGTTGCGCGGTGCGGTCGCCCCACTGCGGTGCCGTGCAGGCGTGGCGGGCTCCCGGGCGTCCGCCCCTGACGTGCACCGTACGACCTCACCCTCCCAGCGTCGCCTCCGCCCACACGAAGAAGCTGGGCGTCTCCCCTGCCCGCACCACGCCGAGGGCTTGCATCGCCTCGGCTAGCGTCGCGGCCGTAAACAGGCCCTTGCGCACGCGGAAGGTGCGCCCGTCCCGCAAGGGCCGGGTCTGAACCTCGGTATCCGCGACGTGCCGCTCCTCCCGCCGGCTGTCGAGCAGTAGGATCCGACCGCCCGGCCGCACGACCCGGGCGAGTTCGCGCAGGAACCGCGTCCGCTGCGGCAGCGAGAGGTGGTCAAAGACGAAGGCGGAGCAGGCGGCATCGAAGGTGGCGGCCGGGAAGGGCAGCTCCAGTGCGTCCCCACATACCAGCACGGCGCGCAGGCCGAGGTCGCCGAGGCGCCGCGCTGCCTGGTCCAGCATCGCTGGCGAGCGGTCCAGGCCCGCAACGCGTAGGCCGGCCTCGGCGAGGGCCGCCGTCCAGCGTCCCGTGCCGCAACCGATGTCGCAGACCGCGGCATCGGAGGGGAGGGCGTGGACGAAGCGCGTCACCACGCCGTGGAGGGCGGATAGCTCGGCGAACCATGCGGCGTCGGCCCCGGGCTGCGCGTAGCGCCCGCGCCGCTCGTACCAGTCGTCGTACTCCGGGGCGCGCGCCTCGTAATACGCCGCCATCTCGGCGTCCAGGGCGGGGTCGTCACCGCCGTCCGACGGCTCGGCCCGCGCGCGTTCCGTGGGCAGCGCGCCGCCGCCCGCCTCTGGACGCCTGCCAGCCTGGTCCTGGGGCGCACCGCCTCGCGGGACGGCTGGGGTGGTGCGGGCCACCGCCAGGCCGCGCAGCCGTGCCCAGTCGGTGGAGAGCATGCCGTAGACGGCGTGGTCCGCGAACCCGTCGGCGAGGAGTTCGGCGCCGCGCAGCACCCCCTCCAGGCGGAAGCCGAGGCGCTCGGCGACGGCCCGGCTGCGCCTGTTCTCCACCGCGGCGCGGATCTCCACGCGGTGGACGCCCAGCGCGGCGAAGGCGTAGCCGGTCATCGCCCGGCAGGCCGCCGTCATCAGCCCACGCCCCTCAAAGGCGTCGCCCAGCCAGTAGCCGATGGAAACCGTACGGTGGGCGTGGTGGAAGCCGTGGTGGCCGATGATCCCAGCCAGCCGTCCCTCGTAGAGGATGAGCGCGTGGAAGCCCTCACCGTCGGCCTCCTGCTCCATGGCCACGCGGATGAAGGCGGCTGTGTCGGCCGCCGAGCGGGTCGCGTCGACCCATGGCAGCCAGCGACGCAGGCGCGCGCGGCACGCGTCCGTCTCGCGGAACAGGGCGGGTGCGTCAGCCGGCGCCAGGGCGCGCAGTACCAGACCGGGGCCGGCGTGCAGTTCGATGGGGGTCCCCCTCCTCCCGGTGGCCGGGGCGCATGGGAGTGGCGCGAGTGCACTGTCCTCGGGCCTCCCCTCCTCCGGCGGGCGGGGCCGTTTCCCAATGTACACCGCACCCCGCCGCCGCGGCAGGGGCGTCGGCGTGGGGCGCCGGAGCGGCGCGGGGGAGCCGTGCGGTGCGCGGCGTTGGCGCCGCCCGGGCGGATGAGACGGGAGCCGACACAGATACCGACGTAAGTCGCTCGTGCCGACGCTGGCGACCGCGCCCACTCCGCAAGTCCCGCCCGCTGCCCCCGTAGCTCTTCGATCGCGCCCACGCTGTGGTCCAAACTGAGCCCCGCTTGGTCTACCGGGTGGGGCTTGACGGAACCCGTCATCGGCTTACTTTACGCCTCATGCCCGCCGGGCGGGCCGGGCGGGGGTGAGAGCGTGAGAGCGCCCAGCAGAACCCTACGTGCTACTGACCACGCTATAGTCCCCCCACGTCCTTCGGGCACCGGCAGGACGCCCCCGCCGACCCGGCGAACTGCAACACCCGAGCAATCTGCCCAAGGGGGAACCCAAGGGGGAACCGCCGTGGACCCCGAACTCCGCGCCTTCCTGGAAGCCATGCGCACCGAGATGGGCGCCATGGAGCAACGCGCCGTCGCCCGTGACGCCGAGACCCGAGAGGTCCTGCGCGCCGAGATCGAGGAGAGCCGCCGGCAGGCCGGCGCCCTGAACGACAAAGCCCTTGCCGCCCTCAAGGCCCTCGGCGACGGCCTCGCCATGCACCGCGAGGCCGTAGAACGCCACGCCGAAGATCGCGAGCGTGCCCTGATGAATGCCCACGTCCTGCCCCTGGAGGCCAGCGCCACCAGCCACGAGGGGCGCCTCAACGACCACGAGACGCGCATCGGCGCCCTGGAGCAGCGGTAGCCCCGCCGCCCGGTTCCCACCTCACCGCCACCCAGTACGCCGCCCCCGGCGACACGAACCCCTCCGCCGCTTCCCGCATCGCCACATCCCGTGCCGGCGCACAGACGACCCCCGCGCCACCCGCCATCGCCCCCAGGGCATCCGCGACCGCTGCGAGCAGCACATCCTCGGGATGCTCCACCGGCTGGCGACCCGCCCCATGGAGCGCCGCGGCCAGGACCGCCGCCTCGCCGGGCTCCGGGTACAGAGAGCCGTCTTCCTTGGCCAGCATGCCTCCCTAATACGACAGGCCATGGAGGTAGTCCCGCCGAACCAAGATGCAGGGCCGGGCGTGCCCACACGCCCGGCCCCACTACCACACCGCGCGACCGACGCTGCGCGGCACGGATAGCCAGCCCTCTTCGCCAGCCGTTCCCGCGCCCCTGCCGGCCCGTCACCGCCCCGCCTCCGACTCGCCGCACCCCTGAACGCGACGCTGCAGGTCGGCCAGGCCCCAGATCCCCGCCAGGGCCGTCCGCACCTCCTCCGCCGCGGCCCGTGCCGCCGTCCCCTGCGGCCCCTGCGCGTACCGTGCCACGTCGGCCGCCCTGGCGGCCCGTGCCGCGGCCAGCGCCGACGCCAGCCACCCCTCCCCGCGCCCTGGGTCCCGGTACGCCGCGTCGACGCCCCACCCCGGTACCCGTGCCGCGCGCACCGGAAAGTACCTCTACCACTGCGCCACCACCGACACGGAGGCCGCCGCTGGGATGCCGGGCGGCGCATGCTGGCCCAGGCCGAGGCCCAGCGCGCCGGGCACGTGGACGCTACGCGGCAGACCCTCGGCGATTACCTGCCGGTGTGGCTGGAGCAGAAGCGCGCCGAAGGTCGAAAGCCAAGAACGCTATACAACTATGAACACAAGATCCGGCGAAACATCGTCCCGACGCCGGGCCACCTGCCCCTGCAGGATGTGACGCCACGCGCGATCCAAGCCTGGCAGGACGCCCTGGCCCCGACCCCCACGACACCGGGGGCGACACAGGCGGCCATGGCCTACCGCTGCCTCCAGTCGGCGCTGTCCGACGCGGAACGCCTGGGCCTAGTGCAGGCAAATCCCGCCAGCCGAGCGCGGCCCGCGATGCGGACGCCGCGCAAGCGCGCCGGCTTTACCCTGGCCGAGGCGCAGGCCATCATGGCGGCGGCCGAGGGCGAGGCCCTGGCGCCGCTGTTTGGGGTGCTGCTGCACACCGGCCTGCGCCTGGGTGAGGCCCTTGGGCTGCGGTGGGCCGACGTGGACCTGGAGGCCCGGCGGATCACGGTGCGGCACAACCGCAGCCGGGTGGGCTCCCGCATGGTGGAGGGATCGCCGAAACGGGAGAAGAGCGTCCGCACCACGGCCTTGCTGGGCGGCGCCGTCGAGGCCCTGCAGCGGCAGCGGACCCTGCAGGCAAAGGCCCGCTTGGCCGGGGGCGAAGCGTGGCGGGACGAGGATTACGTCTTCAGCACGCGTACGGGCACGGGCCTCGACAGCCCCTTCGTGCGGGACGTTTTTCGGCGCGCCCGCGAACGAGCCGGCGTGCGCGCCCTGCCGCCGCACTCACTTCTGCCTCCACTTCCTCGGCAGCCAGGTACACGGCGGCCGCCGCATCGACGAGCGGCACCTACTGGCCATCCTGGCCGCGGCCGGGGTGGCGGTTGGAGGGCAGCCGCTGTACGAGCCGCCGCAGGGGGTGAGCGGTGCCGCGGCCGCCGAGGTGGCCACGCCGCCCGCTTCAGACCAGACGTGTGTCTGAGGGGAACGGCGGGCGCGCAGGGGCCCCGCCTCCCGCCCCGAAGCGCCGCGCCACGCACATCCCTCTGGCGGCTGGTGGGCCGAGCTGCGGGGATGCCACGCGGGCCTTGCCGAGGCGCCGGCCCGCGGCGCGGCCCTGGCCGTGCTGCCCGAGCCCTGTCTTTGCGGCGCCGAGCCGGAGCCGACGGGGGGACCCCCCCTGCGGGCCTTCGCGGAGGCCGCGGTGCGCGCGGACGTGGCACGCCGTACGCGCTGCCGTGGGCCGCTCTGGCGGCACGTGCCCCCGCGGCCATGCGGCCGCCTTCCCAAGAGACCCGCTCCCGTACGCCGTGGGCGTCCTGCCCAGAGCGCCCCACGCCGCGCCGCCGCCCGTCGGACGATGGCGCTGGGGCGGCGGCCGTGGAGGCGGGACTACACCTGGCATCGGGCAGCCCGTGGCGACGGGCGCCCGGCGTTGGGGCAGTCCCCGTGGAGGAAGGGACCGCCAGCTCTTCAGGCGGTCTGCGGCGGCCGACGACCCGCGCCGCTCCAGCCGTTGCGCTGAAGCCGCGCTTGGCGGAGCCCGCACGCCCCGGCCATGGTCTCTGCGCGTCCGGTCAGGCGGGTGGGCCAGCGCGCTCGTGGTGCCGCGCCCAGTAGGCCGCGGCTTCGCTGCGGCGGGAGAGCTGCAGTTTGGCGAGGATGTTGCTGACATAGTGCTTGACCGTCTTGTCGCTGAGAAAGACCTCCGCGGCGATCTCCCGGTTGGTCCGGCCCTCGGCGATCAGCGCCAGGATGCGCTGCTCCTGCTCCGAGAGCTGCGCGGCCTGGTCCGCCGCCCCGCCGGAGCCGGTGCGCAGCCGCTCAAAGACGCGCTGGGTCATGGAGGGGTCGAGGAGGGATCCCCCCCGGGCGGCGGTGCGGATGGCATCGAGGAGCGCGGCGGCCCGCGTCTCCTTCAGCAGGTAGCCGGCGGCGCCAGCCATGATGGAGGAAAAGAGGGCCTCATCGTCGGCGTACGAGGTCAGCATGAGCACCCGGGTGTCGGGCCGCTCGCTGCGGATCTCGCGGCAGACCTCCACGCCGCTGCCGTCGGGCAGGCGCACGTCCAGCACGACCACGTCCGGCTGCAGGCGCTGCGCCTCGGTGAGCGCGGCCGCCGCCGTGGACCCCTCGCCCACCACCTCCATGTCGGGCGCGCGCAGCAAGAGCGCCCGCAGGCCCTCGCGCACGACGTCGTGGTCGTCCACAAGCAGCACGGCAATCACGGCTGCAAACCCCCTCCGCGCGCGGTCGGCACGGTGAGCGTGACCGTGGTGCCCGTGCCCGCGGCGCTGCCCACATCGAGCCGCCCGCCGGCGGCGGCCGCGCGCCGCCGCATGTTGCGCAGGCCGCCGTGGGTCTGGTCCACGGGGGCCTGCGGATCGAAGCCCACCCCGTCGTCGGTCACCGAGACAGCGAGTTCCGGGCCTTCGGCACGCAGCCGCACGGCGACCCGGCCGGCCCGGGCGTGGCGCACGGCGTTGGAGACCGCCTCCTGGACCACGTGCCACACCTCCCACTGCACGTGCCGCGGCAGCGGATCGACGGTGCCCTCCGCTTCCAGGGATACGGTCACGCCCGGGTGGTCCGTGCTCTCCAGCAACTGGCGTAGTAGAGGCACGAGGCCCTGACCAGCCTGTTCCTGCTCGGCGCGCAAGTCGAAGATGTAATGGCGGATGTCGCCGATCGTGCCGTGAATGCGGTCGATGGCGCGCTGGATCCCCGTGCGCGCTGCCGCGGGGTTGCGCTCGACGTCCTCCCCGGCCGACTCCAGGCCCAGGCCGGTGGCGTAGAGCGTCTGCAGTACCCCGTCGTGCAGGTCCATGCTGATACGCTCGCGCTCCTCCAGCAGGGAGAGCCGTCGCAGTTCCTCGTGCAGGCGGGCGTTGGCCACGGCGATGGCCGCCTGGGCGCCGAAGCGCGCCAGCGCCTCCTGGTCGGCCGCGTCGAAAGGCTGTCCGTCCGTCCGGTCGGCCAAGTAGAGGCTGCCCAGCACGGTGTTCTCATACAGCAGCGGCACCGCCAGCAGCGTATGCATCACCGGGTGGCCTGGCGGGAAGCCCGTTGCGCCAGGGTGCGTGGCCACGTCGTCGATGCGCAGCGGGCGGCGCTCCGCGATGGCCAGGCCCAGGAGGCCGTGGCCGGTAGGCGGGGCGCCCAGGCGCCGCACGGTCTCCTCGTCGATGCCAGAGGAGACAAACTCCTCGATGCTGCCCGCGGGGGTCACCACGGCCACCGCGCCGTACCGTGTCCCGACCACGTTGCGGCTTTCCTCGACCACGCGGCGCAGCACGGTGGGCAAGTCGAGGGCCGCCGTCACGGAGAGGGCGGCCTCGTGCAGCGCCACCAACTGGCGCTCGTGCGCGGAAGCCGCGCGGTAGGCGGTCACCGTCTTGGCCTCGGCGCGCTCGACCAGGACCCAGATGACGGCGGAGAAGGCGATCACGCCCGCGATCGCCAGTACCCCCTCGACATCGCCAGCGACGGCCGGCCCGAGGCGGGGCGAGAGGACCAGGTTGCGGAAGACCTCCAGCACCACCGTCAGCGCGATGGGCAAGCCGACCCCCCAGGGTCGCAGGCGCCGCGTGCCAGAGTGCTTCATGGCGTCGTCCACGACCTTACGGTAACACGGTGCCTGCCACGGCGCACGCGGGCCGCCCGCCTGCGCTCCTCCACGCGTGGGGTCAGCGGCGCGCGCCGACTCAACCCACCACGGCCATGGTGCCCTGCATCCAGCCGGCCTCCGCCATCGGCCCGGACCAGCCGCTGGTTCCGGTCCCGCAACTGGCCATGCACTCCCAGGGCACGCTCCCGGGCGCGCCTGTCCGGAAGGTGAAACGCACGGTGGAGAGCGGTGGCACCGGCACGTTCAGCCCGAGGCCCGCCATCGTCAGCGTGTGGGCCACACCCTTGGCGCTGAGGGCCGAGACCGCCCGCCCCCGGGCGGTGGCCGCCGGGTCGGGGCCCGGCAGCACGGTCATCACGCCGCCCACCGTGCCCTGCACCTTCTCGTAGCCTGCTGGGACGGCGGCGGGACCGGTGTCGAAGCAGCGGATCTCCACCTGCACCAGGGCGTGCGCCGGCACGCTGAAGTCGGCGGGGACGTAACGCGGCCAGCCCTGCTTGCCCGTGATCTGGCCCGCGAGGATGGAGAGATACAGGAAGTCGGCCGGCCGGCCTCCCGTTGGGGCGGTCGCCGCCGCGACCCGGGTCGCCGAATGCGCGGGACGGGTAGCAACGACCACACTCAGAAGTGCCGCCCCTCCGCCAGCTGACACCAGGCCCAGCATCCCCCTGCGGGAGAGGCCACGGCCGTTGCCTGCGCCTGTGGTGCGCATCCTACTCGCCTCCGCAACGTTCCCCTTTGGAGCACCGCCATCGTGCTCCCTCGGCGGGCCATGGAGGAACGATCTGACGGACCGGCCACATGCCCCGTCGCCGTTGAGGGGGAGTGATCCGAAGGACCGTCCATATGGCCGCGTGAAGGTGGCCGCGGTGGCCGGCCCGGTGGGAGCCGGCGCACGGGGGCGGGGGCCGGCGGAGGCGGGCCGGGTGCGTGCAGTTGAGCGTTGTACCCCGGCAGGAGCCCGTCGCTCGGCCATCGCAGGCGCTCGGGTGGGTCCACGGGCAGGCCCGCGGCGTTTACGGCCACCAGGCGCGCCTGCCATGTCCGCTGCGGCAAGAGGGGCTGGAGGAGGCGGCGGATTGGGCGGCAGCCGGCGTGCCCGCCCCACCCTGGCCCCGCCGGGCCCCTCGCAGGGGCGCACGATCCGGCCGCGAAGCCCGGGCGCAGGCGAGGCGGGAGATCTCATTGGAGGCGCGGGCATGGCGGTGCCAGTCATCATCGACACGGACATCGGGGACAACGTGGATGACGCGCTGGCCTTGGCGCTGGCGGCGCGAGCGCCCGAGATCGCGATTGTGGGCGTGACGACGGTCTTTCAGTGCGCCGCTCTGCGGGCGCGCATGGCGCGCCACCTGCTCGACGCCTTCGGCCGGCCCGACGTACCGGTGTTGGCCGGCGTCGACCGCCCGCTGCTCGGCGGCCTACGGCCGGACTGGGGGCCTAACCAGGCGGCCGTGTTGGGCGAACTGGCCGCCACCCATGCGGCGCCGCCCGGCGGCGCGGTCCCCTTCATCGTGCGCGAGAGGCTGGCGCGTGAGGGCTTGGTGCTGTGGGCAAGTGGTCCAATATTCATCCCCCCAGTTGTGGGAGACAATGGGTGCCTGACGGTTGAGGTAGGGGCAGAGCGCGGCGCCCCGGTGGGCGCCCGCCGCAGCGGATGCTGTGAGGGCAGGCCCCCGGTGCCCCGCCCTGCCCCGCCCTGCGGCGGAGCGCGGACGCCCCGTGCACGCGGGGCGGCGTCCGGGGTTCGCCTCCCGGTTGCGCACCCGGTGACCGCTCGTCTCAACTCTCCCGCAGCAGAGCGTCGATGCCGCTCCCTTTGTCCACGTGGTTAAGGACGAAACCTACGACGATCAGATACAGCCAAGAGGATAGCGAGAATCCACGCCCGAACGAATACTGCCCGAACTCCACGTGCCCGATCAGCGCGCTGTGTGTGATCCCCGGGAGGACGACGAAGGCGGAGACGAAGAAAATGAAGAAGTTGAGTATCGAGTATGCGATCGCCGGGGAGTACCAACTGCGCAGGCCGAGCAGGTAAACGACCGCGATCAGGACATACGTGGCCACCTCTGTCTCTAACCAAAACGTGACGGCACTGGTCTGGCCAGGGCTGGCAAACAGATGCGCGGCAGCGTTAAGCAGGGCCAGCACAACCATCGAGAAACGCAGCCACTTTAGACCGGAAAACGCCCCTTGCGCCGGGATGCCCATAGCGCCCTTGCCGCGTGCCGTCACGGGCGCGTGGGTCCCGCCAAGATCCCCTTGCATCGTTGCCCTCCACCTTCCACCGGCATCCTTCGCGGCAGAGACAGTGGCATGGGCCTGTAGCGACGGAGAGATATCCCGCCGGCAGCGGGCCAGCGCCGAAGGGGCCCACCCGTGGGGTGATCTAATTCGTCGCCGTGGACCGGTGGGCCCCTCGGCACTGCGCGCAGCGTGGCCGGAGCCTGAGTACACCGCGCTGCCGAAAAGCCTCGGCGTACGCGCCCAAGCGCCAGGACCCGGCCCACACCGTTAGCATTCCTCTCGCAGTACCACGCTCGGCGCGCCCAACACGGAGACGTTCACGCTTCGGCAGAAACTGCATCCCTCCCCCGGCCCCGTCCTTCCCTGGCACGGCCGCGTCCCGGAGCCCGCCATCCCCTTCCTCAGCCCTCTCTGTATCGACATTCTCAGTTGCCTGGCAAAGCCCTCCGGCCGACATCCGGGTCTCCTCACGTACCCGTGGGTGGCTCTTGCGGCCGCGAAACGGGCTGTGACGAGGGAGCGCTGGTTCACCTGGCCAAGGCCATTCCGGGCCTGCGGCGGGACCGAAATGAGACAGCGCTCAGGCCGGGTCCGCTGTGTATGTTCGCGTCAGCGTTGGTTCCCGAGGCGGGGCGAAGGGCGGCATGCGATCATCCCGTCCTGATCAGCGGGGGCGGGGGTTGGAAGGGCGGAGCGAGGCTGGGGGAGGGGCCGGTCGGCAGGGCCGTGGTCGCCGGCCGAGGTGGCGGATGCCCGGTGAGGGCTGCGGCGGGCAGGGCAGGGCCGGCGTCGGCTCGGGGGACGCCTGTCCAGGCGGCGGGGACGCCGAGAGCTAGAGGATGAGGCGCAGTTGGGGCGCACGGGTGCGCAGGGCCCGCATGCGATCCGGCCTCAGCCAGGGATTCACCCCAGTTTCTGCAACAACGGCACCAGCAGGCTGCGCAGCACCTGCGGATGCGCCTCCCCGAACCTCTCCCGGTCCTGCCGTTCCTCCGCGGTCGTGGCCCACGGGCTCTTGGCGTTGGGCAGCGCCCGTGGCCCCAAGTGCTCAGGCGTCCGCCGCGGACGAGGTCTTTGTCACCAACGCCGTGCGCGGCGCACTGCCCGTCATAGCCTGGCAGGGCCAACCCCTCGCACGGGGCAACCTCTGGCGCGAGGCTGCCGCCGTCATCTGGGCCATCACGGGACTACCGTGATCCCGGATCCCGTGAGGCCACTCGACATCGGCATCGACGGTGCGCTAACCGCGACGCGCCGTGTCCACGGCGCTGGTCATGCGACCCGGTTGCCGCAGCGTGCGGCGTGCGTACCGGCATTGCGGCCCCACACCGCGCCTCGCGCGGCGCGTCCGTGGTCGCACGGGCGCTACCTGCCTCCCTGCGCGGGGCACGCCCCTCCCCTGGCATCAGGGTGCGCCGTAAGCCATTAGGGCATGCCGACACGGTCGTGAACGGGGCGACTCGTACCGGACCCTGGTCGCCACCGCCCGAAATGCTTGTGCGGGGCGGTAGGCCACGCGACGCGGCGCGCCCAGCCTCGCGGCAGGGACCCGCTTGCTCCGGACCCGCGGGCGCGCGGGACACCAACCCTGAGTCGGCCCCTTCCAGGCTGCGCTCTTCTCGCGTAGCGGGCAAAGCGCGGCGCACGGACAGAGGGCCTGCCCGTGGCCGCCCGGACCCGCTGCGCGAACCGGCACGCCGGACTGAAGCCCGCCACGAGGCAAGCCGGTGAACGCCCCCCCAAAGCGCGTCCTCCACCTCGTCCCAGTCTCCCACAGTCCTGAGAAGCAGCACGACTAGGGCCGTACCGGCCCGGGACCACGGCGGCGAACGCCTCTGTGTCCCCGTCTGGGCGCCCAGGCCCAGGTGGTGATCGGCCAGCAGGTGAACGCCTGGACCCCGTCGTCGCTTGCGCCGGGGCTATGGACGTGCCCCTGATGGGGTGGAGCGGTCGGGTTGTTGCCGCGACGACGCGGCCGGAGGCTGAAGACCACACGGAATGGAGGCACAGGTGCCCCCGGCCGCATAGGTGCATACGCGGGGCCCCTCAGACCGAAACCTGCTCGGGCGGGAATCCACGGTGCGGCTGGCGTTCCCCTGGTAGCGCGCGCAGTCTGCTCTGGACCAACGCTAGCGTCCGTTGGTCCAGGCACCATGGGCCGGGCCCGGCAGCCCGGAGCGGGACAGGTGCCCAAGAGCGGCGAAGAGGTCGCCAACCGTGCGGCCGCGGTCCAAAGGATGGCGCATGGGGCCGTCCGGATCGACCGAATAGCGGTTCCGTCGCCCCTCCCGGCGGCGGCGTACGTAGCCGGCGGTCACCAGATCGGCGATGATGGCCTGTGCGGCCCGTTCGGTGATGCCGACGCGGGCGGCGATGTCCCGGCCACGGATGTCCGGCTCGTCGGTGATGCAGATCAGTACGTGCGCGTGGTTGGTTAGGAAGGTCCAGACCGGCCCGGCCGGCCCCGCGCCTTGCGGGGATGCGGCGGCGTGCGCAGCGCTCGCCTCAGTCGCTGCCTCCGGGATGCGCGCCGACTGTCGCTGCCGGGTCGCTTCCCCGCCCGTGGTCATTGGAAGTACTCCGGACGGCTGACGTAGACCTCGGAGACGAACATCACTCCGGGACGGTCGGCGAGCCAGCGCCGCACCCCCGCTACGAGGGCTGGCGTCGCCTCCTCGCGCAGCACGGTGAAGAGGAGCACCTGGCTGTCCTTTTCGTTGAAGGCCAAGCGGCTCTGGTGAAGGCCGTGGTGGCCGAACCCCGAAACGCTCGACATGGCCGTGTAGCCGACCGACCCGGCGGACTGGAAGACCCGTTGCAGCAGCGGCACGTCTTGCCCGGTGGTGACGACCTCCACCCGCGTCATCCGGGTCAGGCCCTCGAAGTCCATTGCGCTCCCTCCCCACGAGCAACTGCGGGCTCCCAAGGCCGCCACGCGCCGTCATGACGCAGGCGCCATCCCGCCCCGCCGCCCGGCCCCGCCACCAGGTGCAGCCATTGCCCATTCACCAACTGACCGAGCACCGTGTTGCGCCCGATGACGGTGTCAAGCCGATCCAGGGGCGCCTGCACGACGGCCAAGAGACGCATGGACTCATGATACAGCCGGTCGGCGACGGCCACCGACTGCCAGGGTACGCCCACCCGCAGGTCCCTTCCTTCACCGCAAAGCACCCCGATCCCGCCGACGGGGTTGTGGAGGGTCTTGTCCCCGGCCCCGAACACCTCGGGCGCCACGGAAGAAAAGTAGTACCGGGCGTTGATCCATTGCGCGACGACGAGCGGGCCGGTGAGTATGGTCTCCAGAGCCCGGTCGTCCGCATCCAGGGCGAGTTCGTACGAGTGCAGGAATACACGCCCCTCCGGGCGTGGGCGCCGCCAGTGTGGACGGCAGCCAGCGCGGTCCCGGCCACAGCGCGCAGCGCACGCTGGCGGCCAGGACGACCAGCACCGCCACCACCTCTGCGGGGGTGAGCACGGCGGGCCCGAGGGGGATGCGAACCCCGCTCAGGTGTGCCTCGGCTTCGGCAAGTTGGGACAGGAAAGGATCCCCCAAGACCCTGCGGACGATGATCAACGAACCGACCAATGCCCCGTCTCCGAGCAGAAAGGCACCGCCCAGCCGCCAGGCCGCCCTGCGGGGGGGCCCCGTGCCCGCAACGAGGGCGTAGACCGCCACGCTCGCCGCCACCCAACCCAGGACCAGGGTACCCAGGGTGGCCGCCGTCCCGGTCAGGGACATGGTCGCCACCAGCACCTGGGACGTGGCCGCGAAGCGCCGGAACGCACGCCCCTCCAGGCAGCGGGCGGCATAGGGCAGCACCGTCGCCTGGATCCCTGCTGCCAAAAGCACCAGGAGCCCCCCCAGGCGGTCCGCCGCGAGAGTCAGGCCCCAGGGGCCCGACAGCGACGTCGGCGCGCCGCGCGTGGCCTGCACGGCCAGAACGGCCGCGACCGCCAGGTTAAGCAGGGCGAGTCCAGAGAGCAGGCGCTTGTGGGCCAACGATTGCGCCAGCGCTCCCAGGCCGGCCCCGAGCAGCGGTATCGCGACCGTGCCAAGGATCAGTACCGTGTCCATGCGCTACAGATTAGAGAAGTTGGATGCGCGTGTCAAGATACGGGAATTGCACGTCTCACTTACGGCCGGCACGATTTTTGGCCAGATCGCGGCGTTTTCCGCCGGGCTGACGGCACGGCGGCTTGCTGCCCGCGGTCTGAACGGCGTGGACGACGCCGGGACGCGCCGGCCGCCGGGCACGTCTCCCCCGCCTCGGACCACGCTTCTCGGTCGTGGGCAGTCGAGACGCTCCGGCAGCTGGGGCACGAGGCTCGGAGCGGGGCACGCCCTGTTCCCTCCGCGCAATCGGCCGGCGGGGGCCGGTTGGAGCACCGCGCCGGCCGATCCGGGCCTCTCCAAGTGCCCGTGCCCGACCGGGGAGCGACCGCGCCGCGGGGAAGACCGAAGCCAACGTCCCCGCCGGCCAGAGCGCTCACCGCAGAGCCGCTGCCCGGGTTGGCACCATGGTATGATGCCTTGCACAAGTTCCCGGTCGCGGGCGGCCGGCGTCTGGAGTCGCTACCCTGGGCCGCTCGGTCCGTACCGGCAGATGCGGCGGTGCCTCGGCGTGGGGCCCTCCCGGCTGGGGTGATTCGCTCGGTCGCCAGCCTTGGGGAGGGCGCGCCCCCGGCGGCCCGGAAACTGGCTCGGCCGTCTCTGCGCGGTTCTCTCGCGCGCGACCCCCGGGGGGCGAGGGTATGGCGGCGTCGCTGGTGGCGGTGATCATGGGCAGCAAGTCGGACATGGAGACCATGCGTTACGCTGTCGACCTGCTGGAGCAGTTCGGCGTACCGCACGAGGTGCACATCGTCTCTGCGCACCGCACCCCGGACCGCATGTTTCGTTTTGCCGAGGACGCCGCGGGCCGTGGCATCCGGGTCGTCATAGCCGGGGCGGGCGGCGCGGCGCACCTGCCGGGCATGGTGGCGGCCAAGACCCTGCTGCCGGTCATCGGGGTGCCGGCGCCGAGCCAGCACCTCAACGGATTGGATTCGTTGCTCTCGATCGTCCAGATGCCCAGGGGCGTGCCGGTGGCCACGGTCGCCATCGGCCACGCGGGCGCGGCCAATGCCGCGCTGCTGGCGATGCAGGTGCTGGCCCTGCAGGACCCTGATCTTGGAAGGCGATTGCAGCTGTGGCGGGACGAGCAAGGGCGCGACGCGGTGGAGGGGACATGATGCTCCCGCCCGGTGCCGTCATTGGGATCATCGGCGGTGGCCAACTCGGGCGCATGCTGGCGATCGAGGCCCGGCGCCTCGGCTACCGCACCCTGGTTTGCGATCCAGATCCCCACGCTCCCGCCGCTCAGGTCGCCGACGCGCACCTGCCGGGTAATCTCTCGGATCCGGCGATCATGCGAGACTTGGCGGTCCGGGCCGATGTCGTTACCTACGAGTTCGAGAACGTCAGCCCCTCCGCAGTCGAAGCCGCCGAGGCCGTGGGCCGCGTCTATCCGAGCAGCGCCGTCCTGCGCGTCGCCCAGCACCGGCTGCGGGAAAAGGAGGCGGTGGCCCGCCTGGGTTTCGCGGTCCCGCCTTTTCGCCCCGTCCGTTCAGTGCGGGACTTGGACGACTTCGGTCTGCCCTGTGTACTGAAAACCGCGGCGTCGGGCTATGACGGCAGGGGCCAAGCAGTCGTGCAGCGCGCGGCGGAACTTCCTGAAGCAATCACCCGGCTGCGATCCAGGTGCGATCTGCTCATCGCCGAGCAATTGGTGGACTTCGCGCTTGAGCTTTCGGTTATCTGTGCCCGGGATACTCACGGCAACGCTGTTTGCTTCGCACCGGGGGAAAACCATCATAGCGGAGGCATCCTCGATCTCACCGTCGCGCCAGCGCGGATCTCGCGGGATGTCGCGGCACATGCCGGCCGCATAGCCACCGGGATTGCCAATGGTCTCGGTGTGGTGGGTCTGCTCGCCGTCGAGATGTTCCTGACCCACGACGGCCGCATACTGGTCAACGAGTTGGCGCCGCGCCCGCATAACTCCGGCCACCACACCCTGGACGCCTGCGCGGCCTCGCAGTTCGAACAGCTCGTGCGAGCAATCTGCGGTCTGCCGCTCGGGGCTCCAGATCTCTATGGACCAGCGGCGATGGCCAACCTGCTCGGCGATCTTTGGCCGCCCGGCGGACCGCCGCTCTTTCACCGCGCGCTGGAGGTCCCGGGAGTCAAGCTTCACCTGTATGGTAAGACCGAGGCCCGACCGGGCCGGAAGATGGGCCATCTGACCGCCGTCGCCGATACGCCGTACCACGCGGCTGCGTTGGCCCTGGAGGCGCGGCGCCGCTTGATCCCGGAACGCACGGACGGTCTCAGTGGAAGCCGCCCCGGTGCTCACCCCGCGGCTGGGGACGCGTGAAACCCCGGCACTCCATGGTCCAGCGCGACAGGTTCCCGCGGCGGACGCGACCCGGCCTCTGCAGGCCGGAGAGAGCCCTCGCCTCGCGGCCGCCCGCTTCAGGTTGCGCACCTGGCGATCAGCGGGTGAGGGGCCGGGTGGTCCAGGCGTGCGGCGCCCGGACCCTACGGGTTGCACCACTTGCAGTCTCCCGCGTACGCGGCCCGTTTGCCGTCACTCCTGGGACGCTGTTGCCGGAGGGGGCAGCGCGGGCAACCGTGGATCTCCTCGCGCACCCCATCCGTTGGCAGACCACACAGTTCGCAGGGAAGCCCTGGAACAACGCCCACGAGACCCCACCCCGGAGTGCCACACTCCGGACAGGGGGTCGCGAGACGTCGGCCCAGGCGTTGGGCCAGTTCAGCGATCACCTGCAATCGCGTGGGGTTCATGTGCGCCCGCATATCCGTCTCCACATGGGCGGAACCGTCGGCTGAAGCCTGCGCGCAACGTTTCACCGCCTCTCGCAGGGCCATGCGGGAGGTCAAGCCTTTGAACAGCAAATTCGGCTGCAGTCCGGAGTTCGGCCGCACGAACAGCCCGTGTGAAGGGAAGTGGACCTTGTGGAGCCACTGATCCAGTTCATCAGCATCGACGCACGTCTCGTACGCAAAATTGGTTGTCTGACTGAGGATTGATTCTGACACCTGGATACCCATTTCATCATCGACAAACAATAGGGTCTCTGCATCTGCGGGCATCCACCCCACAGCGGGATGGGGACCGAAACTCCCTTCGCTGGCCAAGCCAATAGGCAGACCGGTTGCAGCCATTCCCAGACGGGCCTTGCGCAGTGCGACTTCCAGTACGGTCCCGACGCGCGGGATGTCCCCCGTGAATGTTCCAAGGGCGTCGGTGTCCAGGTTGTGAGGAACGCACAACCTGATGCCAACGGCCTCCATGAGGGGGGGGGCGACAGCCCGTTCCTTACCGTGTTTGGTCGACAAGACTGCATCTTTACCGTGGTAGGGATGCGCCTTCAGGATATCTTGGTCCATGGTTCCATCTCCCTTCGGCCGGTGAGCCTCGTCTCATTGTCGTAGGACCGCTCAATGAAGCGACGAACCGGCGCCGAACGCCCGCCGCGAACCGTCACCTCGGCGCCCGACCAGAACCAGCGAAAGGAGCCTCTCCCTCGTCGTTTCGCCCTCGCCGTCGCGACAAGGGCATGCCGAGGTGCCAAGACAGCGGCGCCCTTGACGGCCAGACCGCCCCAACCCCCCACGAGGTCGGCGGGTCGGTGATTCCCATCGGACGGTCTAGTCGCGGGTCGGCGTGATCGGGCGCCGGGAACGTCCATCCGGCTGGTCCGCCTGCTCCACCCCACCAGTTCCCGACATCGGCGTCATTATCCGCATCTGAATTCATGACCGATACTTCGTCATTATCGCACAACCCATCCGCGGGCGCAAGCCGCGTGACCGGGACGTAGCGCGGCCTGCTCAGGCTCGCGCAAACAGCAGTTTGCTAGCCCCCCGCCACCGCCTTACAGTCTTACAGTGCGGAACGCCGCCCGGCGGACGGCCCGTCCTTGCGGGGGAGGTAGGAGATGATCCTTACTGAAGGAACGCGGGCTGAGCGCAACCGCGACGGTGGCGCGTACCGCGGAGGCCTTGGGCGCCGTCGCGGAGGAGGATGTACTGGCCGTCCCTCTGATATTGCGTGCCATAGACCTGCGGCTGCCCAGAGGCGAGCCGGACCCGGTCGATCAGGTGGGCATAGTGGCGCGGCTCCGCCTCGCCTGCGGCCAACGCGACCTCCATCAGCGAGAGAAACCCCCGTTGGAACCCCCGATCATGGCTGGAATGCTGGGCGATGAGCCAGGCGGCAGACGCCCCCTCGGCGCCCACCAACGACTTGCCCGGGAACCCCCGCTGCTGCACGATCTCCTTGAGTCGGGCGCTGTTGCCGCCGATCTACCTCTGGGTCCCCCTGCGCGGCGTCCGGTGCCGCCCGCAGACGCACCGGAGACGGTGGCCGTTGAGCCGTCCCGCGAGGCCGAGGCACAACATCTGGTGGTTGCCCACGCACTTCACCGAACAGGTACCGGAGGACTAGGACCGGGTACTCCGCTCGGGGGTCCACGATCGAGCGCACGTCCGCAGGCGGCCCAACCGCGGGATCGACGCCGTGGGCCGCGACCCAGGCGACCAGGTGCCGGAGCAGGGCGGCCCAGGTCTCCCGATCTACGCAGGCCCAGGCCGACGGTCCCTGCAAGGGCATTGGCGAAGGCGACCTCGCGTCGCAGGGCCGCGGGCACCCGCTTGACACCGCGCCCGCCCCCCGGCTATTGTGGCCGCGACAACCGCATAGGCCTTCTCTTATCCAGAGTGGCGGAGGGATACGGCCCGATGAAGCCCGGCAACCGGCCCGCGTCTGTACGGGCAACGGTGCCAACTCCGGCAGGCGGGCGCGCCTGAGAGATGAGAGGAAGACGACCGTCGCCGAGTCTCTTCCTTTTGGATGGAAGGCTCGGTTTTTTTGCGTCCGGCCGCCTCTGCCCTGCCCGCGCGCCTGCCCGTCACGCCGTGGGACAACCTTGCTGGGAGGTGGCGGACGTGGCCGAGGGCTTGCCCGCGACGATGCGGGCGTTGATCAAGGCGGAGGCGGGACCGGGGTTCCGCCTGGTGGAGGCGCCGCTGCCCGCCTACGGCCCGCGCGACGTGTTGATCCGCGTCGAGCGGGCCGGGATCTGCGGGACGGATCTGCACATCTATGAGTGGGACACGTGGGCAGCCGGTCGCGTGCGGCTCGGGCGCGTCATCGGCCACGAGTTCATGGGGCAGGTGGCCGCGGTGGGACCGGCCGTGCGCACGGTAGCCCCAGGGACGCGCGTGTCGGGCGAGGGCCACATCGGCTGCGGCCACTGCTACTGCTGCCGCACCGGCCAGGGCCACATCTGCGACCGAGTCGATATCATCGGCATCGACGTCGACGGGTGCTTCGCCGACTACGTCCGCCTACCGGAGGAGAACGTCTGGCCGCTGCGCCCCGAGGTCCCCGACGAGGTCGGGGCCCTTTCTGACCCGCTGGGCAACGCCATGCACACGGTGATGGTTGACGACGTCGCTGGGCGCAGCGTCCTGGTGATGGGCGCCGGGGCCATCGGGCTGCTCATCACCGCCATCGCCCGCGCCGCCGGGGCCCTGGATGTCGTGACCCTGGACGTCAACCCCCGCAAGCTACAGATGGCGCGGGCCATGGGCGCCGACGCGGTGCAGGACGCGCGCGACCCTGAGGCACCGGCGGCCCTGCTCGCGCGCACCCGCGACGGCCGCGGTTTTGACGTGCTGTTGGAAGCATCGGGCCACCCCGCGGGGATCCGCATGGGCCTGCGCCTGCTGCGCAGCGGGGGGTGGGCCGGCCTGCTCGGGCTGCCGGCCGGCGAGATGGGGCTAAACCTGGCGGAGGAGGTGATCTTCAAGGGGATCACCATCCACGGGGTGAACGGGCGGAAGATGTACGAGACGTGGTACCAGGTAGAGGATTTCCTCACGCACGGCCGGGTGCGACCGGAGGCCATCGTCACCCACCGCTTCCCGTTGGAGCGGGTCGACGAGGCGTTTGCCGCGCTGCGCGGGGGGGAGGCCATCAAGGTGTTGCTGGAGGTGGGGGAAGCAGCCGATGCCTCGTGGGTCGCCCGTACCGGGTGAGACCGGGTGCGGGCGTGCGCGGCGGACGCCGGGCGACCGTGGGTGGCACGGGCGGCCTGGGTGGCCGCCGGTCGTGTGGCGGGGCAACGGCCGCTGCCGTGACCAGCTATGTATGGTTACCCTGAGCGGCGCCGGATCCTGGAGAGGGTGGCCTGGCAGACCCTGTCGCGGCTTTCAGCGCTCCGGTGCGGGCAGGCGTCCGGCGCCGGCACCAGGCAGGGGCCGTAGCGGAGCCCCCCCGTGTCTTTGGCGACTCCGGCTACCGCGTGGTGTTGCAGGCCAGCGACGTGGCATCGGGTCTGAACGCGCGGCGTCGGGCCGTTGGTGCACGAGGACCTGGGTTTCGCCAAGGAACACGACACCAACCGCGCCTTCAACCGCTACAGCAGCCACTTCCCTTACGCCCAATTGGCCGAGGTGATTGACCGGAGGGGGGTTCGCTGCGGCGTACCAGGCACCGCGGTGGTCCCCGCCTACGTCGGCCGAGGGCGCTCTGTGGTTCGCGGGCGGCCTCGGGTGGTCGGTGCACGAGGCGGCGGCCCTCTGCATCGGGCGGAAAGCGTTGGGGCAGGCGCGCCGCTTTCCGCGGCGGGCATGGAGACACATCGAGCGGGTATGCCAGGCGCTTGGTGCCGAGGCGCAACGAGGCACGGCCGCCTCTGAGGCGCAGCGCGCCAGAGAGACCTACGCGCGCCATGGTGTGCGGCGGGGCCGCCGACCGAGCACAAGCCCATCAGACTGCCCGGACGGAGGGGTGCATCTCGTGGACAGCAACGGTTGGCGGCGGCGCCTGGAGGACGAGTTACGGGGCATGCGTGATGCCGGCACCTACAAGCGCCTGCGCGCGCTGACCACGGCGACCGGTCCCACGGCGACCGTAGAAGGGCTTGGCGAGGTCGTCGTGCTCTGCTCCAACGACTACCTGGGTCTGGCGGGGCACCCCGAGGTCGTGCGCGGCGCGGTGGAGGCGCTGGAGCGCTACGGGGCGGGCACGGCGTCGGTACGCTTCATCAGCGGCACCATGTTGATCCACCGTGATTTGGAGGAGCGGCTCGCGGCCTGGCTGGGCACCGAGGCCGCGCTCACCTTCGTGTCGTGCTGGAACGCCAACGAGGGCCTCATCCCCACGCTGGTCGGGGCGGGCGACGCGGTGTTCTCCGACGCGCTGAACCACGCCAGCATCATCGACGCCTGCCGCCTGAGCCGCGCCGAGCGCGTGCTCTACGCCCACTCCGACATGGACGACCTGGAGGCCAAGCTGGCCGCGCACCGCGGCGCGCGCACGCGCCTGGTGGTGACGGACGGTGTGTTCAGCATGGAGGGTGACCTGGCGCGGCTGCCAGAGATCCTCGCGCTGGCCGAGCGCTACGACGCCCTCGTCGCCGTAGACGATTCGCACGGCATCGGGGTTATGGGGCGCACGGGACGCGGTACCGCGGAGCACTTCGCCGTGCTCGGTCGGGTCGACGTCATCACCGGCACCCTGGGCAAGGCCCTTGGCGGGGCGGCGGGCGGCTTCGTCGCCGCGTCGGCGGCCGTGATCGACTATCTGACGCAGCGGGCGCGGCCCCAGCTATTTTCCAACGGGCTGGCGCCGGCGGTCGCCGGGTCCGCCCTGGCCGCACTGCAGGTCCTGGAGCGCGAGCCTGCGCGCGTCGCCCTCGTGCACGAGAACGCCCGCACCCTGCGCGCTGGCCTTGGGGCGCAGGGCCTCCGCCCACTGCCCGGGGAGTCGGCCATCGTGCCGGTTCTGGTGGGGGCGACGGCCGACGCCATCGCCTGGAGCGAGCGGCTGTTGGCAGACGGGGTATTCGTCGTCGGCTTCGGCTTCCCGGTGGTACCCGAGGGTGCGGCGCGGCTGCGCGTGCAGCCCTCGGCCGCGCATACGCCGCAGCACCTGGAGCGCGCGCTGGCCGCGTTCTCGCGGCTGGGGCCGGCCGGGGGTCAGGCGGGCTGAGGCCACGCCGCTGGAGCCCGATTCCGCGCGCGCTCCCTGCCGGGCACCGGCAACGCAGGGCGGTGGCCCGAGGGGGAGGGCCTCAGGGCAGGGTGGCCACCTCCGTCGGGCGGGTCCGTCGGGCGTTGCAGCGGCGAGCCGCCAGCGAGGGCGCCTCGCCGCTGCCCTCAGCCCAGCCCCCCGTCCGGCAGGTGCGCGGCCCAGGGGGAGATGTCGAGCACCGCGTCGGCGGTGTGCTCCTGCCGGGGCGCAGCGACGGGCACCGGGTGGCAGGTTGGGAGGGCGAAGCGGGTGGCCTCAGGGTGGAGCTCCCACCACCACTGGCGCAGGACGCGCGCCGCTGCTTGGGCCAGCGTCTCGCAGTCTGCCACGCAGAACCGCCCGCCCAGGGCGCTCGTCGGCGGGTCGACCATTTCGATCATGCGCAGCACGGGCAGGGCGGCGAAGTGGGCCAACCGCAGCGACTGTAGGCGGTCGGCCTCCGCCAGGGCGTGGAGTTGGGCCACGGCCGCCTCCACGTTGTCGTTCAGAATCAGGCGGTCGCAGGCGTAGGCCAGTTCCATCTCCATCGCGACGCGCGCCAAGCGGCGAGCGAGTTCCGCCTCGGGCACGCGCCCTCGTGAGAGGATGCGCTCGCGCAGGATCTCGGGGCGGGAAGGCGTCACGAAGACGGTGGTGACGTCGGCGGGCATGGCCGCCTTGATCTTGAACGCGCCGAGGATGTCGGCGGCCGTGATCCCCTGGGTGCCTTGCTCCACCACGGCACGCAGCCGTTGCCGCGAGGAGCCGTAATGGTAGCCGTGCACGCGCTGGACCTCTAGGAACCCGCCAGCGGCGCACAGGGCCTCGAAGGCGGCCCCGCTCACGAAATAGTAGTCTTCGCCCTCACGCTCCCCGGCGCGCGGCGCGCGGCTCGTGGTCGAGGGGACAAAGACGAACGGGGCGGCGTGCCCGCCCCTGCCCCCGTCCCCGCAGTCGCGATCACCGCTCACACGGCGGATGAGCGTGGTCTTGCCGCCGCCGCTCGGCCCGACGAGGATGAAGAGGTGGCCTTTCACGCCCGCCCCCCTCTGCGCGGGCCGGGCGCCGCCAAGATGCGGCACGGCGACAGCCAGCGCGCCACGGCTGCAGGGGACATCCTCCCGACCACCAGCCCTCCGAAATGGCATGGCAAGGACGCGGTCTCATCCGCTGCGATGGGCGTAGGGACATCCTAGGCGGCCGGCCCGGGGCGCGTCAATCGACACCCCGGCACCCCGGCGCCGAGGCGCCACCGCTTGCCAGGCGGCTGAGAGGGCGCAGTGCTGCCGGCCCTCGCCGCGCGTGAAGGACCACCTCACGGCGAGGGCCGGGGCGTTGTCGGGACCCAGGGGGGGCGGGCCGGGGCCGCGTTGTTCTCCCGGTTGCCGGCACGGCGCAGACATCGCGCTGTACGTCGGCGGCGACATCGGTTGTGGCCGGCGAGCCGGCCCGGACGCAGTGGCCGCGAGCCCTTGCACCGCAAGCGTGGGCGTATCTGCCGCCGAGCTCCGGCGCGGGCCCCGCGCGGACCCCCTCGCCGGGTGTTCCGGCCAAAGGCCCGTGCCAGGACGACGTCACCCTGGGGCCAAGGCTGCCAAGGCCGCGTCGTTCTGGGCGAGTCGCTTGCGCCACAGGCGATTGCGGGCGCAGGCCGAATTCGGCGCCTACGGCCGTCAGTGCCCCCGTCACCCCACGGGTGCAGCGGCCGCATCGAGGCGCCGAACCTGTGCGCAGCAAGCGGTGGCAGGCGCGAGCGGACCGGCGTACCGCTCCGCGGTCACCCCGGCTCGTGGCGCCGTCTGGGCGAAGGCCCCCCGCTGGAATGACGCGACCCTGACCCTGGGGCGCTGGCGGCGGGTCGCCGCCGCATTCAGGTAGAATGGGAGCACCCCGGTCCGCCAAAGTCCCCACGGAGGTGCGCGCATGAACCGCGAGCAGGCCCTGCGCCTCTGGCTATCGACGCTGGCCACGCGGGAGATCCCCACGGGGGATGGCCCCGGGCGCGACCTGCTCAGCGTCTGGGAGGGCGTGGGCCTGGTCGCGGGCGAGCGGGCCGCGCTGACACAGGCGTTGCGCGCGCCGGACGGCCTGGCTAGGCGCGAGGCACTGGTGCGCGCCACACGCCGCGTCATCCACGCCAGCGGTTTCGATGTGGACGTCCTTTCCACCCCGGCCGCGCGTATGCGGGGTATCTGATGATGATGGGCCGGCGCAGCGCGGCGATTCCCGCCGGTGCCCGCGGCGCGAGGCGGCTGCTCGCCGCCCTGCTGCGCCTGTCCGTTGTGGTGGCCGCCCTGTACGTCGCCCAGTCCCTGGTGAGCCGCGGTACCTTGGTGGCGCCCATCAGCCTATTCAACTCCGCGGCCTCCACCAACGGCTTCTACGCCGCCACCCACCTGGTGCCCGTGGCCGCCGCTCTGCTCGGCGCCGCCGCCCTGGCCGGCCTGCTGGACGGCGGCTGGTGGGTTCCCCGGCGCGCGGTGGCCCTGGGCCTGCTCCTGCCCCTGGCCGCGTACGCCGCGGCCACCCTGCACGCTGCCGACCCCTTCGACGCGCGGCGGGCGTTGTTCATCGCCATCGCCTGGTCCGCCGCCTTCCTGGCACTGGTCGACGCCCTGGCGGGCATCGGGCGCGGGGTGGCGGCCCGGCCGGCGGCCGCCTCCCGCGTGGCGCGGCTGCTCGTGCTGGCGGCCGTGGCCCTCGGGGGCCTGCGCCTAGCGGTGATGGCCTTTCGCCAGTTCCTCTCCGGCGTGCCGACGCAGGTGGCCTGGACCGGGCTGAAGCTCGCCGCCATCATCCCGATCCGCGTGACCGCGACCTTCCACAACCCCAACGTCTTCGCCGCGGCCTGCCTGCTCTTCATCGGCGCGGCCGCCGCGCTGGCGCTGGTCCCCGCGCGGGGCCTGCCGCGCGCGGCCGCCCTGGTCCTTGGCCTGGCCGTTGTGGCCGCTGGCACGGGCACCCTGGTGCTGACGTTCTCGCGCGCCGCCTACCTGGCCCTGGGCGGCGCTTGCGTCCTGACCTTCCTGCTGCTGCCGCGCGCCAGGAGGAAGGCCGCCCTGCCCGTCCTGCTGGCGGCGGTTGTCCCCTTCGTCGTGCTCGCGTTGCGCGTGCCGGGGGTGGTCTTTCGCCTGCACAGCATCAGCATCGCCAACGGCGGCGACGTGACCAGCCGCTTCTTCAGCTGGTTCGACACCCTGCGCGTCTGGCTGGCGCACCCCCTGCTGGGCGCGGGGCCGCAGGGCATGCAGCCGCTCTACGCGCCGTTCTTCCCCCTCCACGACTTCGGTACTTGGGTGCTGATCAACGTCCCCGGCGGGATCGACAACGACCCGCTGCAATGGCTGGCCGAGGCGGGCGCCGTGGGCGGTGCCGCCTTGGCCGCGGGCATCCTGCTGTGGCTGCACGCCGGGTGGCGGCGCTGGGCGCGCCTGCGCCTCCCGCGGCGCGCCGTGTTGGCGCCGATGGTCGCGATCCTGGCCGGCGTGGTCGCCCAATCCCTGCTGGAAACCACGTTGTTCATGCTGCCCATCCAGGCGCTGGTCGTCGTGCTGGCCGCCCTTTGCGTCGACGAGGCGGACCTCGCGCGGCGGGTGGCGGTGCCACGTCGCCCCGCCGCCGCGGGGCTGACGGGGGCCACTGCCGTGGCGGCCGTTGGTGTCGCGGCGGCGCTAGCCCTCGGGCTGCACGCGCAGTGGCCGGGTGACGCGGCCTTCCTGCGCGGGTGGGCCGCCCTGCAGCGGGGCGGCGGCGTGCGGGTTGCCGCGAGAGACTTCCGGCGCGCCGCCGCGCTCCAGCCCCAGAACTCACGCGACTGGGCGTCCCTAGCCGACACCTATGTCCTGCAGGCTTACCGCCTGGTGGACAGCGCGCCGGCCACGGCCCTGCGCGACGCCGCCGGCGCCGGAGCAGCCCTGGCCCACGCGCTGGCCATCAACCCCTACGACGCCGCCACCTGGGATCTGGCCGCCCTGTGGGAGGGCCTGCGCGGGCAGCCGCTGGCCCAGGCCTGCGCCGAGCAGTGGGCTGTGCGCGATAACTCCTACGACTCCGGCTTCGTGCTGCGCTTGGCGGCCGACCTCGCCGTGCTCTCGCGTGCCCACGGGCTCCCGCCGCTCGCCGCGGGCCGCTACGCCATGGCGAGCCTGCGCGACACCGGCTACGCCACCCGGCTCCTGCCCCTGGTGCTCAAGGTCTACCGCGAGCACCGCTATATTCACAGCATCCCGGCGGTGACCCGCACCATGACCGCGGCCGACGCCACCTGGCAGGCCGCATCTGCTGGCGCCGCCCCGCGACTGCCCGACCTCCCTCTCAACACGGCCACGTGCGCGCCCGCTCTGACGGGGACGGGCCTGCCCTGGCCGCACGTCCGGGTGCCGGGTTAGGGAGGCACGGCCGCCGGCGGTCGGCGGGGTCGGGGAGCGCAAGCATTCGGTGAAGTGCGTGCTGAGCCACTAGCTGTGGTACACGCGCGCCGCGGGAGTGCCGCCGACTCACCAGGCGTAGCGGTTCCAACACAGTTCACCGAACAGGCATCGGGGTGCGACCAGGTCGGAGGCGGCTGGGGAGGGGGCCATCCCCCTGATCATGACGGACCCGCAGCGGGCTCGATACGCTGGGGTCGGCGGGCAACTGAGCTCACCTGCGGAAAGACGCGCTTGAGACCGTCGCCGCCCCGGCACGTGGCCCGTCCGCGGGCCCGGCTCGCCACCCCGTCGACCGGACCTCCACCCACCGCGCCGCTGGATGGTCCCGCCACCACGTCCTCCCGTCCGCTGAGCACATGGGAGCACATGTGTAAGCTGCCCTTGCGCCTCCGGGCATACGCGGCTTCATCCTGAATCTCGCAGTGTCAGGCCGGCGCGGCTGTCCGAGAAGGACCCCGCGTACGAGCGGGTGCGGTCGCCGCGAGGGTCTGGCCCCTGGGCGCCAAGGCGACGGGCGGACTCTTTGCGAAAATCAGGTT
>JAJZZC010000269.1 GCA_021797775.1 Bacillota bacterium
CCACCTGCCCGCCGCCGGCCCCCGGCGGGGCACCGCCCATTACGGGTCGGTGCCCCGCCGGGGCCGGTGCGCGAAGTAGGGCGGCCTTGCCGCCCTACCTGACCCGGATGCCCAGTTTGCTCGTAACCTCTCGGAACCTGGGGAGATCTTCCCGACGGAGGTAGTTCATCAACCGGCGCCGATCACCCACCATCATGTACAACCCGCGCCGGCTGTGGTGGTCCTTGCTGTGGATCCGCAGGTGCTCGGTCAACTGTTGGATGCGCTCCGTGAGGAGCGCGATCTGCACCTCGCTGGACCCCGTGTCGCCTGGTTGCCTGCCGAACTCCGCGATGATCTCCGTCTTCCTAACGCTGTCGAGCGCCAACACCGCAGCCCCTTCCCCGCGACAACGCAGCGAGCTCGCACCCTCCCCGCTCCGTGGCGGGCCGGGAGCCGCTCCGGGACCGACCCGCATCGGGCTTGGGGGGCGTCGGGCTCGTTCGCTCCCCCGGGCCCGACCTGCCGTCGCGCTCGTCCCTTTGGATCCGTCGCAGCGCCGGCCGCCACCGTCGGACATCCCCTTCGCCAGACGGACCGGGCCGAGACAGTCCAGAGGCACACGTCTAGTAGTTTATCACAGCGCGCCCGGCGGCGCCAATGCGCTGCGCTCCTCGCCCCTCACCGCGGGACGGGCTCACCGTCCCGCGGCCCGCGTCGCTGCGTGCCGCACGGCTCCTTGGCCCAGGGCGGGCGCCGCAGGACGGCCCGTCCGCCACCACAGGCCCCCCTTGCGCCCCCCGTTGCGTCGCGCCCGACCCGCGCGCCGCAGGTTGTTCGCTGAGCAGGTCGCTCGCCCTGGGCCCCGTGCCGCAAAAGCAGTGAACGGGGGTGACCCGCCGCCCCCGCGCCGCACAGGCTCTGTCGCGCTCAGCGTGGTCTACGCGCCGCGCTGCACGCGCGCGGGGCGATGGTTCTGTGGGTAACCCCCAGCGTTGTGGGTCATGGGGTGATGCGCCCCTCAGGGGCGGCTTCCTTCCCCCACCGGGCAACGATGTCCCGGTGCCCCGGCCAGGCGCCGGAGGAGCTGGGCCTGCCTGTGGCGTATCGGCGGAAGCGGCCGCCGCGCGCCTCGGGCACCGGCGGCGGACATGCTGATACGGCCCGCGGCGGCCCGCGGCGGGCGGAGGGGGGGGCGACGGTGCCGTCCAGGGAGTTACGCCTGGGACAGGAATTGTATTTTGTGCTTTGGGACGAGGACGCAGACCTCGCCGCGGTGGCGAAGGGCGAGGTGGTGCAGTACGCCGCGGATTGGAGCAAGGTAAGGGTCAAGGTGGTGGATGCGCCACAGAGCAACCTCATCGGCCGCACCTCGTGGATCCTGCCAGACCGGCTGGACGACGACGCGCGTAGCGCGCGCGTCCACTACCAGCAGCGGGCGCGCGCCGGTCTGCGGGAGGAGATGCAGAGGATCGGGCAGCGGGCGGCGTCCGGCGACGAGGACGACACCAGCAGGGGGGCGGTGGCGGAGATGGCACGGGACGAGACAACCCGGCTGTGGGCGCAACTGGTGGATGCTTGGGGAGACGTGGACCTCCTACTCGACAGCATCGACTTTGAGGCGGGCTGGCCGGAGAACCAGGCTCGCCTCGCCAAGTTCGCCGTCTTGAGCGTGCTGCGGGTGGAGCCGCGCGTCGATGCCCTGCTCGGCGCGCTCGAGGACGGGGAGGATGTCCGCGCCGTGCGCGCCGCCCAGGCGCAGGGGCTGCTTGCTTCCGCCCGCCGTGTGGCCGGGGCTGACGCGTGTGCCCTGATGGAACGCTGGAGTGACCTTCCCTTCGAGGAGGTGGGCGAGGCTGCCGAGACCTTGGGCGCGCTGCGTACGGCTTTGGCGGCACTGGGTGAGCGCCACGGATTGCGCCCAGCCCTGGCCCATCCCGCGGCCATAGTGGGCTGACCGGGACCCAGCTTGCTCTGCGGGCGCTGTGGGGGGCCCGGGCGCGCGAACGGATGGTCCTGGGGCACGGCGACGTCGAGGGCTGCCCCGCACCAGATGGCGTGCCCCCTGCGGTCCGACGGGCTCTCACTCCCGTGGTCCGTGCTGCGCCCTGTGCACGCAGGCCCACACCTTGGCGCCGGGCCCTGCACGTCCCGCTGTGGCCGAAGCGCATCGCTGTAGAAACGCGACGGGGGGAGGCGGCCACCATGGCGCGCGCTGCCGACGATGCGGGGTGAGCGCCCCGGGCTTCAGCCCAGAGACGCCTCGGTCCCCTCGCTCTCCCGAACCACACGCCGTGCCGGATGCTATGCGGCCTCAGAGCCGCTCCGCAGCCGGGTAGACCCCAGCGCCCTGTCGAGGGGATGGGGCCCTCTGCCTGCCGAGGCGGCGGGAACCGGCAGACGGGCCAAGCCCCGTCCCCCGGGGGATCTCCCGCCTCAGCCGTGGGAGGATGTCGACGCCGCAGCCCAAGGGGCGCCTGCGCCCCTTGGGCTGCGGCCCGCGGGGAATCAGCAGCGGCGGCGCCTCTCCTCCTCCCCGCGGACGGGGGGCACCCTTCAGTCCGTCGTCGCCGTGCGGGCTCCGGAGCCCGTCGGACTGCCCGGCGGGGCGCCGTCCCCGCTGCCTCCGAGCACGATGCGGCGGTACGCGCGGGGCGTCTCCCCCACGATGCGCTTGAACACCCGGTTGAAGTTGGTGAGATCACGAAAACCGACGGCGTAGCAGACCGAGGAGACGCGCGCCTGCGGGTCACGCAGGAGTTCCTGAGCCCGTCGCACCCGGCGGGCGTTGATGTACTCCGGGATGCTCGATCCCGTCGCCTCGCGGAAGATGGCGCTGAAGTAGCTGGGGGCGAAGGAAACCTGTCTCGCCAGTTCCTGCCTGGAGATGGAGCGCGTCAGGTTGCTCTCGATGTACACCAGCGCCCGCTCGATCTCGGGGCGACCGCATGGCGGGGGTGCCAGGTGGGCAGCGCCGCCCCGGAGCGTGGCGACAGGCTGCGGAGCATCGCGCATGTGGCGCAGCAAGTGGACACATAGGTCTCCGAGGGCCGCGCGGCAAGCGGCCTCGGCATGGGCGCGCCGGGCGAGCCCTCCCACCCGGACGATCAAGGGCGCCAAGGCGGCTTGCCCGGGTCCGCGCAGCGATGCGGTAGCCCGTCCCTGCACGGCCAACCGGAGCAGGGCCTCCATCGCCTCGCGCGCCTCCGGGCCAGGCAGGATGGCCGGGTCAAAGTGCAGCAGGTTCGCTCCGCAAGTCCATCCGCCGTCCGCCGCCAGGGCGTGCCGCTCCCCGGGGGCCAGCACCGTCACGGTCTGAGCGGCGGCGATCATGGGACGCTGTCCCACGGTGAGGCAACCCCGCCCCGATTGGATATGGCACAGTTCGACGAAGGCGTGGACATGCACGGGCTCACGTTGTCCCGCCGGGAGCCAGCGCCGCACTAGGCGAACGGGCACACAGGCTTCGCCGACGCGAAGCGCGGGGCCCGCGATTCCCTGCGACATGCCAACGGCCATGGACGCGACCTGGTTAGAAAAGCGTGGCCAAACCGCGCCTACGGTCTTCCACGCCGTCCGCCCGACCAGGCTTTCGCCCCTTCCGGCCTCAGATTTGCCCCTCGCGGGACGGTAGGCGACAGGCGGACTCTCTCTAAGCGCGCGCGATGTACGCCGCGCACGCCGGGACCGCCACCCAGAAGAGGAGAGCGGGATCCACGGCCCACCCGTTGCCCGGATCAACCCGGTCTCGCATGACCGCCCGCGCACGGGTCTCCAGCCACCGGGCAGGCATCCCTACGGGATTTCTCCCGACCACGCCGTCGGTAGCTCCCTCGGCCTTCCATGGCCCACGCTCGCCGGGCGGGCCCTTTGGACGGTCCCGCCCGGCCGGGTCGCGGCGAGCGGGCGCCACCGCTCCGCGGACGGTCCCGTGTATTGTGGCACGGCATGCCCGCCGGGGCATTGCCCGATCGGGAAGTCTCTTTCGCCTTTTGCGCACTTGGTTGTGCCCGTGATGGGCGCCCGCTCTGCAGGATGCCTGGCTCAGGCGTCGTAGTCGGGCATGCGCGCCGGGAGCCCCCCGGCGCGGCAGATCGGTGCGGAGCCGCCGGCCTCCGGCAACGCCGGGGCGCTGATCGGGGGGCTCGCGCCCAACAGGCAAGCGGGAGGGCGACCGGTTGGCGGATGGCCGGGTGGTCGCTTATCCGGGGCGTAGAGGGCACGGCGTTGCCGCCCCCTGGGCGGTGGCCAACCCGCGACCCCCTGTGCGCGCCCGGCCCGCCCGGGTGGTGGGCGGGCCAGTCCGTCGCGCCGGGAACCGCCGGCGGCGGGGGCTGCGGATCCGCACGGGTGGCCGCCGGGCCATGCGCTGGCTGCTAGAAGGGCACCTGTCCCTGCCCGGCGTGGAGCGGGCCACGCCTGAGCCGTGTCCGCCCGACGGTCGGATGCACCACCACGCGCGCCACCGCATCGTCTGCGTGCTCGGAGGCCGCGGGGTGCTGCGCACGGTGGAGGCGTGCTTCGCGGTAGAGACATGTGACGTGCTGGTCCTGCAGCCCGGCGAGGCGCACGCCCTGTCCCCCTGCGCGCATGGCGCGCTCCAACTCTGTGCGGTCGACTTCCTGGCGGCGGCGGTGCTTTCCATCGGTGAGCGGACCATGCTGCAGGGCATCTTTTCGGGCGGCCCCGTGATCCGTTGTCCGAGCGCCGCGGCCCGCGAGGCACAGCGCTTGGCCCATTTGGTGCGCGCCGAGCAGCGTCGCGATCGGGACGCTGGTGCCATGGCCGTACGCGCCTACCTTGTCGCCTTGCTGGTCCTGCTCTACCGGCGCCGCCGCCGGCTGGACGTGCGGGCCGAGCCGCTGGTCGAGCCGGCTCTGGCCCGCGTCCGCCAGCGAATGGAGGAACACTTCGCCGAACCGTGCCGCGTGCCGGAGCTGGCTGAGTTGGCCCACCTCAGCGTCCGCCAGTTCACCGCCCGATTCAAGCGGGCGTTCGGCGTGACGCCACTGAAGTATCTGACGCGGCTCCGCGTCGCGGCGGCTCAGGACCTCCTGCGCCGGTCTGACCAGGGGGTGGCCGCCATCGCGCGTGAGGTAGGCTACGAGAACCTCTCGCACTTCTATCGTACGTTCGTCCACCATACGGGCATGTCCCCCGGGCGCTTCCGTGTGGCGCAGCCGGAACGGGGCGGCGGGGGCACCGCGGTCCCGGTAACGCCACTCCGCGGGGCCGCTTCGCTGGAGCGAGGCGGAGCCGGGCGGCCGCCGCCACCCTGACCCCTGCCTGCCAGCGGCGGGCCGCCGTGGGGGGGGCGTGTGCACCCGGGCGGGCCTCCCTGGCGGTGTCTGCTCGTCTATACTGGCACTCCGTAGCGGGTCGGGTGCCTGGCGGGGAGGGATGGGTCCTGTTCGCGGCGGTGGTCCCGGGGATCTGTTGGTACGAAGACCGGCGCGGCCAGGTCCACTGCCTACCCGCCCGCACGGCGGTGCCCGGGGTGCTCGCTCTCCGGCCGAACGGCCCGAACGTGTCGTATCTGCAGTTGACCCTTCCGTCGGGCACCTTGGCGTTGGATGGCCGCTGGCTCCCCCTCAGACCCCTGGAGGTGGGGTCGAGAATGACCCTGCCGCCCGCGGATCTACCCTGGCGGCCCGAGCGACCGCAACAGGGGGTCGTCGACCTCAGCCAGGACTGGCGGATGCTGTTCCGCGAGCAGCGGGCCTTCACGGCCTGGGGCGGCGCCTCGGGGCCTTTCGTCGAGGCCCAGCGCGCCTGCGAGCGCGCGCTCGGCTCTCGACCCACGCTCCGGGCCGGCGCGAGTCGGCGGGAGGTGCGCTTCATTTATCCGCAGCTCGCCCCCGCGCACCTCTGTTACCGCTTGGCGCGCGCCTTCGCCGACAGCCCCCTGCGTGCCCGCTGCGCCATGGTGGTCGCCGAGGGCGAACTCGCCCTGACTGGGCCTGACGGCTGGACGGCCACGGCGGGGGTGGACGCCTTGGGCTGGCGCGTTGTGCTACGGCGCGGCCCGGATGCGCCTAACACGCTGCGCCAGCCGGGCGAGGCCGTCGAAGCCATTACGGCGAAGGGGGCCGTGTGGGAGGCTGTGGTGTCGCCAGAGCGGCTGGGCACCGCATCCCGTTCCCTCATCCTCGGATAGGGGCCACGCGCCCGTCGCCGCGCGCGTGGCCCCTGCCCCCTGCCCTGGGCATGCTACCCCCGGCGCGGAGCCCACCGGGCCCGCGCCGCAGGGGGGATGAGGGTGGGCGCCGGCGACCTGATGGAAAAGGTGCGCCGCATCGACGCC
>JAJZZC010000033.1 GCA_021797775.1 Bacillota bacterium
TCCGATCTATGGTCATGAGCCCATCCTCACGCGCGAGCATGAGGCGTTGGGCCAGAATGGCCTCCAGATTGCCGTACAGCCCGATGGCGTCGCGCCAGACCACGGCGCGCGAGCGGTCATCCCACTCCCAGCCACCAGATCGGCGCTGGCGGACGGGCTCGATGTGCGCGCGCAGTGACGGGACCGCTCCCCTTCCGACCACACCCGCCAGCGCCACCGCCAAGCGCCACTCGGGCGACTCGTCGCCGCAAGCGTCAAGCCAACGCTCGCCCAGCTCGATTGGCGGGACGCCGTGTCGCTGCACCCGGCTCGCCACCGCCGCGTGCGCCCCGGCGAGGGCCGTGAGTACCCGCTGCAGGCGGCCCCGCGGCGCCTGCCCCGGCGCGGCGCAGGCCTGGTAAATGGCGGACTCTAGGACCCGCCAGGCGGCACGCCAGGTTGCGGGCGCCCGGTCCCGCGCGGCCACGTCCCGGAAGCGCTCCACCCATGCCCGGTATTCAGGGTCCTGCAGCGCGTCCGCCCCCGCGAAGGTCTCCACCTTCACCCGTGCGAGGTCAACGGCCAGAAAAGAGCGCCCGTTACGCTCCAGCAGCGCCGTGCGCGCAAAAGCCGCGATCCCGCGGTCAACCCCGAGGTTGACGGTGGCCTCCGCGAACTCGACGGCGTCGCGTGCGGGGCGCCCTCCCCACTGGGCGCGCCCTTCAGACATGAGGAACTGGATCTCAGACCATGTGGCCGGGCGCTCCCAGAGCGGCAACCACACCTCAGCGCGTGCCTTGGCGGCCTCTACCTCGGACAGGGGCGCGGACCCAACCGCGCTCGCGGCGACGGTGAACGGGAACGCGGCGTGACGCCCGGCGCCGGTACTGCGCAGGCGGCGGCTGACCGCCCCGCCAAAAGCCATCGCGCCCTCCATGGCCAACACGTAGTCCCAGGGGTTCACCGTTGGCGTACCCTCGTAGCCACCCGCCGCGCTACCTGGCCCACCGACCGCGCCGGGGTAGAACTGCCCCAGCGAGGCGTCGCTGTAGGCCAGCGGGCCGTCAGCTGTGGCGAACAGCGCCTGGCACAGGTTGTGCGCGCTTTCGGTCCGCCGGTCGCTCGCCAGGCAGCGGACCAGCTGCTGCATGAAGTTGTTGCTGAAGTCCAGACGCCCGTCGTTGCCCCCCGTGCCGAGCAGGGGCATAAACGCCGGGCTCTGCGTGGCGAACACGACGCACGCGTCCAGCCACGCCAAGGCCTCGTCCGGCAGGGTGGCGCGGCAGAGACGGAGCAGGGCCGGCTTCGCATCGGTGGGTTTGGCCTCCAGGCGCAATACGGCAAGGGCGCCGCGGGCGGCGGCGATGGCGCGACGATAGGCCGCCCAGCGTACGTCGGCAGAGCGCTCAATCGTCACGAGCGCGTCGGTGCGGTCGCTGGAATGGAAGCCGGATCCGCCGTTCCAGGGCGAGACCGCCGGAGTCGGCGCGTACTCGTCCAGGAAGAAGCGGAGAATGCCTTTCGCATCCATGCCGGGCGCGGCAATCGCGAAATGCTCGCCCCGCCATGAGGCCCGTAGGTCTCGACGATGGGCCCCCAGCAACCGCAGCACGGCCAGGGACTTCAGATACGACGCCAGCGGTGTCGGTCTGCAGCCGTCCAACACGAGATCCGGGGTATCAGTGGGCACCGCCCTCGCCCTCCTCCAGCGGCGCCGCGCCAGACAGTTCCCCCGCGGCGACCTCGTCCGCGCGTGCATCCGCCGCGCGTAAGAGGGCTTCCAGGTACGCGAGGCGGAAGGGACCAAGATCCGCCCGGTCACGGAGGCCAAGCACCCGCTCCAACCACGACGGGCGGCCTTCGCCGTCGCACCCCAACTCCACAAGGTCGAGTGCGAGCGTATACGCGGGAAGACTAATCCCTGCGCCGAGGTCGACGCGGCCGGGGATCTCCTCCCCGTGCTGTACCCCAAGAACGCAGCGCGTGCCAGCGTGGCTGGCTTCGTCAGGGAAGCCGCGGATCACCAACCGCGCCTTGCCGTGGTGCGCGAGAACAAGATAGGCGGCGAGATTGACGTCGCGCTCACTGCGCCAGCCTTGCGCCTCCAAGAACTGCACAAGGCTCACCAGTTCGTGGCGGAAGTGGCTGCGCTGATGACGCATGCCACGGCCTGGCGCCTTGGCCCAATGGACGCCGGGTGTGGCCGGCGCACCACAGCGCTGCATGGTCCGTTGAAACTCGGGGTGGCTCTTACCGGCATCGTGATACCGAGCGGCCAGTCGGAGGGACTCCGCGTCCCGAGGCAGAGAGACGGAAGGACTCAGGGCGGCGAGTAAGGCTGCGAGGCGGCCAGCGACCCGGTCGGTGTGTGCGGCGATGGTCTGGAAAGTGGAGCCATGGGACTGGGGATCCGAGTTCGGTGTATCGTCGCCGTCGACGGGCGCCCGGCCGCGGGCCGCCGGGCGCGGCACCTCGGGTACCGGAGCGTCTCTCGCATCCCCTGTCCACCCCCACGCCGGGGAGTAGCCGCCTGACTCCGCATGCAGGAGTACGACATGACCGGGCCGCAGATCGGCAGGGCGCAGGTCGACCCACTCCCCCAGCAGGTGGTCAAAGCGTAGAGCCGGCTGCCCGCGCGCCCGCCCCATGAACTGTCGCACGTGGGCGAGCGGGACCGGGCACAGTTCCTCAGCGATCGGCTGGGTCCCCCCCGGTGCCCCCGGATCCCACCGGCGCCAGAAGACAAAAACGTCTCCGGGTGTCTCTGCGTCGATGAACGCCGTGACGTCCAAGTCGTTGCCGCTGAGATCGGGCGAGGTGTCGAACAGCCCCAGAAGGTCCACGCGCCGCAGCATGCTTCCCAACCACGGAACGGGCGGCGCCAGCGGAAAGTGCAGGTCCGCTGGCGCGACGGATCCGCCCTCTAGATCGCGTAGTCGTTGCCGGGCGACCTCCAGATCTGTCGGCTGATACGGTGCCGGATCCGGAACGTCCACCCAGTGCACCAGGGCGGGCTGCGCCCGGCCCGTGCGGTTGCAGCGGCCGAAGCGCTGGACGAGCGAGGGCCACGGCGCCACCTCGGTCCACAACGCGTGCGCGTCCAGGTTCACCCCGGCCTCCACGACTTGGGTGGAGACCACGATCCGACCCTCGGGTCCCAGGCGAGCGTTCAGAGCGGCGAACCGGTCTGCGCGCTCCACGGCGCGAAAGCGGCCGTGGACCAGCAAACGTTCCGGGCCCACGTCTGGCAAGGCGCGGTAGAGCGCGGCGGCCCGCTCCGGCGTGTTGCACACCACCAGCGTGAGGGCACCACGCTGGTGGCCGGCGACGACGGCCTGCGCGACGGCGCGCCTTCCGGCGCGGAGATGCAGGAGCCGTCGCCCCCACTCCTAGAGTCGATCACGCTTCAATGAAGCCGCGACCACAGGGCCGCGGACTGCGCCCAAGGGTCTCCGTGCTGGTGTTGGCGACGAACGTTACCCAGGTACACGACCGTGCTCAGGCCGTAGCGCGGTCAAACACGCGCCAACGACCGCTCACGACAGCAGCCGGATCCCGCTGGTCGGGAGCACCCTGGGCAAGGGGCACATCGCCGGCGGGGTCTCAGCCGCGCGCGACAGCCTCGACCCGCGCGTGAAGGAAGCGGTCACCCTCGTTGTCCGGCGCGCCCTGCACCACGGGCATCAGCCTGCCGGTCGCAGTCTCGACGGCGGTCGCCAATTGCTGTCGGCTGAGACTCTTGAGCCTTCGTCCCTCCATCGTGATGCGCGCGACATCCACCCAGGCACCGACGATCGCCTCGACCGTGACCAACGCACGGGCGCTCCGCAACAGCGGCTCGACATCGCCGAATTCGGCGGCATGGCCAAGGGCCCAACGGGCGTCACCGACGGCCGCCGCGACGCCCTCGACCGAGAATGGCAGCGAGCGTGGAACGGATCGCTGCAACACCTCTCTCCCGAAGAGCGGCACGCCGTACGTCAGTGCGATGCGTGCCTCCGGATCAAGCACCCAGCCAGTCCCCACCCCCCGCAGCGCCGCCACCTGCACATCCATCGGGGGGGGGCAGCACCGGACACGCATCGCCCTCATCCACCACCGCCAGGACATCGTAGTCGCTGCCCTGCGCAAGTGCCGGGGACAACCAGACGCGCGAACCAAAAGCAACGGCAGCGCGCACTCCCGGATGTCCCGCTAGAACACGTGCCACATCCTCCCACAGGGGGTCCGCCAGTGCCATGCCCAACCCACCTCCGTCCCAACGCGAGCATGTGCCGGCGCAACGGCTCGGGCGGTGGTCCTCGGCTGCCGCCGCGTCGTCCCCTAGGACCACCTCAGCCAAACCGTAGGAGCCGACGCCCGGGGTCCATTATCGTGACTTTTGCAAAGGGGCGGCCGATCGCCTTGGTGCCCAGGGGCCGGCCCCTCGCCACGACCTCACCCGCTCGCGTCTACCTGTCCCGACCGCCAGCCGCATCCAGCCGACCAACGCCAGCGGTTGCCGCACGTCGTGAATGCGGCCCAAGAGCCTACATCCCCACCCGACGTCCTGTGACCCAGCGAATGAGCCCGTAGGTATCAACCTGGACGGTCCCTTCCCTGCCGGGGTGCACGACCGCGAGCGCGGCCTCGGTGCGGGTCAGCGCGCCCAACACGCCCCTTCGACGGACGCACCCGCAGCTTGATCGAGGTGGAGCGGCGCCCCGGGAACACGGAGGGCAGTTCGGGCTGGGTGCAGTGCGGCGAGTGTATCTTCGCGCGGCCGGTCCAAGCGAAGCGGCGCAGCGCCTGGTGCAGGGCGACCGCGGCCATGGCCACGTTCATGAAGCCTGTTGGAGCAGCGAGGACTGGCGGACATCGTCAAGTCGTCAAGGTGACGCGGACTCGGCCCTTGCGGGGGACGGTCAGGTTTACCGGGAGTTCGGCTCGACGGCTTTCGCCGGCGTGCTGGAAGTCGCGTTGGGTTTGGCTTCAGGGGAGCCGCGGCCACGAAGGCCGCGGAAGTGGAAGTGCCTGCCTGAGGCCCTTTGGTGCCCTTCGCCTGCCGGGCACGAGTCCGAGCGACGTTCCGTCGCGGGCGCGCTTCGCCTTTTCAAGCTGCGCGCGAATCGCAACGGCCACAAGCCTTTCGGAGTGCGAGCGAGCCCGGGGGTTCGTGCGCCACCTCGCCGCTCGCACAGAACAGCCGGGCGCCCGCGAGGGTCGGGCAGCGGATCCCACCGACCGCCATCTCCATCCGATCAGCCGTGCGTGACTGAATTCGCTACGGGGGTTCGCGCCAGCGGTATCCCAACCTCCTCGCCCGACGCGCCACGTATCTGGCGGGGGGCCTCGGCCGGCTGGGTCCCCCGTGCCGCGCACCGCCTGGCGCGGCGACCTGGCCTGCCGTGTACGCCACCGCTTGCGCCAGCCGGAGAGGCGCGAGGCGTCACGCGGGCGGCTCCGGGTCCGACCCCCTGCCCCCAGGCAGCCGTGCGCCACGGTTTCACCCGATGCTGGCGAGGGCCGTCGCTCAGGCTGCTCACCTAGAACGACCCGGTCCCGGCTACCGGGGACAGGATCCAGTCCTCTGTCGTTAGCGGCAACACCCGGGGCGCCGCGGGCCATTGGGGGGACGGGCGGCGTCACGCCCCCTCCGACCGGTGGCCGCGAAACAACCCTCCACCGAAGTGGCGGCTCCTCCCCAGGAGCAGCGGCCCAGAGACGGCGGCGGGGAAGGTCAGGCGTACCCGCCCCACCAGCCCGACCCCCTCTTCACCCCACCACTCCAGGGGAGTGACCTGCGGCTCAGGGAGCACCCGGCGCCGGCACTCCGCGCGCACATCGGCGGAGAGACAAGCGGCCGCGCCCACCCCTTTGACGTGGCGGGTCACGCAATAGGGGGTCACGCTCTCCCAGGCGCAGGCAGGGGCCAGAAGCACGTCCGCGTTGGGGTCGAGCCACACCGGGCGGAGACCCAAGCGCCCTGCAGGGCCGGCGCGGAGTTCGCGCAGGCCCTGCAGGGCCCGCGCCAGCTCCGCCATGCGCTTTGGCTCGTCCCGGCGGGGCTCTCGCCGCTCCAACACGTGCGGGGCAACGACCAGCAGCCGTGCCGCGCCGGCGTCGAAGACGCAGGCGAGGTGCCCGCCCGGTTCCGCCCGCGCCGGCCTCCCGTCGGGGTCGTGCCCGGTGAAGAAGGGCGGCAGGACAGCGCCCTCGCCGAAGACCGCCTGCGCTCGGGCCATCACCGCGCGGCGCAAGGCGCGGGCCAGCGACAGGGGATCCGGCGCGCCTGTGAGGCCGCCTATGACCGCGAAGGCGTGCAGGGCCGGGGGCTCCGCCCGCGGCGCCATGACGCCGAGGCCGAGGAAACGGCCGTCCCCAAGCACCAGGGGGCCGGCCACGGGGGAGGCGAAGGTCACCTCCACATGCCAGAGGCGCGATCGCGTGAAGCGCGGCCCCGAGGCAAAGGCCTCGGCCCGCTCCCCCTGCCCCATGAAGGGCTCGCGCTGCACCCGCACCGCGGCGAGCGCAGCGCGGACGTGCGCGTGTCGCAAAGCCTGGAGCACGGCGGCCATCGCGCGCCCGCGAGGGGAGGGGGCGTCCTCATCCCTGAGACCCGCGCCCTCTCCCCGGTCGGCACCCTCGGTCGCGACCCGCCCCGCAACGGCCGCCCGGGCGGACCGAACATCGGTGGCGTGGGGGGACAGGGCCGCCGGCGTGACCGTGCGCCAGGTGGTGGCCGCGACGTCGGCGCCGCAGCCGTAGCGCCGTTCCCACTCTGCCGCGCCTTCGCCCCTTTGCAGAATGGCGTCACGGCTCGCCTCCGCCGACCCATCCGCCACGGGCAGGCCCGAGAAGGCCCAGTCGACGTCCTCCGGGCGCAGCGGGCAGCTCGCCGGTACCTCCACGAGCACGCGGCGGATGCGCAGGTCGGCGGCGGGGTGGCCGATGGACGCCAGGGGGATGATGCGCACGCGCGCCGCGGTGGGCCCCGCGTCCCGGCCATCAGGCTGCCGGCCGACCAGCGAGCGCCGGATCGCGTCCCGCTGGCCGGGCAGGGCCCGCTCCAGCCGGCCCACGGCGGCGTCGCGCAGGGCGACGACGAGGGGCAACGCGGCCATGGGGGGCCACGGCGCGAACGCCCCGGCCTCGGCCCCGCTGGCGCGCCGCAGCTCGTACACCCACCGGGTCGCGGGACTCTCGTACGCTACCGGAGCAAAGCGGGGCGCGGGCGGCTGGCTCCAGACTACGGTGCGGCTGCGCCCACGCCCCTCGACGTGAAAGCGCCGCGCCGTCGCCTCGTGCCGCGCGACCAGACTCGCCAGGGACCCCTGCTGCGGGCACTCCAGGGGGATGCCGCCCCCGCCCGGGGACGGCTGGTACACTCGGCCCGGATACGCCGCCGCGATGCCCTCCCAGTCCGCCCCGTCCACGACCTCGCCCCACGCCCAAGCCAAGTCGATGCCCCGGCCGAACTGGTAGAGGTCGTCGGCGAGGCCGCACACGGCGCGCGCCTGCCGGGCGTCGTCCGTGTCTCCGCCCACGAGCCACGCATAGAGAAAAGGCACAGATGCGTCGAAGAGCCGGGGCTGGACCACCTTGCCGCTGCGGATCTTCCCGAGACGCCCGAGGTCACCCCCCAGGGCATCAGCGTCATTGTTCGGGACAAACAAGGTGACCCGTTGGCCGAGCCCCGCTTCGGGAGCGCCAACCCAGGGGTGCGGACGGGCCTCCAGCCAGGCCAGGGCGGAACGGGCCGGATCTCGCAAAGCCCCCCCGGCACCCGCCCCCGCCACCAGGGCCTGGAAGAGGCGCGCGGGCGCTGGCGGCCAGGCGCCGCGGCCATGGAAGCGCCCGTCATGCAGGTGCACCCGCAGCACCAGCACGGGACCAGCAGGGCTCAATCGTCATTCGCCCCCTCGTCCTCCGCCTTGGCGGTCGCGACGAACTGCTTAGCCGCCTCCAGGTCGAAGGCCACCTCGCGGCGGCCGGACCAGCGCGCCCGCATGGGCGCCACCGCGGCGGCGACGAACTCCTGGCGTACCGCTTCGGCTCGCGCCAGATCGACCAGTTGGGCCGGCCCGCGGCGCGGCACCTGGTACCATAGGTCTTCGCCCGCGTAGTGCAGGTGGCAGCCCTCTCGGAGGAAGAGGTCGACGTCCGCCGTCGCGGCGACGAGGGCCAGGGCGAACAGGTAGAGCCGGATGCGGCGTGTCGCGACCGGCTCGCTCCCGCGTAGGCCCCGCAGGGCGACGAGGTTGATCGTCACTTCTCGGGTGATGGGCCCACGCGCCCGGACACCCCCTAAGACGCGGCGGTCGGATGTTGCGGCAACCGTCGTCCGGCCCTTGCGGAAGACGCCCGGCGCATCCTTCAATCCAACCTCCGACAGGCGCACTCTCGCCTTGGCCGCCGCCTCGTCCAAGCTGGTCTGTTGCGCACCGTCCAACATCTTCCACACCGAGTTGAACTGGGCCGCCGCGTGCAGCACGTCCACGTCCCAGGCGCGGATGATGGAGCGAACGAGGCGGGGGCGCTTGACCGCGCTCGCACCGCGCGAGTCCCACACCCCGAAGAGCAGGGAGGTGGGCGCCAGGTCGCAGAGGGGGCCGGCGTCGCCACGCCCCATGGCGGCGAAGGCCGCCTCCACCGTGGGGCGCAACTCGGTGGCACGCACCACAGCGTCGGCGGCGCGGTGCGCCAAGTCGAGCAGCGAGCAGCTGACCTTGCGTGGGTTCTCGCATCTTCCCGGGGTTTTCCTCGCGGAAGACGCGGCGCGCTGGCACTCCGCGCAGTGTCCGCAGGCCTCCGTACGCAGGACGACATCGACCTGCGGCACGAGCCAGTCCTCCGGCCCCACACTGGGGTCCGCCTTGAAAATCGGCTCGAGGCGGTTGGCCTGCGACCCGACGCTGTCCACCAATGCGACACGGGTGCCGTCACCCAGGGTGTCGACGTTATAGCCGATGTCGGCGTATGTGGGCGGGGCGATGACCCCCCCCTCGCCCTGGACCGGCACCTCGACCGGCAGCAGCGTCTGCCGCAGGCAGAGCGCCACAGGGCCCACCGGGTCTAGCGCCCACGCCTCGAGGTCCCCCACGCGGACCGGTGCAGCCTTTTCCTCCCCCTGGCTCATGAACCGATCTCCTCCTGTGCGAAGGTGACGACCTTGTTCTGACCGGCGCGCTGCAAGCCGAAGCGGTACAGCCGGAGCGGCCCTGCCGCGGGCACCGCGGCCAAGGCGGCCCGCGCGAGCGGCGGGAGGACCGTTCCCCGCCAAACCCCATACCGGAACTGCAGGGCCGCCCGTTGGCCCACCGCCTGGGGTCGGGCATGCTCCAACCCGGCCGCGCCCAGCAGCTCCACGACAGGCGAGGCGGCGACAGCGTAGCCCTGCTCGTCCGGCGAATAGCCCGCGTCCGCCGCCGTCCACGACTTGCGCGCATCGAGTTTGAAGCTCCCGCCCCCCATCGCCACACGCGTGGCGAACGGGCGCTCCGTCAACGCCTCGCGCTCGCGTTGCCAGAGGTCGCGCACCAGGGCGCGCATCTCCGAGGCGATAGTGGGAGCGCGCTGCTGGCCCGCAAAAAGTTTGAAGGGCTCCCGTGACGAGGCGTCGCACCAGCAACTCAGGCCGAGGCGGCAGTCACCCCGCTGCAGTAGCACGGGCAAGGTCTTGCCGTCCACTTTCGCCTCGGGCGCCGGAAAGGTCTCGACGCGCTCCAGGGGCAGATCGCCCCCGCCCTCTTCTCTCGGCCCAGCCGCGGTCCGGCGCCGCCGCCCGCGACCCTGCGGCGCGGGCTCGGTGTAGGCGCGGGGGGCGCAGCGCCTCATCTCCGCCTCCACGAGAAAGCGCAGCACCCCCTCCACCGGTGGTTGCTCCCCCGGGGCGCACAGGACGAAGTCCACTGAGTCGGCGGACCAGACGAAGCCGCCGGAGGAGCCGGGCCAAAGGACCTCGGCCGCCTCGAGGAAGCCGAGGCAGGCGAAGACCTCGCCGGGGTTGGTCGGATCCAGCGGGAAGCGCCCTTCGGCCATCAGGCCCCCTCCCCCGTGGCGGACACCTGTGGCACCGCGGCTGAGGCCCCTGCGTGAGCCGTCGCTGGGCTCGCGCGATCTGGCGCCGATGCCCGCCAGAGACCCCCGACCGCGACCGTGCCCGCAGCGGTGCGCCCCGTCCCCTGCGGATCCTGCGAGGCCTGTTGGTCCGCAGCGCGTAGCAGGGCCTCCCACCAGGCGAGGGTCCACGGGCCCCATTGGGCATGCAGGCGGGCGAAACGCCCGGCCACCCCGGCCGCGACACCCTCCAGCGCAGACGGGGGCAGGTCCTCCCATCCACGCGTGGCCAGGATGGGGCGGGCGGATCCGTGGTGCGCGGCGATCAGGTGCAGGGCCAGATCCCGCAGCGCGAGGGGGACTGGCAGGCGGCCCTCCCCCGCCGCCCACAGCAGCGAGCCCATCTCGTGCCGGTAGCCGTCGAGCAACGCCGTATTCACGGGACCGGGCGTCTTGGCGTAGAGGCGCCCGTCGGCGTCCCGCGGCGCGTGGAAGGCCAGTTGCCAACGCGGGGCGGCCTTGCCGACATCGTGGATCTCCGCCACCGCTGCCAGCATGGCCGTGTACTCGGGGCTCAGGCCCAGGCCCGCGGCGAGGGCGCGGGCGCGTCGAGCCACAGCCTCCTGGTGTTCCTGCAGCCCTTGCGGAACGCTCGGACCGGTGGAGCGCTCCTCCTCCGTGGCGGCATCGCCGCCGCGGCGATCCACCACAAGCCAGGCAGCCGGCTCCCCGTCTGCCATACGCCGCGTCACGACACGCTGGCATTCGCGCCAGATCGCGTCCGACTCGGCGAGGGGCGACGCGGAGGGGGAACCCCCGTCGGGCAGGGTGACCGGCGGCCAGGAGGGGGACGGGGCGATTTCGGGGTCCGCACGCGGTCGTTCGCGCCGGACGCGGAAGGGGATGACCCGGCCACCTAGCCAGGCGACACCGCCGGTATCCGCCGTGAGGGGCGGGCGATCGGCATCGCTGTCGAGCAGCCCGTCCCGCAGTCCGCCAAGCCGCGCATCCAGCACCAGGGTGGCATGCCGCAACGTTTCCGCGATGTGGTCGCGTGCTGCCCGGCTTGACGCTCCCGCGACATCCTCCAGCCGCCAAGCCCTGCGCACCGTACCGTCCGGCCCAAGGACGAAGGCGACCACAGTGCCGGTGCCAAGGGGGTCCAAGGAGGGACCGTCGCCTGCGGTCGGCTCCGGCCCATCGCCTTGGGGAGTGGAATCCCGTCCCTGAAGCCCTTCCTGTCGCGCGGGCCGCATCGCCAGCCCTGCCCCCGGCTCTGTTGCCGGTGCGACCGCCGGCCTGGTGGCTGTGCGTACCCCCCCACCGCCGGTCGAGCCTGTTGCCGGCTCTGCCGGCGCCGCGACCGCCGCCTTGGGGTCGTGGAGGCCGGTCGCGGCGGTGGCGGCGCTCGCCGGACGCGGGACGCGGGCGGTTTCCCGGAGTGCTTTGGCGGTGGCTGCCGCCCGCCCCACAAGCCAATCCGCAACGTGAAAGAAGTCGGCCTCCAGCCGCTCGCTCTGGTGCGGGGGGGCAGCCTCAAAGAAGCCCGCGACCTCCGCGTCCGCGGCGGCAGCCCCGACGCGGCCGGCGCCATCCCACGAGGCGCCCCCTGCCCTGCCCCCCTCCTCGAACACGGGGAGGAAGGTGCGCCAGACCACGGCTGCCTGCGGCGGTTCCTCGGGCTGCCAGCCGCGCAGCCACGGGTCGATGGCGGGGCCACCGGCCGACCCCCCGAGCGCGGTCATGGCCCAGGCGTCGACGAGGGCACGGGACAGGGCAGGCCGCAGGGGGGCCGGCGTGGAGGCCTCCTCCACCAGGGATGCCAGGGCGGGGTCGGTGGCCGCGCGGGCGCGCAGGTCGCTGAGGGCGCCCAAACTGACGTCGATCGCGTCGCCCGCGCGGGGAAGGCGCTCTAGCAGATCGATAACGGCACGGCGACAGAGGAGGCGATGTGCCTCGCGTTCGTCCCGCTCGGTGCGCAGCGCCGACGCCTTGGCCAGCAGTTCCGCGCCGCGGGCGGGCTCCGGCTCCAACGCGAGCACGACCGATGCATCCCCGCGCCCCCGGCGGTTGACGCGCCCCAGGCGCTGCACCATGCGCTCCCAAGGCACCCAGTCGCACACCAGGTGGTCGGCGTCGAGGTCCACGCCCACCTCACCGGCGGAGGTGGCGAAGAGGAACGTCGGGATGGCCGCGGGCCCCGCCGCCTCACCGAGGAAGCCGAGTTGGTGCAGGCGGTCCCTGACCTCCTCACGTTCGAGGACACGACGTTCGCCGATGAGGAGCGCACTGGCGATCCGAACCGCGCCCGACTTGGCGGCAAGCCGCTCGATGGCGCCAACCGCGCGGCGGGCGACGTCGCGGCTGTCGGAGAAGACGACGCAGCGGGCAGGCACTTCCCCGCGCTGCACCAGGTCCCATGCCGCACGCGCCAGGGCGTCCGGCAGTTTCACGCGCGGATCGAGGGCAAGGATGCGCAGGCGCTTGGGCGCCGCCAGGCGGCGCCGCACCTCGCAGTGCGCCCGGTCCGCCTCCTGCAGCCCGAGGCCCGCCTCTGGAGCGCCCCGAGCTGTGGCCGACAGCGTGAGCAGGCGCAGCCGCCGCACAGGGGCTTCCACCCCGGCAGCGGCGCCAAAGACCGTCTCGTCGTCAGACACCGCCCGCAGCAGGGCCGCGAAGGACGGGACGAGGTGGGCCTCGTCCAGGACCCACAGGGCGTCGCAACCGAGCAGGGCCGCGTGGTATGGGCGCATCTTCGGGGAAACGCCGTATCCCTGAAAGAGGAGGCGCGACCCGACCATGTCCACGGTACCGATCACGAGGGCGGCGGCGGCTGGGTCTGCGAGCCACTCGCGGTTGTCGACGTGCTGTCCCCGCAGGGTGGAGATGGGGAAAGGGCGGCCAAGGGGCAAGCCCAGTGCCCCGTGGAGCTCGGGATGTCCCTCCACGAACGCGCGCAGGCGCAGGGCCTCCTCCGTCGCTTGGTCGACCACCGCGCGCCGGTCCACCACGTAGACCAATCGCCGCGGCAGTGGGGCCCCCAAGGCACGGGCGATGAGCCAGACGGCCATGACCTTGGTTTTCCCGAGCCCCGTGGGGATGTCTAGCGCCGGCGGTATCTCCCCGGCGCGGAAGCGCACAAGTAGGTCCTCTTGCCACGGAAAGGGGCTCTGGTCGGGGCCGAGCCCCATGGCCTCGTGCAGCAAGGCGTGCACCGGTGGACCCTCCCTCGCAGAGGAAAGCTTGTTCTCCAAACGGCAAGCACTTCCTGCCGTGCCACAAACCCGGTATGCGCAGTCCTTCGGCCAGCCCGCGCATGGCGCCACGCACCATGAGGAGACGGCGGGGGCGCGACCACCTGTGCGTCACAAGGCGTGCGCCCCGGTCGCCAAGGGGGCCCGCTACCCCACCGGGGTGCGGGAGGGTGTGCCAGTGGCCCGCGCCGAAGAACCGAGCACGTTGGCCTTCAATGGGGCCACGCGCGTACGGGGCCCCGCCGAGCGGACACGCATCAGGTCCGCGGTACGGTCGACTGATCCATCGCGCGACGGCTCCCGGCGACGGAGGAAGGCCGTGGCGCGCGGTGGGCGTGGTGCCCACAACCTGAGACCGACAACGACGACGACGGCGAGAGCGATTACGCACCCTGCAACGCGGCAACGGCAACAGCCCCGCCACCTACACCACCACGCGGCGCCCCTTGTCCCAGCGCGTCAAGCCGTAGGTGTCGACCTGGTCCGTCCCTTCCCGCCCAAGGTGGGCGACGGCGAACGCGTCCTCTGCGCGGTTCAACGCCTCCAGCACGCGGCCTCGCATATGCTCGTATTCGACCTCGGAGAGACGGCACAGGAAGACAGACAACTGCAGAGGCTGACCATAGGCGAGCATCAGTTTGTGCACCGCACGCCAACGCTTCGGATCCCCGATATCATAGCACACCAAATAGGAGTTACGCACGATCACAGATCACCTCGTCAGGAAGCCCAGGTAGCGGGGCAATTCACCCGTCAAGGCACGCGCGAAGAGCCGCAACTGTACCTCGAGCGCCCGCCGGTAAGAGATCTGATACCCGAAGACGGGATGCGTGACTAGGGAGTCCATCCGCTGTTCGTAGGCCAGGATGAAGCGGCGCCGCCCATCGGGGGTGAGGGCCACGGCCCCACCGCGTGCGAGAAACTCTTTCGGCCCAATGACCCCACGATTGATGACATTGATGACCACAGAATCCACCACCAACGGACGGAACTCCTCCATGACGTCCAGCGCCAGCGCGGGCCGGCCGCGGCCTGGTTGGTGGAACACGCCAACATACGGGTCCAAGCCCAACGCGAAGGCGACCACCGTCAGGTCCTTGGTCAGCATGGCGTAGCCGAAGGAGAGCATCGCGTTCACGGCATCACGCGGCGGACGTCTGTTGCGCGTGGAGAAGTCGAACGTACCCGGATCGCAGGTGAGCATGCGCTGGAAGTGGCTGAAATACACGTTCGCCCCCGAACCTTCGATGCCGAGCAACGCCTCCCGTGACTGTGCCCGCAATGCGGCGCCTGCCAAGCCACGCAGTTGGGGCACGACACGGTCAGGCAGTTCCCGAGCATTGCGTCGCAGCAACGTTCTCTGATTGAGTAGCTTGGTGCGTACAATCCAACGGGCAAACGGCAGGGACGCCTCTTCACTGCCCGCAACCCGGAACTGCTGCGCCCGCACGCGCACATTCCGAGCCGGCATTCCATGCGCAAATCCATAGAAGTAGCCGCCGTGGGAATAGAACAGCACGGGGCACTCACGTTGCGCCAAATGCTGAAGCGCCTGTGTAGAGACCTGCACGTTTCCGAGGACGACCACCTCGGAGACGTCAATCAGACGCATGTCGGCCAGGATCCGTTTGTCTAGCCGGACCACCAGGCGTTCACCCGTAACCCCCACGCGTGCACCCTGTTCCGTGATGTACAGCGGAGAGGCATCTGGACGTTCCGGATACAGCAATCGGATCTCCTTGCGGCGGACCCGGGGCACGGTGTCATCACCCGACAAGAGGTGGGTCTCGTCCGGTAAGCAGATCCCTACCAGAGAACACCGGGGACACTTGGGGCTGTCCACAAGAGGATGTGGTGATACGGGCTGCGCGGCTGTGGTGCGCAGCTGCGCCAGTAAACCCAGAGTCCGCGCAACCAACTCGTCCGTAATCGGCACCTCGATCCTTTGGCGCGATCCGGCGTAGTACAGAATGCCCTTTTCGCAGCGGTAACCGTTGTGCCTGAGGGCAAGCACCTGTGCGCACAGTTGCACCCGTTCCGGCTCCCAGGAGTGTTCGGGATTGTCTGGCGGTTCCCCTCGCTTGTACTCGACCGGCGCCACCTCTCCCTCGTGTACGTCCACGAGGTCAAGGCGTGCGATGATCCCGTGCGCATCGTCGCTAAGAGTCAGCGAGCGTGCATGCAACGTCTCCGCCGTCTCACCTGCGGACGGAGGCGGCAAGTCGCCGCGCTCCTGATCGACCCGCCGGTGCACGAACCGTCCCTGAACGGTGTCCGCACTATCCACAAACGTGTTGTCGACCCACTCCAGATACATCAGGCGCGGGCAATATGTAAACTCGTTGAGCATGCGCGCGGGTACCAGGTCGAGATCCTCGGCCCCTTGAGGGTCCGTGTCTTTGGCATCCATCCGGCCCCGCCTCCCGGCGCGCCGACTCAACCCGACCGGCTGGCGCGGCGGCACCCGTCGCTGCTCGCGGCGCGGACCACCTACCGGAGGCCTGAACGGCACGACGCCCTGATTCTGTCATCGGAAGGCCCGCGCAGATCCGTAATACCCATGGGGGGCTGCCATCACATCTTATGGTGGGTCCACAGCTCCCGATGGTCTCGCTGTGGCGTCCCCGGTCAGGGAGTCGTCCGTCTCTGCGCGACAAGCGGTGTCGGGCTCGATCTCGCCCGACCCCCACCTTCACCACCCAATCGCCCGCGTCGGCCCCCAGACGACCATCTGGCTGGCACATGCCGCGGAGCCGACCTGAACCGGGAACCTGCCCCTTTCCACGAGGGTGAGCCGAGATGACGCGAGGGGCCCCGCCTGCGCGTAACGGAGGACGCGGTGATTCGGCACTGGCATGTTCCACGCGCGCCGGGAGCGAACGCGAGGTCGACCGATGGCCGCGCGCGCCAAACCGGGACAAAGTGGCAACCTCTCTACGTGGTGCGTCAGGAAAAGGCTTCGTTCAAGCGGCGACATGCCCGTCGGCCCCGTGGCGCCGTGGAAACCTACATTAGATGGAGCATGATTGCGCCCACCTGTCGGCGCCGGCGCCGACGGTGCCGTTGGCCGCCTCCGAGATGTCGCGGGGTTATCGGCAGCGCGCCAGCGCCAGTATCGTCGCCCTTCGGTAGCGGACGGGCACCGCGACCAACGTCCGTAGACCTGTCCGCCCTTCTGGATGTTCACAGATGAGGCCCGCGCTCCACCTGGCCTGCCCCGCGGCGCACGTTCGGCACCGTGATCGCCGCACCCGTTACCGGCTGTACGACAGCGATCGCTAACCCAGGGGGCGCCCCGGCGGGCGGGCGGCCCCCGGGGTCACAACCTCTGACGACCTCCTCGCATCGACAGGGCGCAGGGGGACCATCTGGTGGCCGGGGCGGGCCGGGGCCACCAATGACGTGCGAAGGGGGACCACGGCGCCAAGGCCACGCCAACTCGGGGTTGATCCCGAGGTGTGCGAGGCCCTGGAAGGTTCGATGGGGCCGCGACCCGAAGGCCGCGGAACCGGAAGCGCCCCCCGGGTGGCCACGCCCCGGCCCGGGCTTCAATGGGGCCGCGACCCGAAGGCCGCGGAAACTCCCGCCACACAAAACTCCGAAACCTCGGTATCGCTGCTTCAATGGGGCCGCGACCCGAAGGCCGCGGAAACCACCTCTTTGGGGAGCACCCCATCGAGGCCGGCGAAGGTTCGATGGGGCCGCGACCCGAAGGCCGCGGAAACTGGGACCGGCACCACTTCAGCAGCCGCAACGCTCACGCTTCAATGGGGCCGCGACCCGAAGGCCGCGGAAACCTCCAGGGCGCGGACGCGCTCGGCCTCCACCAGCGCGGGCTTCAATGGGGCCGCGACCCGAAGGCCGCGGAAACCAGTCATGGTGCGCGTCCTGGACCTAGTATCACGGCGCTTCAATGGGGCCGCGACCCGAAGGCCGCGGAAACGCGGGGGTCGATTCAGTATTTCTCCGTGGGCACTCCAGCTTCAATGGGGCCGCGACCCGAAGGCCGCGGAAACCCGCAGCCAGCATCCAGCTGGCGGCAGGGGTGCCGATGGCTTCAATGGGGCCGCGACCCGAAGGCCGCGGAAACGCGGACGCAGCATGCCGAGGCGACCAGGCCAGGGACGCTTCAATGGGGCCGCGACCCGAAGGCCGCGGAAACCCACGTCCCCCAATCCCCACCGCGTGCTCCCCCAAATGCTTCAATGGGGCCGCGACCCGAAGGCCGCGGAAACTTGATGGCTCAGGCGCCCATAGTCCCACCGATAGAAAGCTTCAATGGGGCCGCGACCCGAAGGCCGCGGAAACGTCCGGGCTGACCACATCGGCCCGCCCTTCCTCGGCAGGCTTCAATGGGGCCGCGACCCGAAGGCCGCGGAAACCCACTCCCACCCGGTACCCCCGGCGCCGTCGGGACCGGCTTCAATGGGGCCGCGACCCGAAGGCCGCGGAAACACCCCGCCTCAGCAGCAGGTCGCAAACAACTCAGTGGTGCTTCAATGGGGCCGCGACCCGAAGGCCGCGGAAACCGCCCTCGGCCGGTGCCTGGTGGACCATCAAGGCGAGGCTTCAATGGGGCCGCGACCCGAAGGCCGCGGAAACTGAGATGGAGGAAACCGCTGCAGAAGAACTTGTGGTAGCTTCAATGGGGCCGCGACCCGAAGGCCGCGGAAACCCCCGTGCCCGTGGTGATCAGGCAGGTGGAGGTGGGGGAGCTTCAATGGGGCCGCGACCCGAAGGCCGCGGAAACTGGGGACAGTGTGATGCGTGGTAGGGCGGAATACGGGGTGCTTCAATGGGGCCGCGACCCGAAGGCCGCGGAAACTGCCGCAGCAGAGACATAAATCATATTGCTATTAGTGCTTCAATGGGGCCGCGACCCGAAGGCCGCGGAAACGCCGGCGGCGGCGGGCACGTTCGTCTGGAAGGGCAAGCTTCAATGGGGCCGCGACCCGAAGGCCGCGGAAACCTTGAGCAAGAGTGGTGGGCTGCAGCCCTTGGGGCGCTTCAATGGGGCCGCGACCCGAAGGCCGCGGAAACCCGGGTGCCCCGGTGACCCGCTCTCCGGATCCGAAGGGCTTCAATGGGGCCGCGACCCGAAGGCCGCGGAAACCTGATCCAACGGGTCGGCGACGGCCCACGTCAACAGGCTTCAATGGGGCCGCGACCCGAAGGCCGCGGAAACCGGCCGGAAGGGGGAGCGGACATGCGGGGATCGGTCCGGGCTTCAATGGGGCCGCGACCCGAAGGCCGCGGAAACCTCCAACCGCCGGCCGACCTCCACGTGCTGCGTCTGGCTTCAATGGGGCCGCGACCCGAAGGCCGCGGAAACTTGAGCTTGGACTGGGCGCTGAAGGACATGACCACCTTCAATGGGGCCGCGACCCGAAGGCCGCGGAAACGCGTAGTCTCGTCGTGACCGTGGGAGCCGGAATGGGCCTTCAATGGGGCCGCGACCCGAAGGCCGCGGAAACTCTGCCAGGGGATGTCTACCTGCTCGACTTCTCCAACCTTCAATGGGGCCGCGACCCGAAGGCCGCGGAAACTTCGGCGATCTTTTGGGCGATCGCGTCGATCGCTTCACCTTCAATGGGGCCGCGACCCGAAGGCCGCGGAAACCTGCAAGGGCCGCAACGCCGCCGGGTGGCTGCAGGTGCCTTCAATGGGGCCGCGACCCGAAGGCCGCGGAAACCGCCCGCCCGGGGCCCCTTCTCCCGCTTGGCACACCGGGCGCGAGTGCGAGCGACGTCCTGCGCGGAGCCCGGCGCCGATCGGTTTTCAAGTTGCCTGGCCCGAAGGCCAACGGGCTCACGCCCTCCAGAGTGCGAGCGAAGTCCGGGGTTGGCGCGTTACCTCGTGGCTCGCACAGAACACCCGCTTGCCCACACCGGCCATGGACCCACCACGGTCCTCCCGCCGCCGTCGGCGGGCCCCTGCACGACCGCGGTCAGAGCCGTGACTTCAACGCGGGGGGCGCCTTGCCTGCCTGGGCGATCGTCGGCCGCCAGGGTGGCGTCACGGATGTTGGCGCGCAAAGGGGAAGATGCTGGGAGGCGGTAGCCGGCTGCAGGAGCCCAGCGTCGGGGACGCGCCCGCAGGGCGCGCGCAGCCCTTGCGCCGAGTGCAGGCTCGTGTAGGCTAGGTGCCGCAGGCGGCGCCCCTTTGGTATGCGGGCGCCGCGGCACGCCTGGAATACACAGGCCTGCGGAGGCTCGGCGCAAGGGTCCCGCACGCCGGGCGTGGTCTACGGGCCGTCCCCTGTCCCGCCTCCCTTCCCCGCCGCCGGTCTGCAGTCGGCGGCAAGCCCGCCTTCGTCGTCGCCGCGGTTGAAGAGCCCGGCGATTTCCTGCGCGATCTCCATGGTGGGGCGCACAGGGTAGCGTACGGCTGCCTTTGCGGCTCGGCGGAGCTTGCGGCGCAATATGCGCGCCGGACCACGTCGCAGAACGGTTTGCCGAGGGCTAAGGCGTAGCACCTGCCCTGGCCGGCTTGGGGGCATCTGGACGATCGCGGGTACCAAGTCGCCAATGGTCGCGTGGTCTGGCGCCCGACTCAAGAGCACATCTCCGCCGTGCCGACCAGGACGGTGAGCCGCTCCGACGACGCCGAACTCGGCCGGCGGCCGGCTGCTAGCGAGAGGGACGCTCCTCAGGAAGCAGGATGCTCTGGCCTTGATCCCACCGCTGACTCCAGGGCAGCTGCATGCAGCAGGTCCGGTGCCAAGTCCGCACTGTTCGGCCAGACGATGGTACTCAAGTCTCTATCCACCGAGACACGGCGGAAGAACGCCTCATCTTTGAGTGGGCCGAACACGCCATCGTAATCGCCCACCAGCCGATCGAGATCCACGATACCGGTCAGACCATCCGCAAAGGTGAGACGGAGCCTACGGCCTGCTAGCGGTTCCACGCGCAGCACATCGGGCGCAACAGCACCGCGTTGCAATGTCGTTCACTCCAGCGGCGGGATGTGCTTCAGCTGAGCACTCTGCCTAGCCAACTGCCAGTCTGCCATCAACTCCGCTTGATGCGCGGCCGCCCACTCCATGACCATCCCAAGGGCACGCGGCGTAAGTCCCCCAGCCAGAATAGCGAGGGATTCGATGTCGATTTCCACCGCGTTGCCACCGTACCGTGCGTGAAAGTGGGGGGGCGCATGGTCGCGGTAGTAAACCTGATTTTCGCAAAGGGGTTGCACGGCGCCTTCGCGCCCAGGCGTCGGCCCCTCGCCACGACCTCACCCGCTCGTATGGCAGAGTCCTTCTGCGACAGCGGCGCCCGCCTGACACTGCGAGATTCAGGGTAAATGGCGACGACGATCCCAAAGAATCTGGACACTTCGGGCGCAAACGTCACCAAACCGCCAATCTGACTACGAGCAAACGCTCCCCGGCCAGTATACGACGGACGCTCGGCGAACTCAAAGGTCGCCCCCGCCGGGGGTCCCGCAGCCTGCCCACCCCCGAGGAGGCGCCTGCCGGTCGCGAGCGCGTATCCGTCGCAGTCGCTCCCGCCTTCGGTCAGGGGGCAGGGAGCGCGCCGCGATCCGCCAAGTGGGGCACGGGCCGGCATCCACCGTTGCCGCCGGCCGCGGCGCCGCGCCTCTGCTCAGCTGGGCTGCGATCTGCTGCTGGCGGCATCCCCCGCGGCGCTTGGTCTCGCCCCGAACCGCCTGCCGCTGCAGTCCAGCACCGTTGCCGCAGGCACAGTCATGATCTGTACGCTGGTCGTGGGCGCCAACTGCCAAGCCTGCCTGGTAGCCGTTCCGAGCCGGAACGGGACGTGGTGCGGCGGGGCCCGGGCGCTGTGGGATCCCGTAGGCCAGGGCCCCGCATCGCCGTCGGCGCCCCCCGTCGCACCGTAGTGGCGACCCGCTCGGGCCCCCGCCCGCCACCAACCGCCGCCGGATGCAGGGCCTGTGCGGCATACACGGCTCAGAGCCGCCCGTCACGCACGATCACCGCTCACCGGGACGACGGCCGGCGCCACCACGCCCGCACCCGCGTGGCGCCGGCCGTCCCCGTGCACCCGGGCGCAAGCCCTCTCTGGCGCGCCACTCCCCCGCCGTCGCGAGCGCCGGCCACGCCGTCCGGGCTGGGCCGCTCCGCCTATCCGCGCGCGCCCTGCGCCACCCGCCGCCCCAACCGCGCCCGCACTGCGGCCTCGGTCGCCCCGGCCGCCTCCAGCACCCCCGCCACCTCGGGATCGGCATACAGCCCCACCAGCAGGTCAGCCGTCGCGTCACGCCGCTCCACGCCCTCGGGTCCGTCCGGCACCGCGACCGACGGCCGCTCCCCCGCCACCCGTCCCTCGGGGCTCGCCTCGGCGGCGCTCCGGGCGCGCCCGAGTACCACACGCACGCGCGTACCCCACTCCAGCCGCGCCGGCTCGCCCGGATCGAAGGCGGGCTTGGGCAACAGGCCTTCGGCCGCCACCCGCAGCGCCGGCTGATCGGCTACCAGCGCATCTAGCGCCACCCGCCCCTCGCCCCCCGCCACCTCGGGGGCGTCCGACAGCAAGGCCAGCAGCACATGCGCTGGGTGGAGATGGCCCGTGCCGCGGCTGCGCGCCTCGCGCTCGGCCGCGGCCAGCGCGCCGCCGCCCACCGGCCCGTCACCGCGGGACCCGCCACCGTGCGGCCCGCGCCGCTCCGGCCCCGGGCCGCGCACCGGCGCCAGCCGCCGTACCGCGGCCGCCACCGCATCGCGCTCGGCGCCAGCCGCCCGCAGCACGCCCGCGGCGACCGGCTCCGCAAACAGGCCGAGCAGCAGGTGCTCCGTACCGACGTAGGCGTGCCCCAGGTCGCGGGCCGCGAGGACGGCCTCCTCCATCAGCACGGCCTTGGCGGCGGGAGTGAAGATCATGCCACCGGCCGGGGCGGGGTCCGGCGCGGGCGCCGGCAGGCTGGCGGCCGCCGCCTGGCGCAGACCGGCGACGTCCACGCCCAGGTCCGCCAGCACCTCGCGCCCACCCCCGCCAACCTCGTCGCTCAAGAGCGCCAGCAGGAGGTGCTGCGGCGCCACCGACCCGCTGCCCGCCTCCCTGGCCGCCGCCTGCGCGACGATGACCACCCGCTGCGCCCGTTCCGAGTAGCGACCGAACCCGGGCTGCTCCCTGCGCCCCTGGGGCGCCCCGTGGGCGCGGCCGGGCTTGCCCCCCCTGTGGTCTCGGTGCTCCTTCCGCTCCTTGTGCTCCTTGGGCCCGCGGGACCCCCCTCCCCCCTGCTCCCGCCGGGGCCCGCGCGGGGGCGGCCCGCCCTCGCCCTCCGTCCCGGCCAGCGCGCGCAGGCGCAGATCGCTCACGCGCTGCCGTTCCTGCGCCACGAGCGCCTGCAGGAACGCGCGCACGTCGGCCTCGGACAGCCGGTACTCCCGACCGATCTTCAGCGCCGCCAACGCCCCGTCCTGGATGTAGCGGTAGACCGTGCTGCGGTCGACCTCCAGCACCGCAGCCATGTCGTCCGCCGTCAGCGAGAACTCCCCAAGCAGCTCCGCCTTGAGCCGCGCCGCGCGCTCCGACACGGCCCCTCCTCCTGAATCCTCTGCCACCCGCATCCCCTCCTATGCGGATAATGCATGCCGTGCGCTCTACGCGTCAAGCGCTTGTCGTGCCGGCTTCGCGGCTCGCACCCATGCGTCCTCCGCGAGACCCGGCGCAGGGAGTGGCTTCTGAGCCGATTGCTCGAACGCTTGCGCGATGCGGGGGGGGTGGGTTAAGGCGTGTAGGCGGACCCGCGGGACAGGACGGGCCGAACCTGAGCCGTGCGTTCTGCCTCGTCCAAGACCACGTGAAGCGCCATGTGCGCCCCACGCACGGCCAGTGGGCGGCGCGCGGTTGCACAGCGGCGCCCAGTCTCGCGAGCCCGTGGCGGCCCAGTGACCCAGAGCGCGCCGCACGACCCGTCCGTCGCGCGACAAGGGGCGCAGGTCTTTTTCGGACCTGCCGGTGATGGTAACCGTCCAGGGCATCACGGCGGCGGGTAGCGGGCGAGGACCTCCGCCCGACTGCGGCCAGCGGGTCTCGACCCCGATGACCGGCTCGGTTTTCGCCCCTTCAGTGGTCCGTTGCCGCGCGAAGTTCTGCCGCCGACACCGGAGGCGCCGGTGCCGCCAGGCCAACCCGGCAGCCGATTGCCGCCTGTTGCGCAGGTCCCGTTGCTGGCGGCGGTGCAGCCGCGGCGGGTATGCGAGCGGCCGCTGCGCCCGCCCCGGAGCAGCCGGGGCACCTCCAATTCGTCCTGTCCGGCAGCGTGGCGAACGCACTCCGGCCGAGGCCCACGACCGGCCCGTCCACCGGCCGCGACCGCCCGACCTCCACGCGCCCGCACGGGGCGTGCGGGGCGGAGGGCGCCCGCCAGTACCGGCGCGTCCCCTATGTCAGGCGACCGCCCGACGCACTTTGCCGAGAGCTTCGGGCACGCCGCCTGTGCCCGCGCACCCCACCCTCCTTTGGGTGTGGCACCTTTGAACCTGAATCTCGCAGTGCCAGGCGGACGCCGCTGGCGCAGAAGGACCCCGCGACGCCAGCGGGTGAGGTCGTGGCGAGGGGCCGGCCCCTGGGCACCAAGGTGACCGGCCGCCCCTTTGCGAAAGTCAGGTTGAAGTGACGCCCCGTGGTGCCGTGGCTCCTCGCCCGGAGCGGCGCGGCGCGGCGTCCCTGGGGGTGGCCGCCCGTTCGGGGACGCGCGCGCGTCCCCCCGGGCCCGCTGCGGTGCCCCGCCGGACCAGCGGGCCGGGGCCGCGGGGCGCTCCGGCTACCGCCGAGGCCCCGCGGCCACCTCACTTCGTCGCCGCCCCCTCCCACTGGGTGTGGAAGGCACCCTCCTTGTCGGTGCGCTCGTAGGTGTGCGCCCCGAAGAAGTCGCGCAACCCCTGCAGCAGGTTGGCTGGCAGGCGCGCGCTGCGATAGGCGTCGACGTAGGCCAGCGAGGCTGCGGTCGCGGGCACCGGGATCCCCAGGCGCACGGCCGTGTCGACCACGCGCCGCCAGGCCTGCTGGTGCGAGGCGACCACCTCGCCAAAATAGGGATCAAGCAGGAGGTTCTGCAGCTGCGGGTCGCGGCGGTAGGCCGCCTGGATCCGGTCCAGCAACTGCGCGCGGATGATGCAGCCGCCCTTCCAGATGCGGGCGATCTCGATCAGGTCCAGGCCCCACTTGTTCTCCTCGGAGGCCGCGCCCAGCATGGCCAGGCCCTGGGCGTACGAGGCGACCTTGCTGGCGTAAAGCGCCTGCGCCACGTCGTCGACCAGGCGCTGGCGCTCCCCGCTGGCCACGCCGTCAAGGCGGTGCCCCGCGATGCGCGCCGCCGCGGCCACGCGCTCTGTCTTGCGCGCCGAGATGTTGCGCATCCAGAGCGCCGCGTCGATGGTGGGGATCGGCACGCCGAGGTCCAGCGCCTCCTGCGAGGTCCACTTGCCCGTGCCCTTCTGACCGGCCTTGTCCACAATGAGGTCGACCAAGGGCCGCCCCGTGTCGGGGTCCACGTAGCCGAGCACCTTCGCGGCGATCTCGATCAGATAGGAGTCGAGCTCGCCGCGGTTCCAGCCGGCGAAGACCGTGGCCAGCTCGCCCGCGGACATGCCCGCCACCTGGGAGAGGACGGCGTAGGCCTCGCAGATCAACTGGATGTCGCCGTACTCGATCCCGTTGTGCACCATCTTCACGTAGTGGCCCGCGCCCCCGGGGCCCATATAGGCGCAGCACGCGCCGTCGGAGACCTGCGCCGCGATGCGCGTGAGGACCGGCTCCAGGAGGGCATAGGCGTCGCGCGGGCCGCCGGGCATGATGCAGGGGCCGTTCAGCGCACCCTCCTCGCCGCCGGAGATGCCGGTGCCGATGAAGTGCAGGCCGCGCGCCGCCAAGTCGCGCTCGCGCCGCTCCGTGTCCCGGAAGTACGAGTTGCCGCCGTCCATGATGATGTCGCCGGGCTCCAGGTGTGGCAGGAGTTGCTGGATCATACCGTCGACCCCGGCCCCGGCCTGCACCATGATGATGACGCGGCGGGGACGCTCCAGCGCCGCAGCGAACTCGGCCACAGTCGGGAACGCCGCCAACTGCTTGCAGTTCTTGGCAGGTCCCTGAATGAAGGCTTCCGTGCGCGACCAGGTGCGGTTGAACACCGCGATGGGGAAGCCGTTGCGCTCGATGTTCAACGCCAGGTTCGCGCCCATCACCGCCAGCCCCATCAGGCCCACTTGGTACTTCGGCAACAAGATCCCCCTCCAGACGTTGCGCCGGTCGCGGCCGGCGCTGCCGGGCGCCGGCCGGAATGCGCGCGGGCTGGCACCGCAGTGCATCATAATGCCATAGCGCCGGAGGCACCAACCAGGAGGGGCGCAAAGGGGCCGTTCGGCGCTCCCAGCACGGGCCCTGTGGCCATCGGCGGCACGGAGGATTCCCCCCGGCCGCGGCCATCCCGCGCGCCGGCCCGCGGCGCCACCGCGCGGCCGTCTTCCGCTTACCGGGGGCGCGGCGCCCGCCACCGCGCCGTGCCGCCGGGCGGCCCGTGCCTGCGACCGCAGACCGCGGCGCGGAACGACGCCAGCCGGTCGCAACCGCGGCCGCAGCCAGGGGAAAGGAAAGCCGAGGGCACGGGCTGAATAGATCCCTCTGCCCCCGGGGCAGACCTTGAGGCGACACCGCGCCCCCCCGAAGCCCAGTCGGCGGGCCCCCTTGAGCCGTGCGCCCGCAGCCCCGTCCGCCCTCGGACCGTCCCGCGGCGAAACGCGGCGGCGGGCCCCACCGGTGGTCGGCGCGGCGGAACAAGGGCGTCGCGCGGGCCTTCTTGCTGGGCCGCGCTCCCGCGATCCCCCGCACAGGCCGAGCCCTCCCTGGCTGGCGACCACGAGGTTCGCGGGATGGCGCGCTGGTGCCCGTGCCCCAGGCCGCGGCGCCGGCCGGGCGGCGCCGTGCCGAGCGGCTTCCGGAGGATGGCGGCGCCGCCGGGCCGCTATGCAGGACCGTTATGTAGAAAAGGAGGAAGGCCGCGTGCCATCCCTGGCCACGGGCGAAACGGGGCCTCTGGGCCCCGGCCCCCGGATGGCGCGTTGCCGCCCCACCCATGGCTGACATCCTGGTCTACGGCGGCGAGCTGCCCGGCTGCGCCGCCGCCCTCTGCGCCGCGCGGCGCGGCGGGCCCGGCACCGAAGTCGTCCTCTGCTTCCCCGAATCCGCTCCCGGAGGGGTGGCCACCGTGGGCGGGCTCTGCGCCTGGGAACGGCGGCCCTGGACCCACGGCGGGCGGCGCGCCGACCCGCAGGGCGGCAGCTTTGCCCGGTGGCTGCACAGGACGGGTCCCGTCTTCGACCCCGAAGGGCTCGCCGAAACGCTGCGCGCGGAACTGGCCGAAGCCGGGGTGCGTGTCCTCTCGGGGCGCGAGCTCCTGGAGGTGGTCCCGCAGGCCGCCCAGGGCCTGACCGGCCGCACACGGGCGCGCCGAGCGCGCAAGGGTCCACCCGCGGCGCTGGCCGCCGTGCGCCTGGGCACGGCGACTGACGCGGGCGGGGAGGGCGCTGCCGCGCCTGGCGAGGAGGACGAGGAGGTCACGGCGCGCGTCTTCATCGACGCATCGGCCACCGGCCGGTTGGCGCGCCTCGCGGGGGTTCCGCTCAGCCCGGGGCGGGCCGACTGGGACCCGGACGCGCGCCAGATGGCCGCCACCCTGCTGTTCGCCGTCCAGGGCGTGGATGGGGAGGCCCTGGCGGCGGCGCGCGACGCCGCGGACAAACCCGTCTGGGGCGTGGCGCGGGAGGACGGGCCCGGGGGGCCGCGGCGCCTATTCTGGGGGGGCCGGCAGGTGGCGGCCTCCGATCCGCTGCTCGCCGAGTTCGCGCGGGCCCACCCCGGCGTGCGCGTTGGACCGCCGCGCGCCTGGGAGGGCGCGCCCGACACCTTCTGGCTGCAGTGCCTGCTCCTCTATGACGTGGACGCGCGGCGCCGCGCCTACGACGCGGGGACGGAGCGCGACGTGGAACCCACGCCGGAGGGGGCGCTGGACCTGGATGCGGCGTGGCGGCAGGCCCGCTCCCTGGTGGGCGGTCCGGACCTACTCGGCTGCCTGCGCCGCTTTCCCGGCCTGGAGCGCGCGCGCGTCGCCCGCGACGCCGACGGGCTGCCGCGCACCGGGGGCGTGCTCGTCGTCCGCGAGTCCGCGCACGGCATGGGCGGGCGCCCCGACCCCTTCGCCGTGCGCGTGGAGGACGTGACAGGCGCCGGGGCGCTGCCCGGCGACGGCGTGGACTGGCGCCACCGCCCGCGGCGCGTGGGGCTCGGATTCTATTGGATGGAAGACTTCGGCTACACCCCGGACGAGGTCTCGCCCCCGCCGGCCGCGGCGGCCAACCCCTGCTACCTGCCCCTGGACGCCCTGCTGTGCCCGCCGGTGGAAAACCTCCTGCTGGCCGGCCACGCCGCGCGCGTCGAATCGCGGGCGTGGTGGGCCCTGCGTACGCTGCCCAACCAGTGCGTGCTGGGCGACGCGGCGGGGGTCGCCGCCGCCTGCTCGCTGCGCGAGGACGTCCCCGTGCTGCGCTTCGGCACCGCGGAGGTGGCCGCGGTGCAGGCCTGGCTCGGCGACGAGGGGGCGATCCTGGAGAAGTGGTGAGCCGCCCCGGGTCACCACTTTCTCACGTGCAGAGGGGCCTCCGCCGTCCAGCGGGGCTTCCCACAACCGGAATGCGCCGGCCACGACGTCGAGACGGCCCTGCCATACCAGCGATGCGTACGGGGCGGAGCCCCCGGCGCGTGCCGAGCGTGGGCGGATCCAACCGCCAGATCCGGTCCAGGGAAACGCGTGCGGATCCGGGTCGCGGGTCGCAGCGACGTGGCGGACAGTCTAGCTCGGCGTGACGGTTCGCGCGGCACGGGACGCCACGATAGGCGCACCCGTCCGCGTGAAGGTCAGAACGGTTTGCGCGCCAGGCCGCCACCCGTGCCCGGGCGCCAACGCCGCCGCGCCGACGCCCGTCCGCGGCGGCGCAGGAGGCGGGCCGGTGGGCACGAAGCCCCCGCCACTCGGGCCGCAAGGGAGAACGGGCTGTGCCGCGCATCGCCGCCTTCCCGAAGTGCTACATGGACCAGCTCTGCGTCGAGCGGAGCATGACGCTGGAGCAGTGGATCGACCTCGGCGCGACGCTGGGGGTCGAGGGCCTGGAGATGTACCCGGGGTTCTTCGCCAGCGAGGACCCCGCCTACCTGCGCGCCATCCGCGGGCGCCTGCGCGCCCATGGCCTGGAGATGCCCATGCTCTGCTACTCGCCGGACTTCACCCACCCCGACCCGGCGGTGCGCGCCGCCGAGGTGGAGAAGCAGAAGCGGGCCATCGACCTGGTCGCCTTCTTCGAGGCCCCCGCCCCGCGCACGTGCCGCGTGCTCTCCGGCCAGCGCCGCCCCGAGGTGCCCCTGCGCGAGGGCCTGGAGTGGGTGCGCGCGTGCATCGCGGCCTGCCTGCGGCACGCCGAGGCCCGCGGCGTCATACTGGCCATCGAGAACCACTACAAGGACAACTACTGGCAGTATCCGGAGTTCGCGCAGCACCTGGAGGTCTTCCGGCAGGTGGTCGACGGCGTGGACTCACCCTGGTTCGGGGTCAACTTCGATCCGAGCAACGCGTTGCTCGCCGGCGAGGACCCGCTCGCCATCCTCGCCGCGGTGAAGCGCCGGGTGGTGAGCATGCACGCCAGCGACCGCTACCTGCTGCCGGGCCATACCGTCGAGGAGCTGCGCCAGATCGAGGACGCCGTCGGCTACGCGGCGATCCTGCGCCATGGCGAGGTGGGCCAGGGGATGAACGACTACGACGCCATCTTCTCCACCCTGGCGGCCGAGGGGTTCGACGGCTGGATCTCCATCGAGGACGGCATGGACGGCATGGAGCAGATGCGGCGGTCGGTGGACTTCCTCAAGCGCAAGATCGCGGCCCACTTCCCCGGGGGGCGGTGAGGGGGCGCGCGGCGCGCCAGCGCGGCGCACCCCCGGACCATGTGCGCCCTGCACCGGAGGGCCCCCACGCCTCGGCGCGGCGCTGCCCCGGCTGGCGGGTACCGGCGGTGTCCCGCCCTCCTCGGCACGCCGCGTCCCCCCGCCCCCGGCGGTGGGCCAGACGAACGTGTTTACACTGGCTGAACCACCCGTGGTTGGCCTCGCCCTACTTGCCTTGGCCGGTTTCTGTCTCCAGCTCTTGCCTGCGCAAGAGAAATCGCAGATCGCGCATATCCTTGGGACGTAGTCCCTGCTTGGTGGCGATAAGCGTGTTTAGCGATGCGATCGGAATGGGCACGTCGTTGACCACGACTGTAACAGATTCGGCGTTGTCAAAAACCACATCGCCGATCCGCGCCATCAGATCTACGGTGATCTCGTCCACGACGCGCACGACGGTATATTCTTCAACATCCGTGTCGGCTACTTCGCGGATCGCCTTGTCTGGCAGCACCTCCATCCCGTCCTTCACTCTCCTCATATTCTCCACAGCAGGGTCGACAAGTACCTGTTCGGTGAACTGCGTTGGGACCGCTACGCCTGGTGGGTCGACGGCACCCCCGTGGCGAGCGCGTACCACAGCTAGTGGCTCAGCACGCACTTCACCGAATGCTTACCGACGTCTTCTGTGGCGCGGTGATACCCCCAGTAGTTGACCGCCATGCCACCCAGAACGATGTACCTGGCGCCGGCGGCGTTCAGTGCATTGCATAACCTCGCCAGGTCGTCGGGGGTAGGGGCTCGCGCGGACGGACCGTCCACGCCGTATCCCACCACTCCTGCGCCGCCTCAAAGGATCGGAAGCGGTACACCCCCCTCGGCCGAACGACGGTCCCGCCGCCCAGGACGTTGCTGGTCCGGGCCAGCCTGCCATATTCCGTCAGACCGACCGGAGGCAATCCCGTCCGGCGGCCCACCACCTTTACCCGCGTCCAATCTTGTGCCGGCACAGTGCCTCCCCCGGTTAGCATACCACGCCCAAGAAGCCCGCGGCCCCGCCCCCAAACGGGCACACCCCGGCCTGTCGCGGGCACTCCTCACAATGCGTGGAACACCCCCGGCAACCATGCCGCGGTACCCTCTCTGCCTTGCGCCGCATCTGCCCTGAGGCTGCTACTGACTGTAGCCGCTCGCGGCGATTGTCGTCTGTTTGTGCACAATGGCAGTCGCCGAGAGGCACCGCCCAGACGCAGGCTATGCCCGGCCGCCTTGGGGTCAAGGCCAAGGGCTGACGCCCGCTGCGCGGCCTTGACCCCGGCAGCGGCCAGGCGGCACAGGGGCTGGAGGCCGGTGCCCAAGAAGTGACCCTCTTCCCGAGCAGGAAAAGGTTTGCTGCCGCCACGTAATCTGAGCCCCTACA